>CAJUMZ010000007.1 GCA_910587665.1 uncultured Muribaculum sp.
AAGCGGAAAATGACGAAGTTTCCGTAAGAAAACAGGGCGAAGGTGATAAAGGTACAATGAAAATTACTACCTTTGCAGAATATTTGACTGAAGAGGTCAACAAAATGGTAAATCAATAAAACTACTGAATGGACAACAGACCCGGTAATCAGGGGCCGCAACGCGGCAATCAGCGAAGAGGACCGCAGAAAGAAAAAGATCCTTACGCTATCAATGAGCGCATCCGCGCCCGCGAAGTCAGAATCGTGGGTGAAAACGTGGAGCCAGGCATCTACTCAATCCATGACGCGCTCAAGCTTGCCGAAGAGCAGGGACTTGACTTGATTGAGATCTCCCCCAACGCAGCACCGCCTGTATGCAAGATTCTTGACTACCAGAAGTTCCTGTATCAGCAGAAAAAAAGGCTGAAGGAGCAGAAAGCCAAGTCAACCAAGGTAGTAGTGAAAGAGATCCGTTTCGGACCCCAGACTGATGACCATGACTACAACTTCAAGCTCAAACACGCCCAGGGCTTTCTGAAAGAAGGTGCCAAGGTAAAGGCATACGTATTCTTCCGTGGTCGCTCGATTCTCTTCAAAGAGCAGGGTGAGGTATTGCTTCTCCGCTTTGCCAACGACCTTGAAGAACTCGGAAAGCTTGAGCAGATGCCGGTGCTTGAAGGCAAGAGAATGACAATCATGCTCTCACCTAAAAAGAAATAACACGATCGGCTTGCCGATCAAGTAATTATATAACTCGAATTAATTAAAAATTAAAAAAATGCCAAAGGTAAAGACTAATTCCGGTGCCAAAAAGAGGTTCGCCCTTACCGGATCAGGAAAAATCAAAAGAAAACATGCCTTTAAAAGTCACATCTTGACAAAGAAGACCAAGAAGCAAAAAAGAAACCTCACCCACTTCGGCTTGGTAGCCAAGGTTGACGTTCGCGAAGTAAAGGATTTGCTCGCACTGTAACGTAAAGGTTTCACTGTTTTTTAATTCGTGATTTTATAATCTTTTTATTAACCGAATGCACAGCAATAAAGAGCACAACAAGCCGCTGACATTCAAAAATCATTACTAAAATGCCAAGATCAGTAAATCATGTTGCTTCAAGAGCACGCAGAAAGAAAATCTTAAAACTCACCCGTGGTTACTTTGGTGCACGTAAAAACGTGTGGACCGTTGCCAAAAACACTTGGGAAAAGGGTCTTACCTATGCTTACCGCGACCGCAAAGATAAAAAGCATAATTTCCGCTCGCTTTGGATTCAGCGCATTAACGCTGCCGCTCGCGAAGAAAACCTCTCTTACTCAAAGCTTATGGGTCTTATTCATAAGTCAGGTATCGAGATCAACCGCAAAGTGCTTGCCGATCTCGCTCTCAACAATCCCGCAGCATTCAAGGCTGTAGTTGAGAAAGTTAAGAACGCATAAAATTTGGTTCTCATAAATTTCACAGGCGGAGCTATGTCGTGCGACATGGCTTCGCCAATTTTATTAGCAATCCTCCTGCGTAAACCTCAGATATGTACAAAAGAAAAAGGAGCCATGCCGTGCATGACCCCTTAATTAAATTATTAATCTTTTACGGGTTAATCGGTTGGATTCCGCCGGTTAACGATAATCCTTGAGTGCCTGCTGAAGGCGCTGACGGGCGAAGAATATACGGCTCTTGACTGTACCGAGAGGCAGATTCATCTTCTCGGCTATTTCATTATACTTATAGCCGGCCACGTGCATTGAGAACGGGATGCGGTAGTCATCGCTGAACGAATTGATAGCGGCAGTAATCTCTTTTGCAGCGACTGATCCCTCGGGAGTTTCAAAACCCGAATCCTGAGGAAGATTGAGATGATACAGATCCTCAGTCTGATCAATAATAGTGGCAGAGCGCACAACCTTTCTGTAGTTATTAATAAAGATGTTGCGCATGATAGTAAACACCCACCCTTTGAAGTTCACATTGTCGACATATTTATCTTCATTGTCCAATGCCTTGAGAGTTGTGTCCTGAAGCAAATCATAGGCGTCATCGCGGTTTGATGTAAGAAGATACGCGAAATTTAAAAGATTGCTTTGCAATCCTAACAGCTTGGTTTGAAAATTAGAAGAACCCATAATAGATAATTTTTTTTGTAATGTAAATAGTTGCTATTAGTTATTTCAATCAATTCACAAACTTGTTACAAATTGATTACACGGCAAATATAGTAATTAAATTCAATCCAGCAATACATTTTTCAATTTATTTTTAATAAATCCTAATATTTAACTATTGTTAACTCGCAATCCCCTGTATATCTTAACATTGCCATTTACACAAATAATTACACACTTATTACAATACGCACCATTTTATGTTACACTGCTAATTTTCAGACTAATATAAGGCCAAAATCGCATTTGTTCGAAGCAAAGTGATAAATTTTGTATTAGACCAATGCGTATCTCTGGCTACGCCCAAGATACTCGCGCTCAACAAAACCTAAACAAGTTTGGTTTTGTATTCGACTTATGCGTATCTTTGTATAAAAATATGTATTATGAGAGAATGGATTACCATAAAGGAATATGAAGACATACTGTTTCAGCAGTATGGAGGTATTGCAAAAATCACAATAAACCGCCCGGAGGTATATAATGCGTTTCGCCCGCAGACCAACTTCGAGATGCTTGACGCCATGGCAATATGCCGTGAACGCCCCGACATAGGAGTTATAGTCCTTACCGGCACAGGCGACAAGGCTTTTTGCTCAGGCGGTGACCAAAAAGTCAAAGGAATCGGCGGATACATTGACAACAATGGAGTGCCGCGACTAAACGTGCTCGATCTGCATAAGGCCATACGCTCCATCCCCAAACCCGTGATAGCGATGGTAAACGGCTACGCCATAGGCGGAGGCAACGTGCTTCAAGTAGTGTGCGACCTTACGATTGCTTCCGAGAATGCGCGTTTTGGACAGACAGGGCCCAAAGTCGGAAGCTTTGATGCAGGATTCGGCTCATCATATCTTGCCCGTTGCGTGGGTCAGAAAAAAGCGCGCGAGATATGGTTTTTATGTCGCCAGTATACCGCACGTGAAGCGGAAGAAATGGGCATGGTCAACAAAGTAGTGCCATTTGAGCGACTTGAAGACGAGACGGTGGAATGGTGTGAGACAATTCTCAAACGCAGCCCCATGGCGATCAGAATGATCAAACGCGCAATGAATGCCGAACTTGACGGACAGCGCGGCATGATGGAATTTGCGGGCGACGCCACATTAATGTATTATCTCATGGCCGAAGCGCAGGAAGGGAAAAACGCATTCCTTGAAAAACGCGATCCTGACTTCACGCAATTCCCTAAGTTTCCCGGTTAAAGATGAAAGCCGAATACGCCCGCTACACCCTCCGATTCAAGGAAAAAGCCGTGACATCACGCGACGTCTTGACTTCTCGCGACACATATTATATACGCATATGGGATAATGCCGGCGAAAATTTCGGTTTGGGAGAATGTGCCTTGTTCAAAGGTCTCGGTGATGACGATGTGCCAGACTATGAAGAAAGACTTAGAGAAACCTGCCGAGCCATCAGCAGCATATCCAGTCCCGGTGAAATCAAGGTGCCACCATTGACGTCTTTACGCTTCGGCGTGGAGACAGCCCTTGCCGACCTTGACAATGGAGGCTCCCGCATGCCGTTTCCGACCCTATGGAGTCTCGGCAAAAGCAAGATTCCGATCAACGGCTTGATCTGGATGGGTTCGCGTGAAAAGATGCTGGCGCGCATCGATGAGAAACTGCGTGACGGCTTTCGCTGCATGAAGCTAAAAATCGGAGGCATTGACTTTGACGATGAGATGCTTCTTATAAAGTACATCCGTGACCGCTTCAATCCCGATCAACTGGAGCTTCGCCTTGACGCCAATGGAGCTTTTACTCCGGGTAATGCCCTACAACGTCTCGAACGACTATCCCGTTACTCAATCCATTCCATTGAACAACCTATCAAAGCGAGACAATGGAAAGATATGGAACGTATATGCCGCGAAAGCCCTATCCCGATTGCCCTTGACGAAGAATTGATAGGTTGTCGCGATACTGCCGAAAAAAAAGAGCTGCTTGACGCGATACACCCTCAATATATCATTCTTAAACCGTCATTATGCGGGGGACTACAGTCAGCTGATGAGTGGATCTCACTTGCCGAGACAGGAAATATTGGCTGGTGGGCGACTTCCGCCCTCGAATCCAATATCGGGCTAAATGCCATAGCCCAATGGGTATCGGCAAAATCGCCCTCCATGCCCCAAGGACTCGGCACAGGAAAACTTTATGTCAACAACATACCGTCGCCCCTTACGCAAGTGCGCGACGTGTTGCGATATAACCCGGATGCAAAATGGGAGCTCCCTCAACTCGACTGGAACAACTGATCGACGATCCTCACGGACTTGCCAACAGGTTCATTGACGAATGGCTGTCGCCGGAGTCATATGTGACAGCCCGCACATCCGGATCTACCGGAGAGCCAAAGGAGATCCACCTGTTGAAAGATGACATGCTTAAATCGGCAGCGGCGACATGCCGATTTTTTGGAATATCCCGACAGAGCCGAATGCTCCTACCCCTTTCCTCTGATTATATTGCCGGTAAAATGATGATTGTAAGGGCAATTGTAAGTGGCGCACGCCTGTTCATCGAGCATCCGTCATCAAAGCCGGTAGCATATGATTACGGTCAATTGGATCTTGTCCCCATAGTTCCGTCGCAACTTGACGGGTTGTTGTCAAGCCCTTACATCAATAATGTAAGAAACATACTGATCGGTGGCGCACCACTATCCCCGGCTGAGGAAAGCCGGATTTGCAAAAGCGGCATAAATGCATGGGCATCCTACGGCATGACCGAGACATGCAGCCACGTAGCATTGCGCGACATAACGTCGGGCGATGACCGCTTCACAATGCTACCCGGGATACATGCAGCCAACGACAGCCGTGGATGCTTGATCATCGAGGCCCCAGAGTTTTCTTTCCGGCGTCTTGCCACAAATGATATAGTCGAGCTAATCGACGACAGGCATTTCAGATGGCTCGGACGGGCTGACAACGTGATAAACTCCGGTGGAATAAAACTCCATCCCGAACAGATCGAGCGGAAACTCGCCGGAATAATTGATGCGCCATTTTACATTATAGGAAGAAAAAATGACCGGTGGGGCGAAGAAGCGGTGCTTTATGTCGAATCGACCTCAATAGACCCGCAATCACTAATGTCACGTATCCGCCAACAGCTCGATCGGTATAGTGTTCCCAAGGAAATAAAAACCTTGCCACAATTCGAGCGGACCGAAAGCGGCAAGGTAAAGCGACGGCTATTGTAAAACAACACCGGATATATTATTCAGACATTACTTATATTGTGAAGGCAATATATACGCGGAATGATGAAAATTTACGATTAATCTTCGAATCAGCCTTATCATTATCACCAAAGGAGACTATTTGCGAAAATTTACCCGAGCCCCAATGGCTTTCCACGCCGAGTGCCACCCAACGATATTGTATCTTACCTCCGAAATCAAACATATTGCAATAAGCCATGGAAGTCTCGATATTTCCATTATCACTTACCAGATGCAGCCCGAATGTAGGCTGATAATGGAAATACAATGTGGCACGCAAGTATTTTGCGGCATTGTCAAACATTGAGAAAGGAGCAACCGACACTACCGGACCAATTCCGAAGGCTCCGATATGCAGATCCCATATACCCAGATTATTGAATTTCGACAGGATATCATCATACCCATCATCTTCATCATCAGGGTTATCATCCGGGTAATCATTAGCAAGGTCATGATTTTTATACTTGGTCACCTGAATATCAGTCCACCGTATATCAAATCCCACCTTCAGCAATCCGGCAATAGGTCTTTTAGGAAAAAAATAGCTGTTACCTTTCGATATGGCAAATGCAAAACTTGCTTTTTCCTTTAGACCGTCGGTTTTAACGCTTGCCGAAGGGGCATAAGAAAGCGCGGTATATCTGCCACTACTCCATATCTTGCTCCAATTATTTTCACGGTTCAATCGCTCTATCTCTATGTCTTTGGCCGCAAGCTCGGCATTAGCCGCATCAAGTTCATCCTGTAGGTACTCCACACTGTCCGCCGGCTCTTGTGCCGCAATGCAGGAAAATGACATCAGAGAAATCAACAACAATAATACTCTTCCCATAATTTATATTTTAAATTTTGTATAACAACACAAAGATACGGATAACTTATGTCATTCAGCCATATATGTTAAAGAATCTTACATAACGGTCCTATTTCAAGCGCATCAATCAAAATTCAAGTGACAAACCGCATAAAAAGCGTCACAAGAAGAATCCCCACAAAAAAATCGTACCGACAGCGACACGATTTTTTTGTGGGGATTAGCTATTCCAGTAGGGAATTATCCGAATTTACTGATTTTACGCAACGCCGCCTCGTTGATTATCTTAATGCGCCTGCCGTCGACAATCAATATCTTTTCATTTACAAAGCCCGAAAGTGTACGGATAGCGTTGGAAGTGGTCATGTTGGAAAGATTGGCAAGATCTTCCCGCGCCATATAGATCTTCAATGTCGCGTTGTCATCCTCAAAACCATAGCTCTCCCGGAGCGCGATCAAAGCCTCGGCAAGACGCCCGCGTATATGCTTCTGAGTAAGATTTACAATCTTCGTGTCAGAGCCTCCAAGATTGGCGGAAAGCTCGCGGATAAAAAACCACGCAAGCTTGATATTGTTTTGAATAAGTTCCTTGACTACAGACATGGGAACCGAGCCAAGTATCGAAGGCTCGAAAGCGGCAGCCGTCGACACATATTGTTCTTCGGCAAAATAAGCCCGGTAACCGAAATACTGGACAGGTCTTATCAGACGCAATATCTGTTGTCTGCCGCCTATACCGTCTTTGTATAGCTTGACTTTGCCTTTCAGCAGACACCATAGATACTCCGGCTCCTCCCCCTCGGCATATATGATCTGATTCTTTTTAAATGTATGCGTCGTGAAATTCTCAACGATGCGACGTTTCTCATCGCCGTCAAGAATCGACCATATTTCCGACAGATCCTCTTGTATTACTTTTTCTAAGGTACTTTTCTTAATCATTTCAAATGCCGTGTAGCAATGTTATACAACATAGCCACAAAGTTACACAATTTTGTTGACCTACAAAAAATATATATCTTTTTAATTAATATTTCTGACATTATGATTAATTTTGCAGCCTAACTGAAATTCAACCGACTATGGCAGACAAAAAAGAACGCATATTTGGTCTGATAGGATTTCCCCTGTCACATTCCTTCTCGCAGAACTATTTCAACCAGAAATTCAAGTCGGAAGGAATAAACGCGCGGTATCTCAACTTTGAATTGCCCGACATCGGCGATCTTATGGAAGTTGTTGCCGAGTATCCCAATCTTTGCGGACTTAACGTCACCATTCCTTACAAGGAGCAGGTCATACCCTATCTAGACTCAATGGATGACAACGCCAAAAAGATCGGAGCAGTTAATGTCATAAAATTTATCCGCGAGAACGGGAATCTCAAATTCAAGGGCTATAACTCCGACATAATCGGATTTACCGGTTCAATACACCCGCTTCTCACTCCTGACCATCAGAAAGCGCTCGTATTAGGCACGGGCGGAGCTGCAAAAGCCGTGTATCAAGGGCTTGCCAACCTCGGATTGGAGACAACATACGTATCGCGCAAAGCAGGCAAAGGCAAGCTCACTTACGCCGAACTCACGCCGGAAATCATGAAATCACACACTGTGATTGTCAACACAACCCCGCTTGGCATGTACCCGCACGTAGATGAATGCCCCAACATACCTTACGAATTGCTCACTCCGCGTCATCTATGCTACGACGTGATATACAACCCCGAGGTCACCCTGTTTATGAAAAAAGCAGCCGAACATGGCGCCGAGACAAAAAACGGGCTTGAGATGCTTCTGCTCCAAGCATTTGCCGCGTGGAAAATATGGAATGAATAATTTATACCCGTTATCCTGATTGCGACCGCCTCTCTCCTATATGCCGCTACTCCCGGTAGCGTTGCTTGTAATCATAGCCACGCTCATTGCCGATCCGATTGGCAAGAGCTATCCCGACACTGTGCATGCCCTCGAAATGCCGGCTATAGTCGAAAGCAACTGGCTCGGCAACTCCGGGCAACAGGTTATAGCCTCAATCCATCTTCAACAATACGGCGCAGTCAAGGCGCGTCTCACAATCCCGTCAGCCTATAATGAATTGTCGACAGGCGACAGCATAAAGTTTAGCTGCCGTCTTGTCAAACCGGCACCGCGCACTTTGCAAGAAAATGATTATTCAGGCATTTTAAGGACACAAGGCATAATTTACAGCGGATTTGTAACCCCCGACAGCATAAGCATTACAGGCAGCTCCCAATCACTTTATTGGCGCATACGACGGTTACAGCCATTGGCCGGCGAACTGCTCCTGCGCAGTAGCCTATCATCGGCGGCATGCGAATTTCTTACGGCGACACTCACGGGCGATACCTCCATACTCACCGAAGATACACGACACCTTTTCTCCTCAGCAGGAATAGCCCACATACTTGCCCTGAGCGGACTCCATGTGGGAATCCTCGTCGCTGTCATAGCCATAGCCCTGTTTCCGCTCTACGCATTAAGATTACGCCGCACCCGCCTGTTGCTTACAATAATCCTTCTGTGGGGATATGCCGTTTTCACCGGATTATCGCCCTCTGTGGCACGTGCGGTCATAATGGCTACGGCACTTTCCGGCGGACTCATACTCCAACGCCGCTATTTCGGTATCAACGGGCTGCTGCTTGCAGCATGCGTTATCATAATATCCTCCCCGCTCCAGCTTTATCAACCGGGATTCCAGATGTCATTCATTTCCGTGGCGTCAATACTTGCAATATCGCCGCTTATCAACCGCATTGACCGTAAGCGCCGGTTACTATTTGCAATCTCATCCATGGCGGGTGTCAGCATTGCCGCCACGGTCGGCACAGGTATCGTATCGGCATATTATTTCCACACATTTCCGCTGCTATTCCTCATCGCCAATATCCCCGTGCTCGCCATTATGCCGTTCATTATGGGTGCGGGGCTGCTTCTTATCGCGATAGAGGCGGCTGGTATCGACCCGCAATGGCTTTGTACCGTGATCGATTTGCTGTACAAAGCAATTCATGCAATAGCCTCGGCAGTCGCCTCGCTGCCTTGCTCCACAATTGACAACCTGTATTTTCCGGGCTGGATTGCAATCCCCTATTATCTTGCCTTGACCACCCTGATTGCCTACCTTTATCTTCGCAAGAAAATAATACTGACAACATCAATGATTATGGCAATAGCCACTGCCTCATGCTTTGCAATGACCCAACCGGCAAGTGCCGAGGAAGAGATTTTCCTGACACACGACACCTATTCCACCACGTGCATCTACCGCCACCGCGACAAAGCTTATCTCATGACCACTGCAAATGGGAGCAACACACGTACACTGATAGATAAATATCACCGCACCTATAGTGACTATCTGGGTAAACATGGCATCGACTCGATAACAATCGCACCAGACAATTCATGTTTCGGCTCGATAAAAAGAGAAGGTGCGCTGACTGTAATCGGCAGCCGACGTTATCTTACCGTCGCCGGCAATGCACTCCCCGACCCCGGCAATATCCATGACATCGACTGCGCCATAATCTGCCGTGGATTCCGCGGAGATGTCATTGATATATTCAGTAAATATCATCCCGACTCGATAATTCTCAGCAACGACTTGCACCCGCGCCGTCATGACCGGTATGCCGACTCGCTTACAATCCACAATATCTCATTCCGCAGCCTGAAAAAGAAATAATCCCGAGACAGCGTTCAATGGCGATGGAATGCGCCGGCATCCTTTTTAGCCACTTTCACATAGATGGGATCATTATCTCCCGGAGGAGTGTCCTCTTCAAGAGAAAATCGGCTCGAATTTCCAGCAATCAAGATTAAACAGCTGATGAGGTCTCTTTCCTTTAAACACAAGGAAAAGATCATGTACACCGGTTGTCTTTGAGACATTGGAGGTAACTTCCTTCCATATGTTCCATTCCCCTGTATATGGGATATTGACCGCGCCTATCATCTCCCCGTCTATAGAGTCAATATGCAGTTCAAGGCTTCCTCCCTGATAACGGCTGGATGAGGTCACTGAGAATGAAGCCGGGCCTTCCGATCCGAAATCCACATTCATTACTTTTATATAGTCACCATCATGTATGTCGGCGACATAAACCCCACGCTCTTCATCCTCCATCGTAGTAACACCCTCCGACCATGCCATTGTCTCAGCCTCAACCCGAATATAAGGATTCAGCACACCAAGAGCGTCGACAATACCGTCGGAGGTCATATGCATGGAAGGGATTTCTCCATTATCACCATAGGCGAACTCCTCCACGCAGACTGACCGGCAATAACTATGACCGCCCGGCAAAGCATCGTTGTGATAAAAGAAATAAGAATGTCCCTTGAAGTCCACGATACCGGGATGATTTGTATTGCTTCCTCCTTGAAGGGGCATCACCACTCCTTTGGCAGTCCACTTGCCATCAATTTTGTCGCTCATGCTGTAATGGATCGATTCCGGGAAACGTGATGCGTATACCATATAATATTTACCGTCGCGCCTATACACCCAAGGAGCCTCGGTAAATCCCTCCACAAAAGAAGACGTGTCACGTGCATCAATCGCTTCTATTTCACCGGCAAGACTTATCATGTCGTCATTAAGCCTTGCCCTATAGCACACGCCGTTGCCCCAGTACAGCCACGCCTTTCCATCGTCATCAATATATACCGTGGGGTCAAGATCATCCCACGAATGGCGGGCATGTGTGGTCATATCATTGGTAACCAAAGCATGACCAAGCGCGTCACGAAACGGACCATAGGGAGAATCGGCTACCGCAACCCCGATCGACGAACCGGGAATGGTATTATTCTGTGACGAAATATAGAAATAATACTTACCGCCACGACCTATACATTGCGCGGCACTTGCATCGCCTGCCGACCATTTGAACGCACTCGTACGCAATATCGCCCCACAATCAGTCCAGTTAACCATATCGGTAGTCGTATACAGCCGGTATTCCCTCATAAGATAAGAATCGAGTGGTGCGTCTTTTTCATCACACCCCACATAGAGAAACAACGTATCACCAAGCACCAACGGCGCCGGATCGGCAGTGAAATGAGTCTGGATGATCGGATTATGTGCCGTCATTGACAAAAACGGCACCAATAATGTGAATAATGAAAAATATATTTTCCTCATACCTCTATACAATTATATCTTTAACGATTGAAAGCAAAATTAATAAATCATCATTGAAAAATCAAACATCGACATGCGTTCGTTACCATTTTATATTACTAAATTTGCGCATGGACATGGATGAACTTTATTATCAGGCAATCGACTTGCTGAAAGAATTGATAGCTATTCCCTCGTTTAGCCGGGAAGAGGGCGCGGCCGCCGATGTGATTGAATGCCGGTTGACCCGCGACAATATCACGGTGTCACGCCACGGCAACAACGTATGGGCCGTAGCCCCCGGCTATGACCCGGCACTCCCCACCATTCTCCTCAACTCACATATCGACACGGTAAAACCCGTTGCCGGATGGACACGCGACCCGTTCATGCCGGAAGAAGATGAGCATGGGCGCATATTCGGTCTTGGGAGCAACGATGCCGGAGCATCATTGGTATCGCTTATCGCCGCATTTATTTACATGTCGGAACAGACACGCTCCTACAATCTCATCATGCTTGCATCGGCGGAGGAGGAAGTTAGCGGCAAAAACGGCATTGAATCGGTAATCAACCTGCTTCCGAAAATAGACGTGGCAATCGTCGGCGAGCCGACAGGTATGAATCCCGCAATCGCCGAAAAAGGGCTGATGGTACTCGATGCCGAAGTAAAAGGAGTGGCGGGACACGCCGCCCGCGACGAGGGCGACAATGCCATATACCGTGCTGTCGACACTATCAGGGCTCTTAAAGAGCTGCAATTACCCAAAGTATCCGAGATGCTCGGACCGGTGAAAATATCCGTGACCCAGATAAATGCAGGTACACAACACAATGTGGTGCCGGATTCCTGCAAAATGGTGGTCGATGTACGCACAACCGACGCATACACCAACGCAGAGACTCTTGGATTAATACGTCAGGCTGTACCGGAGTGCATATGCACGCCACGATCCACACGCCTCAACCCTTCCGGTATTTCACCGGAGCATCCGATTGTACGACGGCTTGAAATACTTGGCTACATGCCTTTCGGATCACCTACCCTTAGCGACCAGGCACTGATGCCGTGGCAATCGGTAAAAGTGGGACCGGGGCAATCGTCACGCTCCCATACCGCCGACGAATATGTCATGACCGAAGAAATACGAACCGCGATCGCCATCTACATCCGGGTGCTAAACGGGCTAACTATATAGATTTGGATTATTTGTCACTTTTTTGTAACTTTGTAAGAATAATCTAAAAAGCCCTGATTACGCGACATGAGTGACATCACCGACATCACATTACCCGAAGAGGAAAAGGATAATAAACCGGCAAACTATTCCGGCGACGACATAAAGACCCTGGACTGGAAGGCGCATATAAGACTGCGCCCCGGCATGTACATAGGGAAACTCGGCGACGGATCTCAAAACGACGACGGCATTTACGTGCTTCTCAAAGAAGTGCTTGACAACGCTATCGACGAGTATATGATGGGATTTGGCAAGCAGATTGATGTCACGGTTACCGAAACTACCGTCACTGTTAGGGATTTCGGTCGAGGCATCCCCCTCGATAAACTCGTAGACGTATCATCAAAGATGAACACCGGAGCCAAATATGACTCCAAGGCGTTTAAAAAATCGGTGGGACTCAACGGTGTCGGCATAAAGGCGGTCAACGCCTTGTCGACTGACTTTGTGATAACAAGTGCTCGCGACGGAGAGGCACGTACGGTCGAATACAGCAAGGGCAATATCATCAACGACAGCGGCATTGTAAAAAGTGACGAGCCTAACGGCACAATTGTAAGGTTTACGCCCGACAACTCCATATTCCGCGACTACCAATATCACGAGGAATATATCGTGCAGCTCGTAAAAAATTACACATTCCTCAATACCGGGCTATCTATCTATCTTAACGGCAAACGATATTACTCACGAAACGGCTTGCTTGACCTGTTGAAAGAAAATCTCACCAACGAGCCGCTCTACCCCATAATCCACCTCAAAGGAGATGATATCGAGGCGGTGATCACCCACACAAAACAGTTTGGCGAGGAATACTATTCTTTTGTCAACGGTCAGCACACCACTCAGGGAGGCACACACCTTACGGCGTTCCGCGAATCGGTGTCGCGCACCATAAAGGAGTACTTCGGCAAAAACTTCGAATACTCCGACATCCGTGGTGGAATGGTTGCCGCCATATCAATAAAAGTAGAGGAGCCGGTGTTTGAATCTCAGACCAAGACAAAGCTCGGATCACGCGACATGGGACCGGAAGGACCTACCGTTGCCAAATTCATAGGCGACTTCATCAAAAAAGAGCTTGACAACTACCTGCATATTGACCTCACCACCGCCGACATCCTACTGAAAAAGATCCAGGAAAATGAACGCGAGCGCAAAGCAATGGCGGGCGTCACCAAGGCAGTACGTGAAAAAGCGAAAAAATTTGCCATTCACAACAAGAAGCTACTCGACTGCCGCACTCACCTTAGCGATGCAAAAGGCGACGAAGACAAAAAACTCGCTTCTTCCATATTCATAACCGAGGGAGACTCTGCCGCCGGCTCTATCACAAAGATACGCAACGTAGACACCCAGGCGGTATTTTCGCTGCGAGGCAAGCCGCTAAACACCTATGGCATGCCCCTTGTGGAGGTTTACAAAAACGATGAGTTTGCCCTGCTCCGTGCAGCGCTCAACGTAGAGGACAGCATTGACGACCTCCGCTATAACAAAGTCATCATCGCGACCGATGCCGATGTCGACGGCATGCACATAAGGCTTCTTCTGCTCACCTACTTCCTGCAATTCTTCCCCGACCTTGTAAAGAAAGGGCATGTCTATGTGCTGCAGACACCGCTCTTCCGCGTCAGGAACAGCAAATCAACCCGACGCGCCGGCAAAAAGGGAGGCAAAGGCGCAACCGACGAGACTTATTATTGTTATAATGATGAGGAGCGTGTCGCGGCTATCAGCAAACTCGGACAGAATGCCGAAATCACCCGATTCAAGGGTCTTGGAGAGATTTCCCCCGAGGAATTCCGCGAATTTATCGGTCCCGATATACGACTTGACCGCGTGACCCTCAGGAAAGAAGATGCCGTAGGCGAGCTGTTGGAGTTCTATATGGGCAAAAACACGGTCGAGCGCCAAAATTTTATTATTGACAATCTTGTAGTTGAAGATGACTCACAAATCTCTTGAAAGAATAGCCATATACCCGGGTACATTTGACCCTTTCACCATCGGACACAAGTCGATTGTAGAGAGGGGATTGCTCATATTTGACAAAATAATCATCGCGGTCGGCATCAATGATGCAAAACGTTGCTACAAGCCGACGGAGGCGCGCGTGCGCCATATAATGTCGGTAATGGCTGATGAGCCTCGCGTGGAAGTGGTAAGCTACGACGGACTTACTGTAGACATCGCCCGCCGGCATAACGCACAGTTCATACTCAGGGGAGTCAGGACTGTCGCCGACTACGAATATGAACGCAACCTCGCCTATGCCAACCGCCTTATCTCAGGCATAGAGACCGTACTGCTATACACCTTGCCGGAGCTGCAATACATAAGCTCGACGATGGTACGCGACCTCGACCGCTGCGGTTACGACATAAGCCAGTTTGTACCTGATTCCGAATCAATTTAATGACCGAAGTTGCTCTATGAAACATCTATTTTATTCTCTTTTATTTATCATCACCGCCTCCACAGCCCTGAACGCATCAGGATTTGAACTTACTCCCGACCGCAAGCTGCAATATGCCGAAGGTATAATCTCGACATATTACGTAGATCCCGTAAACCGAGACACAATAGTCGACGAGGCAATCAAGGCAATGCTGAAGACACTCGACCCCCACTCCCTATACTCAACACCGGAAGAAACGCGGGAACTCAACGAACCGTTGTCAGGCAATTTCAGCGGCATCGGAATCCAATTTAACATAGCCTCTACCGATACGCTGTATGTGATACAGACCATTCCCGGCGGTCCCTCGGAAAAAGTGGGCATCCTGCCCGGCGACCGGATAATGGAGGTCAATGACACCCTCATCGCCGGCGTCAAGATGAAAAATTCCGATGTAATGCGACGCCTTCGCGGTCCTAAAGGATCGACAGTCAACGTAAAGGTAATGCGTCAGGGCGTCGACAAGCTCATTGATTTCTGCATCACCCGTGACGACATACCCATCTACAGCATCGACGCAGCCTACATGGCTGATCCCCATACCGGATATATCCGAATCTCCCAGTTTGCCGAAAAGACGCCCAAGGAGTTTGAGGAAGCTATCGAGAAGCTCCGCAAGCAAGGCATGAAAAATCTTATCATAGACCTCCAGGACAATGGCGGTGGCTATCTCAACGCAGCCAATGAGCTCGCCAATCACTTTCTGAAAAAAGGCGACCTAATAGTCTACACCGAGGCGCCACGCACTCCCGGTTTCCGCTATATAGCTGAAAAAGACGGAAATTTCACCGACGGCAGGGTCGTCGTGCTTGTAAACAACTATTCGGCATCGGCGAGCGAGATTCTTTCAGGAGCATTGCAGGATCATGACAGAGGCGTCGTGGTAGGCAGACGCACCTTCGGCAAAGGTCTTGTACAGCGACCATTCCCGTTTCCCGACGGTTCGATGATACGCCTCACCGTGTCCAAGTATTACACACCTTCGGGCAGGTGTATACAAAAGCCGTACACAAAAGGCGATCCCGACGATTACCACAGCGACATGAAACATCGCTTTGAATCAGGCGAATTCATGCACTCCGATTCAATACATTTCCCCGATTCTCTCAAATATCAGACGCTGAAAACCCATCGCCCCGTATATGGAGGCGGCGGCATAATGCCCGACCGTTTCGTGCCGCTCGACACCACTTGGTATACCCCCTATTACCGCGACGTGCTCGCAAAAGGCATCATCTACAAGTGGGTACTGTCATATCTCGACACCCATCGTGACGAGATAAAAAAAGCATATCCTACCGAACAACTGTTTGCCGACAAATTTGAGGTGTCACCCGACATGATGCAGCAAGTCATTGACAGCGCCACCAAAGCCGACATCGAGTTTAACGAAGAGCAATACGCAAAGAGTGGCGAATATATGCGCTATCTGCTGAAAGCGCTGCTTGCACGCGACCTTTACGAAAACAGCTCTTACTTCCGTATAATGAATAAGCTCAACCCAATCTACACAGAAGGGCTGCGACTTATCAACCAACCGAAAGAGTACAATAAGCTACTGAACAGATGAAAGAAAACGTCATAAGCAAAGAGGCCTCCGAAAAGACTGTACTTGTGGGTCTTATAACACCCCGGCAAAATGAGGCAAAGGCAAACGAATATCTCGACGAGCTGGAATTTCTCGCCGACACGGCAGGTGCTGTCACCGAAAAGAAATTTCTACAGCGTGTCGAATACCCCAACCCGCGTACATTTGTGGGCAAAGGCAAGCTTGACGAAATAAAGCAATATGTCGAAGACAATGAAATAGGCATGGTGATATTCGACGATGACCTGTCGACAAAACAGGTGGCAAATCTTGAGCGCGAGCTGCAGGTTAAGATTCTTGACCGCACAAGCCTTATTCTTGACATATTTGCCAAACGCGCACAGACGGCAAATGCCAAAACCCAGGTCGAGCTTGCACAATATCAATATCTCCTGCCTCGTCTCACACGCATGTGGACCCACCTTGAACGTCAGCGTGGAGGTATCGGCATGCGCGGTCCCGGTGAGACACAGATCGAGACTGACCGACGTATAATCCTCGACAAGATCGCACGCCTTAAAGCCGAGCTTGAAAGTATTGACAGGCAAAAATCCATCCAACGCAAAAACCGTGGCAAGCTTACCCGAATAGCGCTTGTCGGCTATACCAATGTGGGCAAGTCCACCTTGATGAACCTGTTGAGCAAAAGCGATGTTTTTGCCGAAAACAAGCTATTCGCCACCCTTGACACCACTGTGCGTAAAGTGATTATCGACAACCTGCCGTTCCTGCTGACCGATACTGTCGGATTCATACGCAAGCTGCCCACCCATCTCGTCAACTCCTTCAAATCAACCCTTGACGAGGTACGCGACGCCGACATTCTCGTGCATGTCGTCGACATAAGCCACCCGCAGTTTGAAGAACAGATCGAGATCGTGGAAAAGACGCTCAATGAGATATGTGGTGAAGACAACGATAAAAAGCATATCGTGGTATTTAACAAAATAGACGCTTTCACCTACAAGCCCAAGGATGACGATGACCTCACTCCCGCGACACGCGAAAACATGTCGCTTGACGAGCTTAAAGCCACCTGGATGGCAAAGATGAATGACAACTGCGTGTTTATCTCCGCCAAAAAGCAAATCAATATCGAAGAGCTGAAAGCCATGATTTATGAAAAGGCAAAAGAGGTACATATGACACGCTTCCCCTACAATGATTTCCTCTTCCAGAAATATGACGAGGAAGACAACGCAACTCCCGATACTACCAAATAACCATCAATCATTATGAGCTACCGTGCAATCAACCCCGAAGAGATAGCGGCAATGCGCCGCAACGGATGCCATGCCGCTGACTGGGGAAAAGTGAATGTAAAAGAGGGCTTCAACCCCGACAGCTATGCAAGGGTGACTTTCTCCGGAGATATATTTCTCGGTGTCACCGAAGAAAACGTCATCGGGACAGCCGGATTCATAGCGTCACCCGGTATATATGACGCCTCGCTTCAGAATTGCACGGTAGGCGACAATGTCCACATCTCACATGTCGCGGAGTGCATAATGAACTACCGCATCGACGATCATGCCTACATATCCCATGTAGGTTCGATAATCTGCACCGGGTCAAGGGCATTCGGCAATGGCACGGAAGTAAATGTACTCGATGAGACCGGTGGAAGATCCGTTCCGATATACGACGGGCTGACAGCACAGATCGCATATATGATCGCCATGTACCGGCACAACGGTGACCTTGTCAGGAAGCTGAGGGAAATGGTGATTAAATACGCGGAAAGCAAGAAAACACCTGTCGGATTTATCGGGAAATATGCAAAGCTCACCAATGTGGGATCAGTCACCGACGTCAATTTTGAAAAAGAATCCTATGCCAACGGAACAGCCCTTCTCTGGGACGGCACGGTCGGCAGGAAAGCGTTTGTAGGCCCTAACGTCATCGCAGAGCATTTCATCCTTGCCTCTGAGGCAAAGCTCGATAAAAGCGCGATTGTCAAGAATGTGTTTATAGGTCAGGCAAGCGTTGTAAGCAACGGATTTGTCGCTCATGACTCTCTCATATTCAGCAACTGTATTCTCGAATGCGGCGAGGCGGCGGCAATTTTCGCCGGACCCCACACCGTATCGATGCACAAGTCCACGCTCCTCATCGGAGGATTTTTCTCATTCTTTAATGCCGGGTCAGGAACCAACCAAAGCAATCACCTCTACAAGACCGGACCGGTGCACCAGGGCATAATGGAGCGCGGGAGCAAGACAGGCAGTAACGCATATGTCATGTGGCCGGCGCGTTTCGGATATTTTTCCTTAATTACGGGAACCCACTATGACCATCCCGACACCTCCGACCTGCCATACTCCTATGTGATCGGCACAGAAGGAAGGACTCTTGTGATTCCGGGAAGCAATATCCCCACAGTCGGGACTATCCGCGACATCATGAAGTGGCAAAGCCGTGATGCAAGGAGTCCGGAGCTTCCTCGCCTCGACATAATAAACTATAACGCGCTTAACCCGGTGACAACCTCGCTTATGTACCGAGCGATAAACTTCCTAAACGATTACGAGCGCACTCCCGGCATAGCTGCATCCCGAAACATAGACATAAAGCAGTCGGCTGTCAGCAAGGGACGCCAGATGTATGCCCTCAGTGTCGACTACTTCATGGGTACTGCTGTAGTAAAAAAGGTGCTTTCGCTTAAACTCGACAAGAACCTTGGTCTGAACAGTCAGCTAAAGCCGCAGGGCAACACTGATGTATCGTCATGGATCGACATGGCGGGCATGATTGTACCAAAGTCGGAGATTGAGCTTATCTGTCGGGAAATCACTGACGGAGCGATCGACTCGCTCGACACCATTGCGGAATCCCTCAAAGAGGTAAGCAGCCGATACTACAAGCTTACATGGAATTTTGTCGCTGAAAACTTTGAAATTTGCTATAGCCAGTCAATCGACGACGTCACCCCGCAGGATCTGGAAGCCATCATACAAAGATGGACAGAAACGGTGTCGGCACTCGACCGCATGAGAAAGGCCGATGCCCTGAAAGATTTCAGCGGCAAGGTCATGGTAGGGTTCGGTATCGACGGAGACAATGAATGCAAGCGCGCCGACTTTGATGCAGTACGTGGAGAGCCTGACAATATCTCATCGATAAAAGCCATCCACAATCACTATGCCGAGGCGATACAAAGCGGTTTTGCAGCCGTACGCCATCTTGAAAAATTAATAAAATTGACAGAGGATAAATAATGTTATATCTTTTTATAACATTTAAATGACTTTTAAATGTTATATTTGCACACACAATAAAAAGGCTACCTTATGAGAAACTTACTTATCATATCACTTGCATCGGTCGGAATGATGCTTTATTCTTGTGGTTCAGAGAAAAAATGGAATCTTGAAGGCAATATAGAAAATGCCGACAACGCAATGCTTACGGTCCAGGCTTCCGACAACGGCAGATGGTATACGCTTGACACAGTAATGACCAATGCCGACGGTGATTTCAAATACAGTCATATTGCAGCAGGCTACCCCGACATATACCGTCTTAACCTTGACGACAAAAGTATATATTTCCCTATCGACAGCACAGAGACAGTCTCCGTGACATCAAATGCTGACAACTACGACACCGGATATACCATTTCCGGCTCTACGGCAGCTGACATGCTTATGGCTGTGGACACCCGTATCCGCGAGATAGCGTCAAAGAAAGGATATGCGGCTGTGGCAACCGACTCTCTTCTGAAGCGGGAGCTCGGCGGCATGATTATCGGTGATCCCGCAGGAATCGTATCGTACTATATAATAAACAAGCAGGTAAACGGACAGCGTATATTCAACCCCGCTAACCGACGTGACAACAAGGTGATTGGTGCCGTAGCAAACGCTTTTGACCAATATCGCCCCACCGACCCGCGCACACGCTATCTACGTGCGCTGTATCTCGCCAACCGCCCGTCGACGCGCCACACAGAGATGCTTGACACCGTACATGCCACGGAGATCGGCTTCTTTGACATTGCGCTTTCCGACAACACCGGCGCGACCCATACTCTGTCAGACGTGGTGAGCCGTAATAAGGTAGTGGTGCTGAACTTCACGGCATACCTTGCCGACTGGTCTCCCGCCTATAACCTTGAACTTGCCAAGGCTTATGAGAAGTATCACAACAGCGGACTGGAAATATATCAGATCGGACTTGACGAAGATGAATTCCAATGGAAACAGTCGGCAAAAAATCTGCCGTGGATCACTGTCTACAATCCCATGTCAACCGGTTCAGACCTGTTGATGAAATATAACGTGCAGGCACTCCCCGCTACATTTATCATTGCCGGTGGCGAGCTTGTAAAGCGCGTAAACGATGTGACCACCATAGGTAACGACGTCGCGGCTCACCTATAGGCAACAGCATGCCACGTAATGTCGTTCTTGTAACTACGGCTTTCCCGTCGGCATCGGTCACGGAAGAGGCATTTATCACGCCAGAACTTGAAGTTCTAAGTACAAAATTTGACCGTGTCATAATTGTGCCCCTGCTTAATAATGGCTCAATAAAAGAGATTACATATCCAGATATAACGGTTGACTGGAGTGTTGCTGACAGCCTGTCAACCCGTTACAACCTGTTAAAGCTGCCATACTTGCTCAAACCGCGTGTAATGCGGAACTACCCCGAAATCATTAAAACCGCCGGGGGATTGCGTTGCTATATCTCCCGCGCCGTCTACTGCATGAATGTCGAGGCGATGCGAAGCAAATTAAAAAAGATAATACGACGTCACGGTCTATCTGCCGATTCCACTCTCTTTTATACTTTCTGGTTTGATTTCACGACAATATCGCTTGCCGAGATTGCTGAGACAGAGCCCATACACATTGTTTCAAGAGCTCACGGATATGACATTTACGATCATCTTGCCCCGAATCGGCCGCCACATCTGCGGCAACGTGCGCTTAACCGAATGACCCGTTTATATCCAGCATCTCGCAACGGCGAGCTATTCTTAAGACATTCCTACCCAGGGAATAATGACAAAATAAGCATGCGGATACTCGGCTCGGTCAAGCGCGACATTAACTTCCTGACTCCTTGCCACAGCTGTGGGAGCAGGCAGGTCACGTTCCTTTCGGTTGCACGTGTGTCACCGGAAAAAGGAGTGAGAAGGAATCTGGATTTTGTAATCAAATATTCCCAAATTCATCCTGAGCAATCGGTAAAATGGATTCACGTGGGCGACGGTCCGGAAATGCACATTCTTAAAGCCGAAAGCAAAAAAGATGTCATTCCCGCCAATCTTACGATTGAACTCCGTGGGGCGATGCCCAATGATGATGTCCACCGTATCTATGAATCGGAGACCGTAGATTGGGTAATCCTGTTCAGCGATACCGAGGGAGGATGTCCGATTGCTATCTGCGAGGCAATATCCTACTCCGTTCCCGTGATTGCCAATGCTGTCGGGGGTGTCCCTGAGATTGTCACGCCTGATGCCGGCATAACAGTAGTCCCAGCCACTAAACCGGAGGATATTGTAGCCGCAGTAGACTCCATAATGGAGGATGAGCAAAAATTCCGTAAACTAAAAGATACCGCATTCATTAGATGGAAAGACCGGTTTTGTGCAAAAAAATTACGGGAGGACTTCGTTGCGGAAATTTCCGGATTTATCAACCCTGAAAAATCTGATTCATGACACCAAAGGTATCCGTAATAGTATTGACATACAATCAGGAGAAGCTTATCGGAAGGACTCTTGACTCCATTATCGCACAGGAATGTGATTTCCCTTTTGAAATCATTGTCGGAGAGGACTGTTCCACCGACGGCACTCTTACCGTGTGTCGCGAATATGAGGCGCGATACCCCGGTATAATCCGTCTCTTTGCCAACAACCCCAATAAAGGGTTGCTTGACAACTATTACGACTGCCTGCTTGAAGCAAAAGGCGAATATATTGCCGACTGTGGCGGTGACGATTTCTGGATCGACCCTTTGAAGCTCAAGAAAGAAGCCGACATACTCGACTCCGACCCGGGTATTACAATTGTACACACGGCATGGCAATATTACGATGAACCGACAGGAACTGTAAGCCCGTCACATACGGAAGAATATCATAGCAAACATCTGAAACCGATCTCCCCAAAAGGTGAGCTGTTTCTTCCGATACTCACCGATACTCACGCGCCGCTGATTCACCTGTGCACCGCCATGTATCGCCGCGACGCAATCATGAAGTGCTATAATGCCGACACACGGCTGTTTCGCGACAAGCAATTTCTATGTGAGGACCTACAGCTCACATCCTCATTGTCACGTGACGGAAAAGTCGCCTACATACCGGATGTCACACTCTCCTATAGCATAGGAAAACCATCGGTGTTGTCGCGTGGCAACCTTGAAAAGACATGGCTATTCCATACCTCCACATTAAAGCTCTTGGAATATATCAGACAGCAGAACGATATCCCCTACTCCGCCCTTGCCACAAAATATTCCGACAAGCTGTATTACGTACTCACACAGGCATTCCGCCTGCAAGACCGCGAAAAAATAGACGACACACTCGAATTATACAAAACGACAGGCACTCCGAAATCCATTAAGGCGCGGGCGCTTGAAGTACTGTCCTCCAACGACATCGTGTGGAAAAACGCGTTGAGATTGCTTAAATCGCTGAAACCGGATGGAAATGAATAGCGCGGAACCAACAATAACCGTAGTAGTTCCGGTCTATAACCGTGCCGGAATCGTAACCGAGACGCTTGACTCGATAGCCTGTCAGAGCGAACGACCGATGTCGCTTTTCATCGTAGACAACAATTCGACCGACAATACTCTCGCGGTTGTTACCGAATGGGCGGAAAAGCATGTCACTCCGGATTTTAGTGTGACCGTGCTCTCGGAAAACACACCGGGAGCGGCGGCGGCACGCAACAAGGGCCTTGAAGCAGTCACCACTCCCTATGTGATGTTTTTTGACTCCGACGATATCATGCTTCCGGGACATGTAAAGGACTTCGCCGATACATTCCGGGCTGACCCTGATCTTGATATCGCCGGGCGTGACATTGTTTCCATCGAACTTGACGGGCATAAAAAAGTCCAGCGGTTTGCCGACAGAGACATGCTGTTTCGCCACGCGTTCAATGCCATTCTGTCGACCCAACGCTATGCGGTTCGGACTTCTTTCATCCGCAAAGCGGGTGCGTGGGCTCCCGACGCCCTTGCATGGAACGACTTTGAACTCGGCTTCCGGTTGCTCGTCAACAAGCCGGCGTGTAAAAAAATCGACAATGACATGACGGTGATAATGCGTCGGCAAGCGCAGTCAATCACGGGGACACGCTTCTCCGATACGCCTGAAAAATGGGAACATTCACTCGACAAATGCGAGCACACACTCGCCTCCGCCGGATATGCCGGTGACGCCATAGAACTCCGAAGGGCGGTACTTGCCGCCATATATGCCCGCGAAGGCTCCGGTCACGGCAAGAGGCTGCTCGACGAGGTCATCTCCCGGCAAAAAAGCAAATTCAGAAAAACCCTGTACACTTTTGCATTCCATTACACCAAAAGCGGAGGCAGGGGCATACATATACTGCTTCGCCCGTTTCTTAATTTTTTTAAAGATGTTTAAAAACATGCCGCATTAAGCCCGTATGCCAAAAATATTCACTATCTTTGCATCGTAAACATTACAAGGAATTTTATTAAGGGGTCTCGCCCAATGGTCGAGATTCTTTCTTTTTTACTCATTTACTAAAACTATAAAACAAACCAATAATCATGGCGATTACTTACATGACCCGCGAAGGGTATAAGAAGAAAATGGATGAAATCGCTTATCTTGAAACAGTTAAGCGCCCGGAAATATCACGTGCCATCGCTGAGGCACGCGACAAAGGAGACTTGTCGGAAAATGCCGAATATGATGCAGCAAAAGAGGCTCAGGGTATGCTGGAGATGAAAATTTCGCAGCTGAAGGATCTTGTTGCCAATGCCCGCATTATCGACGAGAGCCAGCTCAACACCGAGATTATCCAGATCCTTAACAAAGTAAAGATCAAGAATCTTGCCAACGGCATGGTCGTGGAATACACCATCGTGGCCGACAGCGAGGCAAACCTCAAAGAGAAAAAGCTCGCATCAAGCACCCCGGTGGCACAAGCGTTGCTCGGACATAAGCTGGGCGACATCGTGGAGGTGAAAATCCCTGCCGGATTGGCAAAATTTGAGATTCTCGAAATATCTTATTAATCATATATTTTCTGTCTGAATCATGCCTACTGTTTTCAGCAAAATAGTCGCCGGCGAGATTCCTTCCTACAAGGTCGCCGAAGATGAAAGGCATTTCGCTTTTCTTGACATAAATCCCGTTGCGCCCGGTCACACACTCGTCATCCCCAAGAAAGAAGTGAGCTATCTTTTTGACCTGAGCGACGACGAATACACCGCGTTACAGCTCTTTGCAAAAAAAGTGGCGCTTGCCATGAAGAAAGCTCTTCCATGCGAGCGCATCGGCGAGGCTGTAATCGGGCTTGAAGTGCCTCATGCCCATATCCACCTTGTGCCTATCAACAAGGAGAGTGACATGAACTTTTTCAAGCAGAAACTTTCGCTCGACCCGAAAGACATGGCAGAGATTGCGGAAAACATCGCTAAAAATATTGGCTGATGAAATATCTGATAATCGGAACAGGAGGTGTAGGCGGCAGTATTGCCGCCTTCCTTCATTTATCGGGGTGTGACGTCGACTGCATAGCACGTGGCGAAGCCCTTGAAGCGATCAACAGGCGTGGACTCATATTCCACTCCGACGTGAAGGGCGAGCATACCCTTCCAATAAAAGCCTACAGCGCGGAAGAATACCCCGGCAAGGCTGATGTGATTTTTGTCACCGTGAAAGGATATTCAATCGACTCCATCGGGCCGGCGATCATGAGATGCTCTCATAAGGACACGGTCGTTATCCCGGTGCTCAACGTATACGGCACGGGAGCGAGGATCGCATCCAATGCCCTGGGAGTCAACGTGCTTGACGGATGTATCTACATTGTCGGGTTCAAGTCGGGTATAGGCGAGATAACGCAGATGGGCGACATCTTTCATCTTGTCTACGGAGTGCCGCGCGGCAAGCATGTGCCCCAGGAAACAATCGACCGTATAAACCAAGACCTCACAGCCGCCGGCATTAAGGTGACATTAAGCGATGACATTGATAGGGACACATTTATAAAATGGTCATATATCTCCGCGATGGCACTCACCGGAGCATATTACGACATCCCGATGGGCCCTATACAACACCCCGGAAAGGAGCGCGACACCTTCATAGGCCTCACAACGGAGAGTAAGGCTATCGGCGAAAAACTCGGTATTGATTTCGGATGCGACCTGGTGGAGCATCATCTTGCCGTAATGGACAGCCTTGACCCGCACAGCACCGCGTCACTGCAAAAGGACCTTAAGGCGGGACACGATAGCGAAATACAAGGTCAGCTCTTCGACATGATCGACCGTGCGCGCTCGCTCGGCATCCCCACTCCGACCTACGACCTCATCGCCTCCCGCTTCTCCCGCCCCCATTGCTCTTAATGTCCCGAATGTTCCTAAAGTCCTTAAAAGTCACAATAAAAACTTCCACGGCTGACGCATCTTAATTAGGGTTAAATCATGGTCTGGAGAATACTGAGATTTAAAATTTAGGTTTTGATATGTGATTAAACCTTTAGCAAAATTTGAGTTACTGTCTTCAAAAATCACAATTATCACCCTCTTCATATGTAAGGCGGTTTCTTTCAAACTACCGCAATGACAACTTTGCATACAATATGACATCCTTTAACAAATAGAATCTCGAATTTGGCGTATATGCTAACAACTGTGGCCGTTTATAAAAATTAAGATGCGTCAGCCGTGTAAAAACCTCCGCAAATAATTGTGAGAGTTAAAATTATATAGTAACTTTGCACGCTAAGAGCGGTTAGTGTCCGTTCTGTAATTAATTAACATATTTATTAACCCATTAAATGAACAAAGAATTGAACAATTCTCCTATCGAAGACTTCGATTGGGATGCCTATGAAAAAGGCGAAACCGCAGGTGACAAGAGCCGCGAAGAACTCACCAAGACTTACGATGAGTCGCTCAACACCGTAAAAGACAAAGAAGTAATCGAAGGTACCATCATCGCCCTCAACAAGCGCGAAGCGGTGGTTAACATCGGCTACAAAAGCGACGGTATCATCCCCGTCAACGAATTCCGCTACAATCCCGACATCAAGGTCGGCGATGTTGTGGAAGTTTTCATCGAAAATCAGGAAGACAAGAAAGGTCAGCTGATCCTTTCTCACCGCAAGGCTCGCATGTCTCGCTCTTGGGAGCGCGTAAACCAGGCTCTTGAAAACGATGAAATCATAAAGGGCTACATCAAGTGCCGCACCAAGGGTGGTATGATCGTTGATGTATTTGGCATCGAGGCATTCCTCCCCGGCTCTCAGATTGACGTGAAGCCTATCCGTGACTACGATCTCTTCGTAGGCAAGACCATGGAATTCAAGGTCGTTAAAATCAATCAGGAATTCAAGAATGTTGTCGTGTCTCACAAGGCTCTTATCGAAGCCGAGCTCGAGCAGCAGAAGAAAGAAATCATATCCAAGCTTGAGCGCGGTCAGGTGCTCAAGGGTGTGGTCAAGAACATCACCACTTACGGTGTATTCATCGACCTTGGCGGTGTTGACGGTCTTATCCACATCACCGACCTTTCTTGGGGTCGCGTAAATCATCCCGAGGAAGTGGTTAAGCTTGACCAGGAGCTTGACGTGGTTATCATCGACTTCGATGACGAGCGCAAGCGTATCGCCCTCGGTCTCAAGCAGCTCCAGCCACACCCCTGGGATGCTATCGACGCCAACCTCAAGGTAGGCGACAAGGTGAAGGGCAAGGTTGTTGTCATGACCGACTACGGTGCATTTGTTGAAATCGCCCCCGGTGTAGAGGGTCTTATCCACGTATCGGAAATGTCTTGGTCACAGCACCTCCGCTCTGCTCAGGACTTCATGAAGGTAGGCGACGAGGTTGAGGCTGTGATCCTTACCCTTGACCGCGACGAGCGCAAGATGTCACTCGGCATCAAGCAGCTCAAGAATGATCCTTGGGAAAACATCGAGACCAAGTATCCTATCGGCAGCAAGCACACCGCAAAGGTACGCAACTTCACCAACTTCGGTGTATTTGTTGAGATCGAGGAAGGCGTTGACGGTCTTATCCACATCAGCGACCTCTCTTGGACCAAGAAGATCAAGCACCCCTCAGAGTTTACTCACGTTGGTGCCGACATTGATGTTCAGGTACTTGAAATCGACAAGGACAACCGTCGTCTCAGCCTCGGTCACAAGCAGCTCGAAGACAATCCCTGGGATGAGCTTGAGTCAGTATTCACTGTCGGCAGCATCCACCCCGGAACTATCATCGAGATGCAGGACAAGGGCGGCGTAGTCGCTCTCCCCTACGGTGTTGAGGGATTCGCTACTCCCAAGCACCTTGTAAAGGAAGACGGCTCTCAGGCTCAGGTCAACGAGAAACTCGACTTCAAGGTAATCGAGTTTAACAAGGACAACAAGCGCATATTCCTCTCTCACAGCCGTATCTTCGAGGATGAGGCCAAGGCAGAGAAGAATGAGGCCCGCAAGGCTCGCCGTCAGAACAAGAAGGATGAGCAGCCCGCTGTCAGCACTCCTATCGAGCGCACTACACTTGGCGACCTCGAAGAGCTTGCAGCCCTCAAAGAGAAGCTTTCAGGCAAGAAGTAATCAACGGTTACGATTGACTGTAAACTGATAGACAAAGGCATGGTGCGGCACTACGCATCATGCCTTTCCTACATTTAATCATAAATTCATGAGCGAGATATTACAATCATGGCATATGCTCGGACTTACGATAGGCATATGCACCTTCCTTGTCATAGGTCTGTTTCACCCCGTGGTGATAAAATGTGAATATTACTTCGGCACGCGTTGCTGGTGGTGGTTTCTGCTTCTTGGCATAGCCGCTGCAGTGGCGTCGATCATCGTAAGCGACATATTCTGGTCATCACTGTTAGGCGTTGTCGGCTTCTCCTCATTCTGGACAATAAAGGAGATCTTCGAGCAACAGGAGCGCGTAAAAAAAGGGTGGTTCCCGCGTAATCCGCGACGCACCTACCCTTGGGATTAAAAAATCGGAATTTAATTGTCACCAGCCGCCGGAAGCACCGCCGCCTCCGGTCATGCCTCCGCCAAACGAGCCGCCGGAGAAGCCGCCGCCACCAAAACCGCCGCCCCTTCCTCCACCGGGAGGAAGAATGATGACAGGAGGCACGACAACCTTCGGTATGTTGTAATACCGAAGATCCTCGTATCCGCAATTGCGGCAGCCATATATCTTAACGCCCTTGCCCTCGCTGCGTTCTGTCGGGCGCACCACGATACGGTCGGCGCGGAGCGATGCCGCGCGTGCCCGGCAATTGGGACACACCTGATACTGTGATGCCTGATTCACAAAGGGCAATATGTCGGTCTCCCCGCAGTTGTCGCAGAGCCACACATCGTAATCCACCGAGTTAATACGCTCCTCCACGTCCTGCTGCGGGGTTAGATAGGCATTGTCCTTATCTTCCGGCAGGCGGTGCATCTTATGGTTGCAATTGGGGCATACACGGCGGCGCACCCTCATGTAGCGCATCGTAAGCCATATCACAAGCATCGCGACAAACGGTATGCCGAGACCGATAAATCCGATAAACAACGCAGGCGTGAGCATCCTTTTAAGCGCATGGTAGCGGTTGTAGCGGTCATCCTTGCGGGTATGCGCAAGCACATAAAGGAAACACACCATCATTATCACGGTCAGCACCCCGCCCGCTATCAGCCAATACTTGAAGATACTGTCACCGGAACTGTTCTGCCTGCGGTCATTTTCATACTTCGACATCAGTTCCTCCGTGGCACCGGGAGTTGTGGCGAGACGGTCGATCTCACCTACCGCAGCAATCACGCCGCCGTCATAGTCACCCTCCTTGAAGCGAGGGGCGGCGAAGTTGCGTATGATCCTGCCGGCAAGTATGTCGGGCACCACGCCCTCCATACCGTAGCCGGTGCGTATCGCCATCCGTCGGTCATCCTTGCTCACAAGGAAGAGAAGTCCGTTGTCCTTGTCTTTCTTGCCGATACCCCAGTCGGTAAACAGCTCCGTGGCAAATTGGTCGATGTCACCGCCGTCGATGGCGTCGACCACCACCACTACCACTTCGGCGGAGGTCTGCTCCCACAGCCCGGCAAGCTGCGCGTCAAGACGCGCCACAGCCTCCGGGCTGAGGATGCCGTCGGGGTTGCTCACATAACGCGTGCGGTCGGCGACATGCACGTTGGGTATATCTTTTATGCCATAGGCGGCATATGCCGTCACTGCGGCAATCACGGTAATCGTAAAAAGCAATAATCGTCTCATTATAAGGCATTTTACACGGCAGGCAGACTCATGCCGTGAAGTTTACGGTAAAGGTCGAGGGCATAGACGTCGGTCATGCCCGATATATGGTCAAGCACAGCCTGCACCTTGCTGTAGAGCGTGTCGGCGCGGGTGTCATACTGCTTCGGCACCTTGCTCAGCAGCAGCGATGAATAGTTGAGTTCCGGAAATCTCACCGCGTGGATAAGTTTCTCCATCAGGAAAGATATGATGCGGCTACCGGCAAGCTCCACGTCGACCACGTCGCTCGCCCGGTATATCTTGTCCCATGCAAGTGCCGCGCATCGCCGGTAGGCGTCGCGCTCAAGCGCGTCGGCATGGTCGAGCAGGCATCCGGCAAACTCGCCTGCCAGTATCTCGTCTTCATGTTCGACAAACGACTTGGCACACTGCTTCACGAGCGACCCTATCACGCAGCTGCGCAGATAGGCGATCTTCTCGTTGGGGTCCTCAACATGAGCCATTGCACGGCGCATGCGCTCCTGCTGGGTGTCGCTGAAAAAGCCGACAAACAAGTCGATCACCTCGTCGGTCGACAGCACCCGCAGCTTGTGGGCATCCTCGATATCCATCACCTGATAGCATATGTCGTCGGCCGCTTCCACGATGTACACGAGCGGATGACGCGAATAGCACATCTCGCCCCCCTCGCCGTGGCGAGGGAGCAGTCCGAGCTCGTCGGCAATCCGGCGGAAAGTCTCGCGCTCCGACGTGAAGAAGCCAAATTTGTTTTTCCTGCCGGCAAGACGCGACTCGTAGGGATATTTCACTATCGACGCGAGCATCGAGTAGGTCATGGCAAATCCACCGGGGCGACGCCCCTTGAACTGATGGGTGAGCAGCCGCAAGGAGTTGGCATTGCCTTCGAAATGGGTGAGATCACACCATTCCGCCTCGCTGAACTCATCCTTCAGTACCGCGCCCGGTCCCTCGCTGAAAAATGTCGATATCGCTTTCTCGCCGGAATGTCCGAACGGGGGGTTGCCGAGGTCATGGGCAAGACACGCCGCACCTACGATCTCGTCGAGAGCGTCAAGTTTTCCTACCCACGGCTCTGAGGCATACCTCACCTTCAACGCCGAGGCAACCTCATTGGCAAGCGACCGCCCCACCGACGCCACCTCCATCGAGTGGGTCAATCGGTTATGCACGAAGATGCTCCCCGGAAGCGGAAACACCTGTGTCTTGTTTTGCAATCGCCGGAAAGGCGACGAAAACACAAGCCGGTCAAAATCGCGCTGAAAATCGCTACGTGTGCCCGGCTTCGACTGATGGAAATCCTCAAGACCGAAACGCTTGTCGCATATCAGCCTGTCCCAGTCCATAATCTCAATTCTGTTCTCCATAATTCTATAACACCGAAATTACCATTTTTTTCTCAATCCACAAAATCCCCACCCCACATTATCAATATAATTATTCGCAATGCACTGACAAGATGGATCCTATCCAACCTTCACCATCGAGAAGCAGTACACCTGCCTCATCCTCTTTACCGGCAGAATCAATAGGCTATAATTCCGAAAACGCGGGGTGTGTCCGGAGGACACTTCCGACAAGTAGCCGGAGGCGGAGCGAAGCGACTCCTCCGGACAAGGGGCGTTTCCCAATTCTGTATCTGAAAGATACTTCTTGAAGATTCCTTCAGAATCAAATCGCTTGTTTCTCCATTTTCCGGTGGAGTCGCTTCGCTCCGCCCCCGGCTATCTACAGAGCAATCCTCCGGATTGGCATCCCCATGCGACCGGCAGCCCGACCGCTTCCCACAGGCATCCCTAATCAAAAAAAAAAGCGTTTTGATAGATTTTTATTTTTGCACCATCACATCACGCTCACAACCACCTGTTTTACAGTACATTATAAAAACCTATTCAAGCACAATGCAAGATACCTGATAATCAAGCAGTTACAAGGTGACGAAAAATTAATTTCTATCACCGTTGCAATTACCTGCAATTCAAGCGATTAAAAATAGAGGTGAAGAAATTTTTATTACCCCAATATTCCTCATGTTACAAAAGTTTTCCATATATTTGCGATGTAACAAATCATCACGTTATGCTAAGATTTAATAACACACTACTATTAATGACCACCGTCGCGGCAACTGTTTCCTTTGGAGCATGCTCCAATGATGACAACGCGCCGGAGCCTGCCAATCCCAGAGGAGAAATCATTCTGTCGGCTGCAGAGAGTTCGCTCGTTGTCAGGCAAAATGAATTTGCGTTTGATCTGTACAACAAGGAGCTTGCCCACACTCAGGGGGCAGCAATGTAATCGTATCGCCGCTCAGTGTCGCCTGTTCCCTCGGCATGATAGCCCAAGGTGCGGAAAACTCGACGCTCTCACAGATCACCGACGTGCTTGGTGCGACATCGGCCACAGAGATAAGCACGCTTCATGACAAGCTGGCCGGTCAGCTTTCAACGCTTGACCTCAACACCACTGTCTTGCCGGCAAACTCCCTTTGGATCGACACACGGTTTAGCCTGAAGGAGCAATACCGGAGCGACTTTGACCACTTCTATGGCAAAAACATATTCTCTCTCAACCTCCATGAAGATGCTGCGGTCGAGAGGATTAACAAATGGTGTGCCGACAACACCCGCAATCTGATTACCGAAATTATCAACGAGACGCCCGAAGCAGGCATGGTGCTTGTAAACACCCTGTATTTCGAGGGGAAATGGGCGGCAAAATTCAACAAGGAAGCCACGCGCCCCCACACATTCAACAACATCGACAACTCCAAGTCGACCGTGCAGATGATGCAGAGCCAGAGAATGGCGGAATACGGCGAGCATGACGGCACAAAGGCCGTTAGGCTTCCATATGGCAACGGGGCATACTCCATCGTGTTCATTCTGCCGCCGGAAGATGCACCGAACGACACCCGACTGACCGCCGACGCCTACTCTGCGTTGACCGCCCACGAGACCATGACGACTGAGCGCGTGCTGGTCGAGCTGCCGCGCTTCGACGTCACTGCACAAAGCACACTCAACATGTCGCTCGCCGAAATCGGCATGCCGGATCTGTTAGGTCCGTCATCCGACCTGTCGGGCATTACGGATGAAGCCGCCACGATCGACGCCATCTTCCACAAATGCCGCATCATAACCGATGAAGACGGGACACAGGCAGCCGCAGCTACAATTACCGATGTTGACACTGCCCTACTCCCGGATTACGAGATCACATTCGACCGCCCCTTCACATTCATCATCGAGGAGCAATCCACCGGTCTCATCCTCTTTATCGGCAGAATCAACAGGCTATAACCGCCGCGGCAGATTCCCCGGAGGCGGTTGCATACACCAGCATACGTAGGGGCGACCGGGAGGTCGACCGCCTCCCACGCACCACTTCATAAAAATTTCACATTTATTTGCACGCATAAATTATATTTATTAATTTTACCTTACAAATACAACTAAAAATATTAAATAATGAGGATTCTGATCTGCTTGTTTGCTTTGTTCACAACCTTTGCCGCGACTCTCCATGCCGGGACTGTCAGCGGCAAAGTGACTTCTTCCGACGGCGAGCCGCTTGCATTTGCCAATGTGACCGCACTTAAAACCGGCACTGACAAGATAATCAACGTGGTTACAACCGGTATCGACGGGACTTTTGACATCGATCTCGGAGAAAATGACAACGACATAACCATCTCTGTCTCCTACATAGGATATGAGCCGACTGAAATCACGCTAAACCAAGCGGTAGATGCCGGGACAATCACATTGAAGAGTAAAGACAATTCGCTCGGAGAGATAGAGATAAAAGGAAAGAAGCAGAACACAAAAATCACCGGGCGCGGACTCCTCACGCAAGTGGCAAACACCACCCTGAGCCAACTCGGCTCAGCCAATGAGGTGCTGCAATTTATTCCGCTTATGATAAAGGATGGTGAGACATGGAAGGTAAACGGTCACGGTTCACCGATATTCTACATCAACGGCCGACTCGTGCGCGACCTCACCGAACTTAAGCGCATACAGTCAACCGACATCATAAACATCGAGGTAATAACCAATCCCGGGGCAAAATACCCGGCAAACACCGGGTCGGTCGTGAAGATCAAGACCCGGCGTCAACAAGGCGAGGGGCTCAGCGGCGTGGCAATGTCAAGCTACACACAGCAGCACAGGCCAAGCCTCGCCGAATATCTTTCGCTCAACTACCGTTACCGTCAATGGGACTTTTTCACGTCGGCAGCCTACAACAGGTCAACGTCGCGCACCGAAAATTACAGCATCCACGAGCTCAACACCCCCGTTGCCCACCGGTATGACAACTCGGAGCTTCTCTACGGCATCTCGGAAAACCTCAATGTGACCGGCGGCTTCACCTACACACGCTCTATTGAGTCATCATTGGGCGTAAGGTACAACTTTTCGTTCACGCCCTACGGCAAAAGTTGGGGATACCACGACACCGAGGTATATGACGCCGGCAATCTCCGCGACAGGCTGCGCACAACAATATCCGACTATCAGGAGAAGTCACCGATCAACATGGTCAACGCCTACTATATCAATAAAATAAGGCAGACATCAGTCGACCTGAATATCGACTATATGTGCACCTCCGGTGGATCGCGCCGCTACACCGGCGAGACAAGCGAAAGTGCCGAAGACCGCACGTTCACCTCGTTCAGCGACACGTCAAGCGACCTGGTTGCGGCAAAGCTCATTCTCGGCAACGACCTTTTGGGAGGCACCATCGAATGGGGAGCCGAATACACCCACACATCGTGGCGCGGCTCCTACCGCACCCCGGAGCAGATCATCGCGGCATCGCGCTCAAAGCTTCGCGAGGACAACATAGCTCCGTTTGTGGAATATTCCATAACATTGCCTGTCGGATACCTTTCCGCAGGAGTGCGCTATGAACACGTGAAAACGGATTATTTCGAAAACGGTACCCGCATCGACAACCTCAGCCGCAGCTATGACAGCTTCTTCCCCTCATTTTCATGGGCGGGAAATATCAATGCGGTGCAAATGCAGCTCTCCTACAGCTCCGCTACGCAACGCCCCTCTTACGACCAGCTCGACAATAACGTGTCATACGGCGACCGATTCCAGTATCAGACCGGCAATCCCCGTCTGAAATCCACTCGCACCCATAATGTTGCGTTGCTCGCCGTGTGGGATTTCCTTCAAGGGGAGATCAGCTACAACGATGACCGCAACGCTATAATAATGTGGAGCGAACCGTATGACGGCAACCCCGACATAACATTGCTGACGCTCAAGAATGTAACCTCAATCAAGAAATTGACAGCTTTCGTGACCGCTTCGCCGGAGTTTGGCTGTTACAAGCCGCAGCTCACACTGTCATTCGTCAAGCCATGGTTCAGGATGCCGGTCAACGATGTAATGACAAAATTTGACAAGCCATTCTTCGGGATAAGGCTCAACAATATCCTGACCCTCCCCCATGACTGGATGGTGACCGCCACATGCAACCTCATGGTAAACGGTGACTTTGAAAACAACCGCGACAACAGAAAAGCCACCTTCTCGATGGAAGCCACAGTCTACAAGTGGTTTATGAAACGCGCGCTGCAACTAAGCGCAAGCGTGACCGACATTTTCGACTCGACCGACACCAACTCGACTCTCTACACCGGATATTCGACATCTACACAACGAACCTTTTGCGATACCCGTGGAGTCAACGTTACGGCACGCTACTTCTTTAACATACCACAAAACCGCCATCGCGGATATCGCGGAAGCGGAGCGGGCGAAAGCGAAAAACGCCGCCTCGGTCACGAATAATCGGACATTAGAATCAACAGAATATATGTGTCCGGAGGACACTTCCGACAAATAGCCGGAGGCGGAGCGGAGCGACTCCTCAATCATGAATAATCAACAGGCTATAATTCCGAAAACGCGGGGTGTGTCCGGAGGACACTTCCGACAAATAGCCGGAGGCGGAGCAAAGCGACTCCTCAATCATGAATAATCAACAGGCTATAATTCCGAAAACGCGGGGTGTGTCCGGAGGACACTTCCGACAAATAGCCGGAGGCGGAGCGTAGCGACTCCTCCGGACAAGGGGCGTTTCCCGATTTTGTATCTGAAAGATACTTCTTGACAATTCTTTCAGAATCAAATAGCTTGTTTCTCCATTTTCCGGAGGAGTCGCTACGCTCCACCCCCGGCTATTTATTGATCAATCCTCCGGATTGCCATACCCCGTGCGACCGGAAGGTCGACAGACTCGAATGGATACCCAATCAGAAAATATAGCTATATGATAGCAGATTCCCCGGAGGGGATAAATATGGTTAACCGCGGGTAACCCCGGAGGTGGCACCCGTGGACAGCAAGCACTCCACACACCTCAACCCCGGAGGCGGTTGCATACACCAGCATACGTATCTCCGCCAAAATTTGCATCGCGCTCGGCTTATCCGTATCTTTGTATCCGCATTGATATGAGATACTCCTTTTTGATATTTATAACGATGCTGATTGCGGGCGCGGCGGGATGCTCGCCCGACCGTGCTGCCCGCGATCTCCTTGACCGCGCCGACTCCCTTATGGAGAGCCGACCCGACTCCGCGCTTGCCCTGCTCGACTCGATCGACGCCGGGGCGATCAGCGACCGGTCAACCCGCGCCCGCTATGCCCTGCTCATGTCGCAGGCTCTCGACAAAAACTATATCGACGTCACCTCCGACTCCCTGATCTCAATCGCCACCCGCTATTATGCCGACGTCGACAACTCCCCGGAGCTAATGAAATCACTATTTTATCAAGCCACCGTATATTACAATGACGGAAGTTACGACCACGCCGCCGTAGACGCCACCCACGCCTACGAAATTGCAGTCAAACTAAATGACCATTTCTGGACAGGCAAAACCGCAACTCTCATCGCCGACATATTCAATCTTACCTACAACTACGACGAATCACTCAAATTCAGAAAAGTTGCCGTTGACGCATACGCAAAGACTAATAAAGAAAGCCTCCACAGATGGACACTCCTTGGTCTATCCATGGACTACATAAACATTAGAGATCACGAAAAAGCATTCTCAATTATCGATTCATTACAAAAATTAGATAAACACACAGTAACCGATTCAGCATTTACCGATAACTTGATTAGGACTTGTTTTGAATATAATTTAGAAAATAGAGACTACCAAACTGCCAAAACATATTTCAATAAACTGAAAAATTACAATTTTCAGGAACTTTCAGCAATAGATTATGGAAACATAGGGTATGTCGAAGCAAATCTCGGGAACTCAATGCTCGCCAAACAATATATTGATTCGGCCCGCAAATATTCAAAACAAGATGATGCAAAAGACTTATTTGCAATTGATATCGCCAATTGGGAATATCTAAAATCAAATGGCACTAAATATGACATCATTGATTATTCTGAAAAAATTATGCACACTCAAAATGCCATTGTGAAAAAAAACGCTTGGTCAGTCGGCATTAGGAGCCCAACGAAATTTCTATAACATGGAGTCGATTGATGCCATCAAAAAAAGCGATCGCATACGCAACTATGCAATCGCCGGTGGTATCGCAGCAATCCTGATAATCGCAACACTTATAGTATTTTTTAGGATGAAGATCCAACTCAAAAATAATGCTATAGAGCTAAAGATGAATCAAGTATCACTTCTTGCTACAGAGATAAGCCAATGGAAATCGGAATACACATCACTTAAAAATCATCTTGATGACATAAATACACAGATCTCGCATCAAAATACAATGGAGCAAGAAACTAAACTACGAAATCTTATAGACCGATTACTTTCCGGCAGGTTTAGCTCTATCAATCAAATTCTTGACGAATATTACGAAAACTCGGATTCACCGGCATCAAAAACGAGCATGTATAATAGGGTAGAGAAAGAATTGAAAAGCCTTTCATCAGCTAAAAGCATGAGTGAAATTGAAAGTCTCGTAAACGATGCCCTAAATGGCATAATGACCAAATTCCGTAACGAGTTTCCAAATTTAAACCATGAATACTCAATTCTCTTCATGCTTAATTGCGTGGGATTTTCCCAAAAAGCAATAAGTCTCTTAATGGGAATAAAGCTGAAATCAATATATACCAGAAGAGCACGACTTAAAGAACGTATTTTAAATTCCGAAGCTCCGAATAAGAAAAAATTTCTCGAAAAATTGTCATAATGGTGCGCACTACAACTACTACCTTATAAAAGCCTCATAAATGATAAAACTTATCAAACTCAATTACATCAGTTGACAAATTAGACTTACAGGACAGAATATATCACTGAAATTCAATCGCTTACACACAAAATCCCCACACCAAGCCCCAAACTTGTTGATTTTCAAAGGATTGCACGGTGAAGAAAAATCAAATTTTCTTCACCGTACAACATACTAATATCCAGCTTCTTACAGTTAGCTTTGAAGAAAAATTAATTGCAAAATTTTTCTTTAAAAAGACAATTTCAATACTAATTTTGCAAAAAGAATCAAGAACCAAGCATTATGAAACATTATTATTTAACTTTTTTATCGCTACTCAGTATTATACTATGCATGCCCGTCAATATCGCAGCGCAACAAAAGTCAGAAAACCCAAAGGGAGAGAAAGTTTATTTAAGACCAAGCTCAGCTCAAAATAAAAACCGACCGCGTATGCCTGCAATGATAACTGTTGACTGCTGGTACGCCGAAGGAGAGCTGTACATTGAGTTCCGCGAGCCGGAAGGCGAGTGCGACATCACAGTGACTGATACCGCAACCGGATTCACCATGACCGATAGCTTCGATTCTGCCGTGCCCTATACATTATATATAGGGACTCCTGCAAGTGCCATAATCACACTCACCACCGACGAGGGTAACACCTACATCGGCGAGATCTAATAAATCAACCAAAATCGCACTTAAAACAAAAAAAACTAAAATTCTTTTGCGCAAAAGAATAATATTTACTAACTTTAAAAAATAATTAGATGACTAAGTACAAAATGACTGTATTTTCAGAAATACCGGTCCATCCTATCACATTGGATGAAGTAAAAGGAGGTCTTGCCAATCCTCTTGGGGATTGTACAGGCGGAAGTTGTTATTGCAATTATAAAGATTGCAATTTAAAGATTGAATGCGGTAGCAAACAATGTGACACAGTCGCCGCGCCATGTACCTCTCTCGGTTGCTCCACTAAAGGATGCGTCCTCTGCCACCTCGCTTCGTAACACATTACCGGAGGAAGAGCAATGCTTTTCCTCCGGTTTAAAATTCTTTGAATTATGCTTAAAACATCAATATACAATCATCTATTTAAGCGGGGTTCTCACTGTTATCTTTTTAACAGCAAGAACTCTTTCTTTGCTGAAATCCCGGCTGAATTGTTTGACATCCTAAAAAGCAATGATTTCAACGGGTTAGACAATGATGATATCACAGATTTGACAGCTAAAGAAATCATTGTGAATTCAGATTCACAGTATGACTTCTATAATGAAGAAAAATTAAGACACATCTCGTCGCTCTGCGACAGGGACACACTCACTCTCGTATTAGTACCAAGCACAGCCTGCAATTTCGCTTGTCCATACTGCTTTGAAGAGAAGAAGCACCCTAAAATCGCCGATAAAAAATTTGACGAGGATTTAATAAAATTTATCAACGACCATACTGCAGCGAAACAATTATCAATCACATGGTATGGCGGCGAACCTTTGCTCGCCTTTGATAGGATAAAAGAAATTTATCATAAAATCGTGAGCGAGACCAAACTAAAGATAACCGGTCACAGCATCGTAACCAATGGATATCTTATTAATGATGATACAATCTCGTTTTTCAAAGATAGCGAGCTAAACCATATCCAGATTACCCTGGATGGTTGCAGAGAAAACCATAACCGTACCCGATTTTTAAAGCATGACAAATCAGGGACATATGATATTATCCTAAAAAATATAATCAGGGTAGCGAAAGAGCTACCATCTGCCTCTGTCGGGGTACGTGTAAACATCAATAAAGAGAACTCCGATGATTTCATTGCTATTCACAAATACTTCGAGGATCAGAAACTACCTAATTTATATGTGTATCCGGGATTGATCGAAGAGCCTACTCCCGAGGGCAACTCATATTGCAGCCGATGCATCACAGGTGAAGATACCGGCATCTTTTACAACAGCCTCAAAGAAAAAGGATGCAGTTTCAGGACCTATCCCAACTATTCATCCAAGGGATGTATGATCAACCGTCTGAATTCCTATATCATCGGACCGGATGGCGAGATCTATAAATGCTGGGAAGATGTCAGCAATGAGGATAAGATAATCGGCTATATCACGGAAAAAGAGTTTAAAAACAAGACTTTGTTTTACCGTTATCTTAATGACACGTCGGCTTTTTCCGATGAAAAATGCAAGGATTGCAAGCTGTTTCCGATATGCAGCGGAGGCTGCGGTCAGCAACGCTACAAGAATATGTACGAAAACGGGCGTTTCAACGTGTGCCATGAGTATCAAAACATGGAACATCTCGAGACTGCGCTAATCAATTCAATCACTAAATAATCAATTGTTATGAGAAATTTGCTATGTTGCTTAATCTGTCTGTTATTGGGAGTGTATGCCGCTGCGGCGCGTAATCTTACCGGAAGGGTGATCTCGGCGGAAAGCGGTGAGCCGCTCGCCTTTGCCAATGTGACGGCACTCTGCGTCGCCGACTCCTCGCTTATGGGCGGAAGCGTCAGCGATGAAAAAGGAGCATTTGCCATCGCCCTTCAGGATAACGACAACCGACCGATGTTCCTGCGCGTCACCTACGTCGGCTACAACACTGCCGACAAGCCGGTAGATGCGTCGACGGCAATAGGCGACATAGCGATGACCCCGTCAAGCAACGAGCTTGGCGAGGTGACGGTGACCGCCCCGAAACCGTCGACCACTCTCACCGGCACCGGACTGCTGACCAACGTAGCCAACACCACGCTCAGCACCATGGGCTCGGCTAAAGAGATGCTCCGCTTTATCCCGCTCCTCGTCAATGTGGGCGATAACTGGACAGTGCTCACCAAGGGTACGCCGGTATTTTACATCAATGGCAGGCTGATGCGCGAAAAGAGCGAGCTTGAGACAATACGCTCCGCCGACATAGTGAGCGTCGAGGTAATCACCGATCCCGGCGCGCAGTACCCGCCCAACACCCCCGCCGTGGTAAAAATCAAGACGCGCCGCCCTCAGGGGGAGGGACTGAGCGGCATGCTCTCCGCAAGTGGCGGACATGCCGACAAACCGCTCTTCATCAGTAATGTCAACCTGAATTTCCGCCACAAGCGGCTTGACGTGTTTGTCTACGGGCATTACAACATCCACCCGCAGCGGCGGGAAGTAAGCAGCATCACCGCGCTTGACACTCGCCCGGCAGTCGAGCTAAGCCAATACACGCGGAGCGAGACTAAAAGCAGCGGCACGTATATCAGGGCAGGCGCAAGCTACACAATAGATGAAAACAACTCTTTCGGAGCAAGCTACTATATCACCGGAGCACTGAGAGACAAGACCATATCTTCCGGTTGGCAAGACGCCACCATAGGGGGAATCAACGAGGAGAGGATTATCACCGACAATCTTACCAAAGGGAAATTTTCACCCTATCAGGCGGTCAATGCCTACTACATAGGCGAAATCGGCAAAACGACGGTCAACCTCAATGCCGACTATTTCAACAATAACACCAAATCTGACGATATCATAAAAGAGACATCGCAATCCTTTGCCTCGGAAGTGACCTCGACGAGCCGAAGCACTACCGACGGAGTATCGGCAAAACTTATCATGAGCAACAGCCTATGGGGCGGCACTCTGGAATATGGCGCACAATACTTCTTTGCCAACAGCCGGTCAACCTACCTCGAGACACAGACCGCAACGAGCGATTACAACAGCAAGATACGCGAGCAGAGCATCGCACCATATATCGAGTATTCGCGCGAGTTTCCGTTCGGGCGCATCATCGCCGGGCTCAGATATGAACACACCGGTCAGACCTACTATGAAAACGGCATAAAAAAGGAGAGCCTGAGCCGAGGCTATGACAACCTGTATCCCGCACTGTCATGGGCAAAACAGTTCGGGCAGGTGCAGATGCAGTTCAACTACCGGTCATATTCCAATCATGCCCCGTATTCCGAATACAGTGACGAGATCCAATACGTGAACCGCTTTCAGCGAAACGCCGGCAATCCCGACCTGAGGCAATCGCAGAATCACACGCTATCCCTCATGGGAATGTGGAAATTCCTTATAATCGGCGCGAGCTACATCAACACCAAAGGTCAAATGTTGACTCAATCATATATCGACCCCGACAATCCATCGGTGGAGATCTTTAAGACAGTCAATGCTCGCGAAAGAGACCAGACCGCAAGGATAAGTATTACGGCGCGACCTCAGTTTGGATGCTATCAACCGCAACTGTCGCTGTCATATAGTCAACCCTGGTACTCCATGCAGCTCGGCGACCAAAAGCTTTCATTCAACAAGCCGACATTCGGCGTCTTCTTTTACAATGTCGTTGAGCTACCGAAAGACTGGATGATAATATTGCAGATGCAGTACTCCACCAAGGGCGACAACGCATCCTCACGTATGTTGCGCGCCGGCTTTGATGTCACCGGCGTGGTCTACAAGTGGCTGTTCAACCGCCGGGTACAGCTTTCGCTTATCGCCAACGACATATTCCACACGTCGAAAAGCGGATATTTTACATATTACGGCGCAAGCACAAGGACTTCATGGGTCACTTCCGATTCACGCTCGGTATGGCTCGGGGTGACATACACGTTTAACGCCACCCGCAGCAAATACCGTGGCAACAGCTCCCTCGGCGACGAAGAAAGCCGCATCAGGGGCGGCAAATAAGCTAACAGTCAGCCATGTTTTCCGGCTTCCCTTTCGTAGCGCAGCATGACGCGATGCAGTGCGGGCTCGCGTGCCTCGCCATGGTATGCCGCCACTACGGGCGCTACCAAAGCCTGTCGGGGCTTGAAAAAGTGTGCCACGCCACAAAGGAAGGGGTGTCGATGCTCGGAATCTCCGACGGCGCGGAAAGCCTTGGATTTGAGGTAAGGGCAGGTTCCATAGCCATCGACGAGCTGCGCCGCGCCCCGCTTCCGGCTATACTCCACTGGAATCAGAACCACTTTGTGGTACTCTACAAAGTGACACGCCGAGGCAAGTATCTTATCGCCGACCCGGGAAAAGGGCTTGTGAAATACGATGCCGGGGAGTTTGAATCACATTGGGCCACGCGCCGCCCCGACGGCACGCTTGAGGGAATCGCGATGTTTCTGCGCCCCGCCGCCGGATTCCGCAAGAAGAGTGGCGGCAAAGAGGGCAAGGACTCGCGGTCGTTGAAATTTCTCGCCGGCTATGTCAACCGCTACAGGAAGTATTTCGCCCACATAGTGGCGGGAATGGCATTGGGCTGCGTCATGCAGCTTATCATGCCTTTCCTGACACAGGGCATCGTGGATCTCGGCATCAAGCATCAAGACATAGGGCTGATATGGCTTATATTGTTCGGCGAGGCGATGATAATAGCGGGAAGCACCGTCACCGACTTTATAAGGCGATGGCTGCTGCTCCATATATCGATCAGAATCAACATATCGCTCGTGAGCGACTTCCTTATAAAACTGCTGAAACTGCCTATGGCATACTTCGACACCAAGCTCATAGGCGACATTATGCAGCGCATCGGCGACCATGAGAGGGTGCAGAGCTTCCTGACGTCACAACTGCTGTCGATCATGTTTACGATGATCAGCTTTGTAGTGTTTGGGATGGTACTGCTTGTCTACAACCGCCTGATATTCGCGATATTTCTCGCCGGGAGCCTGCTCTATGCCCTGTGGATGGGGATATTTCTGCGGCGGAGGAAGATACTTGACTATGAGATATTTGAGTGTGAGGCACTGAATCGTGACAAGACCTACCGGTTTCTGTCGGCGATACAGGAGGTGAAACTTCAGGATTGCGAACGCCGCCGCCGTTGGGAGTGGGAGGATATCCAGGCCGACCTGTTTGCGGTAAGGATGAAGTCGCTGAAATTGCAGCAGACGCAGGAAGCGGGAAGCATATTTATCAACGAGATAAAAAATGTCATAATCACCGTGCTTGCCGCCACAGCCGTGATCGACGGCGACATGACCCTCGGAGGCATGCTTGCGATACAATATATTATCGGACAGCTCAATTCGCCCGTCGAACAGCTTATGGGATTTATCTACTCGATTCAGGACGTGAAGATCTCGCTTGAACGAATCAACGAGATCCATAATGAGCGTGACGAACGCGATATAAACGGCGGCAACAAGGAGTTTGCAGGCGACAAGTCAATCGCATTGAGCAAGGTGGGATTTAAATATGACCCGCATTCTCCCAAAACCACCCTCAAAGATGTGGATATCACCATCCCGGCAGGCAAAGTGACGGCTATAGTCGGGGCGTCGGGCTCGGGCAAGACCACGCTTATAAAACTTATGCTCGGATATTACCGGGTGAATGAAGGCATCCTGACCGTTGCAGGGCGCGACATCAACGAGTATGACCTCAAATGGTGGCGCAGGCAATGCGGCGTGGTGATGCAAGACGGGGTGATATTCTCCGAGACGATAAGGCGCAACATCGCCGTTGATGACGGGGAGGTGAACCAAGACCGGCTCGTCGAGGCAGCGCGAATTGCCAACATCCACGATTACATCGACGGTCTGCCTTTAGGCTACGAGACACGCATAGGGGCCGACGGCATAGGGTTAAGCCAGGGTCAGAAACAGAGGATACTGATAGCCCGCGCCGTGTATAAAAATCCGGATTTCATATTTCTTGACGAGGCGACAAATGCCCTTGACGCTAAAAACGAGAGGGAAATCGTGGAAAATCTGACCCGTTTTTATCGCGGCAGGACAGTGATTGTGGTAGCCCACCGCCTGTCGACGGTGAAAAATGCCGACGAGATCATTGTGCTTGACAGGGGAATGGTGGCGGAAACCGGCAATCACCTGTCACTCACCGAAAAGAAAGGCGTATACTATAATCTCGTGAGAAACCAGCTTGAACTTGGAAACTGATATGAACGATGACAAAGACATTACACTGCGCTCGCCCAAAATGCGCAATCTCCTGAGCGAGATTCCACCGGTGCCTCTCCGAATCGGGGTGCTGGTAATCCTCATAATAATCCTTGCCATTATCCTCTCTCTTATTTTTCTGCCCTACCCCTACTCCGGCGGCGAAACAATAATCGAGCATCTGACAGCCTCCGCGCAATAGCAGTTTATGCAACCGCCTCCATCTTGAAACATGCCCCATGACTTAGGGGCGAACGGCAGGTTTCATTCTCTTTATCAGCAGTCTACAGGCTATAAGTGTCCGGAGGACACTTCCGACAAATAGCCGGAGGCGGAGCGAAGCGACTCCTCCGGGCAAGATGCATTTCCCAATTTTGTATCTGAAAGATACTTCTTGAAGATTCCTTCAGAATCGCATCGCTTGTTTCTCCATTTTCCGGAGGAGTCGCTTCGCTCCCCCCCGGCTATTTATTGATCAATCCTCCGGATTGGCATCCCCCATGCGCACGGAAGGTCGACCGCCGCATGCCCGATTTTTGAGTAAAAAAATGCGTTTTGATAGATTTTTTATCATTGTACCCTCATGTTACATTTATAATCCACTGATTTACTGTGTTTTATAAAAATCTATCATAACACAATGCAAGATGACTGATAATCAAGCAGTTACGAGGTGACGAAAAATTAATTTCTATCACCTTTGCAACACATTGTAATTCAGCGACTTAAAATCTGAGGTGAAGAAATTTTTGATTTGCGAACATTCCCCATGTTACAAAATTTTGCCATATATTTGCGATGTAACAATTGAGAGCATAATCAATCACTTAATAATGAGAATTTAATATGCTTGTTTACTTGTACCGCAGCCTTTACCGCCGACTGTCGTCGCAAGGACAGTCGGCGGCAGAGGGCTGTAACCCGATTACTATATTTATACGCACCGCCAAAAAATAAAATAAAATTGATAAGTAATGCATAATTTATAGGAAATATGCACAAAATTGTCTATCTTTGTGCGATTTTTTGTACAAGAAAAATAACTGACTAACACTTTTATGGCAAAACCAATTAAAAAAACCATCGAGCTCGGTGATGGGCGCACCATCACACTTGAGACGGGCAAGCTCGCCAAGCAAGCCGATGGAGCGGTAGAACTGCGCATGGGCAACACTATGCTCCTTGCGACAGTAGTGTCAGCCAAGGAGGCTGGCGAAGGGGTCGATTTTATGCCCCTGCAGGTAGAATACAAAGAGAAGTTTTCATCCAACGGCCGTTTCCCCGGCGGCTTTTTGAAACGCGAGGGCCGCGCTTCGGATTATGAAATCCTTACCGCACGCCTTGTTGACCGTGTGCTCCGCCCTCTTTTCCCGGACAATTATCACGCCGACACATTTGTTAACATCATCATGTTCTCAGCCGACGGCGAGGACATGCCCGACGCACTTGCCGGACTTGCAGCATCGGCTGCGCTTGCAGTGAGCGACATCCCGTTCAACGGGCCTATCTCCGAGGTACGCGTGGCCCGCGTCAACGGTGAGTTTGTGATCGATCCTACTTTCAAACAGCTCGAGAGCGCCGACATGGAACTCATGGTAGGCGCAACCTACGACAATATAATGATGGTCGAGGGTGAGATGAGCGAGGTGTCGGAAGCCGACCTTCTCGCCGCGCTCAAGGCTGCCCACGACGCCATCAAGGTGCAGTGCAAGGCTCAGATGGAGCTTGCCGAAGAGGCAGGCGCCACTGTAAAGCGCGAATACTGCCACGAGGTCAACGACGAGGATCTCCGCAAGGATGTACACGACAAGTGCTACGACAAGGCCTATGCCATCGCAAAGGCAGGCTGCGCCGACAAGCACTGGCGTCAGGACTCGTTTGACGCCATCTGCGACGAATATATCGAATCACTCCCCGAAGAGGAGCGCGAGGAGAAAGCACCGCTGGTAAAGCGCTACTACCACGATGTGGAGCGCGAGGCCGTGCGCCGCTGCATCCTTGACGAGGGCATCCGTCTTGACGGTCGCAAGACCACCGACATCCGCCCCATCTGGATTGAGACCGACTATGTGCCGGGACCTCACGGATCGGCCGTGTTCACCCGTGGCGAGACCCAGGCTCTCGCGACAGTGACCCTCGGCACCAAGCTCGACGAGAAAATACTCGACGACGTGCTCAACCAGGGCAAGGAGCGTTTCCTCCTTCACTATAACTTCCCCCCCTTCTCCACCGGCGAGGCCAAGGCACAGCGCGGCGTAGGCCGTCGCGAGGTAGGCCACGGCAATCTCGCCCATCGTGCGCTGAAGGGCATGTTCCCCGACGGATTCCCCTACGTGTGCCGTATCGTCAGCGACATCCTCGAGTCCAACGGCTCGTCATCAATGGCCACCGTATGTGCCGGCACGCTTGCACTCCTTGACGCCGGCGTTAAGATGAAGAAGCCTGTCAGCGGTATCGCGATGGGTCTTATCACCGACACCGACGGAGCCAAGTATGCAGTGCTTTCCGACATCCTCGGCGATGAGGACCACCTTGGCGACATGGACTTCAAGGTGACCGGAACACGCGACGGTATCACCGCCACCCAGATGGATATCAAGGTCGACGGTCTTTCTTATGAAATCCTTGAAAAGGCTCTGCTTCAGGCTCGCGAGGGCAGAATGCACATCCTTGACAAGATCGAGGAGGCAATACCCGCTCCGCGCGAGGACTACAAGCCTCACGTACCGCGTATCGTCACCATGACCATCCCGAAAGATCTCATCGGCGCCGTGATAGGCCCGGGCGGAAAGATTATCCAGGGTATCCAGGAGGCAAGTGGCGCCACAGTGTCGATCGACGAAATCGACAACGAGGGCTACATCGAGATCGCCGCTACAAACAAGGCTGCGATGGACAAGGCCGTAGAGATGATCAACGCTATCGTGGAGCTGCCTGAAGAGGGCAAGGTCTACACCGGAAAGGTACGTTCGATCCTCGATTTCGGTGCTTTTGTAGAGTTTATGCCCAACCGCGACGGCTTGCTGCATATCTCTGAAATAAGCTGGGATCGCCTTGAAAACATGGAGGCATCAGGTCTCAAAGAGGGCGACACTGTGGAAGTGAAGCTCATCGAGATCGACAAGAAGACCGGCAAGTATCGCCTGTCGATGCGTGCGCTCCTCCCCAAGCCCGAAGGATGGGTTGAGCCGCAGCGTGCACCCCGTGGTGATCGTGGACCCCGCAATGACCGCCCGCGCCGCGATGGTGACCGCGGGCCTCGCAACGACCGCGGACCCCGCCGTGACGGCGACCGTGGGCCGCGTCGCGACCGCAATGAAGAATAATCATTTGCCATAATAGTATACCGGCAGGGCATCCTCTTTCAGGATGCCCTGCTTTTTCATGTATACACACCTTTTAAACACCCCGGACAGCTATTTCTTGACAAAAATTTATGATTTCCGATATTTTTATGTATTTTTGCAATCATTACATTATTTATTACATATTAAGTGATTTTTCTATGAACAGATTTCTACTCTCTACAGTAGCCATGGCTTGCTGCTTCCAATCAGCATTCTCGCAGAATGAGCTCGTACCCGGAGAGCCGACAGACTTTACCGGCAAATTTGAGTTGGTAGATGGCGATCCTGTAATCAATTTTCAGATTACCGCCCCTACCCACGAACAAAGTTGGGACGAGCCGCAACTGCTGACATCTATTGCAAAAATCGAAGTAGTTCGCTCCTGCTATGATCTTGGCGAATCGGATGAACCGGTCAAGACCCTCGAAAACCCTGCACCCGGCGAAACATTCAGCTTCTCTGACTCAGAGATTGAAACAGGATACACATATTCTTACTCCGCAAGAGCATATAATTCCGAAGGCAAATCCAGTTATGCCGCAAACCTTTATATATTTTCCGGTATTCAGCCGCAGAAGCCGGAGTTTGTATCAGTAACAACCGCTGACAACGGAGCTTCGCCCGTCACATTCGTGGTAAAGGCTCCTACTACCGAAAAGTCAGGCGATCCGCTTTCAGTGCCGCTTACCGCACTCACGTTGAAAAATGCGATCGGCTATAATAACGAGCCCGAGATTCACAGAATCGACAATCCCGAGGCCGGAAAAGAGTACACATTCACCATCCCCTTGGAAGAAGGCTCACGTCTCGAGCTGCACCTATACGCGTCTACAGCCTACGGGACCGGTGACTATGCCTCATATACCATATTTGTTGGCAAGGATACACCCGCCGCCCCGACTGAGATGATTGCTGAAATCAAGGAAACCGGCGTGGAACTTTCATGGAAAGCGCCCGAGACAGGACTGAGAGGCGGATACATCGACCCCGCCGCGACTGTGTATAAAGTCGAGCGCGTCACCTCGACCGGCAGAAAATTACTGGCAGAAAACATCAGCGCATGTACCTTCACCGACGACTGTGCCGATCTCAATGCTCCGACCCAAATCTCCTACACAGTAACGGCTATCAATGCCGAAGGTGAAGGCGGATATATAAGTATCGACAAGCCTATCGTTGTGGGTCCCGCAATCACATTGCCTTTTGTGGAAAACTTCAACACTGCCGTTGAAGACTGGGGATATACAACCTACTCTCCGGAAAATCTTTGGACCTATGAGGGCACAAGTAGCTATTCAACTTCGTGGGGATATGAATCATCGACATGGAAATTTGACAGTTTTACCGGAATTGACGGCTCTGACGAGACCCCCGAGGGATATGCCTATTGCAACCATTCCTATGCCGACAAGGGCGACTACGACAACCTTGTATCATCTAAAATCAACCTCACTGATGCAAAATGCCCGGTATTGGCATTCCACTATGCAACAATTATGGATGTCGCCAACCGCCTTAAAGTGTCTTACCGTTCAGGCGATGAGGACAATGAGCTTATCGACCTTGCAATCAGCGAAAACGCTCCGGTTGATGCAGAAGTGGCCTGGGCAAAGAAAACAGTGTCACTTGGCGATGCGGCAGGCAAGGAGATCAACCTCGTGTTCCATGCTTACATCCCCGAAGAAACCGAACTTGACGCTCATAACGTATATATCGACGGCATCTACCTTGACGACTATCCCCCTGTTGAAACAGCGACTGTTGAGAATGAACCGACCGGCATCACACTGACTTGGGAAGCCCCCTCCAACAGCACTGTTACCGCCGACGCTTACGATGTGACAGTCAACGGCAAAGAGCCTGTACGCGTCACCGAGCCTAAGTTTGAAATTACCCCCGAGCCCGATGTTGACTACATCGTGACCATACTTGCCTGGTATGGCGAGATCGAGTCAATCCCGTCGGAGGAGATCAAATTCAGCAGCAAGCTGTCATCAATTCTTTCAATCACGACAGAAGGCACAGCCAAAATAGAATATTTTGACGTGACAGGAAGAAAAGTAACCGATCTTGAAGAAGGCATGATGCTTATCAAGCGCTCAACCCTTTCCGACGGTACCTGCAAATCAGAAAAGCTCATCTACAAAAATCGTTAACCAATATTATAATGAGACCGCCAACCGGATCTATGTACCCTGTTGCGGTCTCATTTTTTTAATTACCTGTATGAATAAAAGACTATTACTATTTTGCACTGTGGTAGCATGCTCAATCTTGTTATCTACAGCCCAAGAAACGATGTCGTTTCCGACAGAAAATGCCGGAAAAATCATGCTCGGCACAAAAAACTCCGTTTTTTCTGACCGGACAATATCCCTTATTGACAAAGCCACTGAAAACACTCGGACCATTGCCAGAGTCGGAGCTACAGGGTCAACCATTTACGGTTATCAGTCATATGCCGATGTCGACGGATTTATCGGAGGCATGTATGAGATTGAGCCGTCAGGCGATATGAAAGGACTTTGGACTTACAGCTTCGCAGAGATCGGAGCGTCGGTTAATAACGGTTGGCTTAGAAACGGTCGCTTGTGCGGACTCGGCATCTTCACTGTTGGGTCGGAAGATCTTGTTGGCGATTACGCCTATCAGGAGTTTGACTTTACAACCGGTGAAATGCTCGTAAGCCGACGCATTGAGACTCAAGGCAATTTTCTGCCATACTTTTACAAAGCCGCCTATGTGCCTGAGGAGGACCGCATATATGGATTCGGCAGAATCGGCGACATAACTCAAGACAACCGATTTGTATTTAAATCGGCTCCGGCCGACCGTCCTGAAGACGCTGTTATGATAACCGAGGTATCGCCCGGCGACCGTTGCTATTCTTTGTGTTGGCATCCGGTCGACAAATGCTTTTACGGAATCAATACTTGGGGCAAACTTATCAAGATTGAGCGAGACGGCACATATGCCGAGATTTGCGATATGTCATTTGGAAACCTCGCCAATTCCTCAGGCGCGCTGACCTACAGCCCATACGATGGATATTTGCTATGGAATCCCGTAGTGCACGAGGCAAAGTCACGACTTTATGCAATTTATCCTGAGGAGCGTCGTGTTGAAGAGTTAGTCACGTTTGATGTGGACCGACAGTTTACTTTCTTTATGACAACTGACTTCAATGTCGACAATAACGCACCATCCTCCGCCATATTCATTGGCTCTAATTTCATTGACGGAGCCCACGACGGAAACCTTAGCTACCGTCTCCCGGAAAAGACCCTTGGAGGAGAACCCTTGTCAGGCGAGCTTTCCTATATACTATATGCCGACGGCAACAAGATCGGCTCGGGAAAAGCTGACGCCGGCAGCCGGATCACCATCGCGGTCAAGAATCTTACCGACTCATACTACACGTTCCGTCTCGAAGCGGAAAAAGACGGCAAAAACGGAGTCCCGTGTGTAAGCCACATCTATGTAGGAAACGACATCCCGTCTACACCGGCAAATGTCATCATAACCGATGGCATGATAAGTTGGGATGAAGTAAAGGGCGGCATACACCAAGGTTATCTTGATACTTCCGTATTGGAATATCACGTATATCTTAACGACAAACAGCTTGGATCAACAAAATCCACTTCCCTCCCCCTCTCCCTCGACCCACAACAAGACCTTGACAGTTTCCGCGCACGGGTGATAGCGGTATGCAACGGCATGAGCTCAAAAGAAGGCGTTTCCGAGAAAGTAATCCTTGGAAATCCCCTGTCATTGCCTGTACAGATCTTACCTACCGAGCATCAGGCTGATCTATGCACTTATGTCAACCGTGACGGCAGTCCAGAATATGGGACATGGAGCCTGTCAGACAGCTGGGGAGATCTCTGCTTCTCTTCAGGATGGAGCTATGAGCAGCCCGACGACTGGCTGATTCTCCCGGTAACAATGTTTCCAGACGCCGATAAGGTATATTCTGTATCTATAGAGGCGGCGCGTGGAGGCTTGACCGGCACACATGAATATTTCGAGATATGGGCAGGAAACGCACCCGATCCGGAGGCAATGACCATCCCTGTTATCGAAAAGACAAGAGCCAGAAAATACAACGAATGGGTAGACTATTCAGGCATATTTACAATTCCCGAAAGCGGCACATATTACATTGCCGTGCATGGCGTATCTGATCCTGATCAGAAGAGCCTGATTGTAAAAAACATCAGGGTAGCCGAGACCGAATACAGCGTCAAGTCACCCGACGCCGTATCGTCGCTCGACGTGATCTCGTCAAGCGATGCCGACCTTACTGCCACAATAAGCCTGACACTGCCGTTAAAGTACATCAGCGGTAAAAATATCGAAGAGGGCGTCAAAGTGAAAGTTACGGCAACAGGAGCCGGGAGTATCACTGCACAAGGAAATCCCGGAGAGACAATCACTATGACAGTGCCGACAGCGCAAGGTGACAATTATATAAATGTCACCACGGAGGTCGACGGGGCAAAAGGCAGGTCCAAGGAAGTGGTTGTATTCACCGGAATGGACATGCTAAGCTACGTCGAAAACCTTACTTCAGAGATAAGCGAGGATAACATGAGTGTGAAACTTAAATGGTCGGCTCCCAAAGAGTCACTTAACGGCGGGTACTTCTCCACAACCGGCATACGCTACAACATTGGCAATGTCGATACCTCGGGTGCGTTTCTGGAAGAGCCGATCCGTACGGAGCCCGACGTCACCGAATATACAATCGTATATCCCGAAGGCACCCCACAGAAGCTAAACCGCATAGGTGTCGTAGCTGAAAATGCTGCCGGTCTATCCCACGCTGTTTACTATATCACCGAGATTACCGGTACCCCTTACTCATTACCGATTCTTGATGAGTTTGACGATCTTCAGGTTAAATATAATCCGCTGAGCGTATCCAAGCCTACAAAAGAATACGGTACCGGCGCATGGTCGTTCGGTCAGCCGGAGTTGGTAAATCCGGCCTTTGCCGGCAGCAGTTCAAAATATGCCATAGTAGGATATACTGATGAAGCACCGGCAAAGGTACGCATGCGCCTCCCAAAGGTGTCGACCGAGGCTCTGACCGAGGCCTATGCGACATTTGAATTATGGACAGGCGAGAACTGTGCCGACCCGATCGAGATATATGCCATCACCCATGGCATGAAACAACCGGAGAAGATAGCGTCCCTGTCTATCGGCAACGGATGGAAATTCATAACGGTCGCCATCCCGGAAAAATATCTCAACCGGAAATGGATGAATCTTTACATCGACGGCAAGCTTAAATCATCGGAGCACTTCCTCATCATGTCAAGCTACTCGATTGACAAAAACTCCGGAATTTCCGATATAGCCGAAGTCACAGGCTCAATCGAGCCGGGATCCGGCACAATACGTATATCCGGATTCGAGGGAGAAAACTATACAATCGTACGTCTCGACGGCATTGTGGCTGCATCAGGCAATTGCGAGGGTGATTTATCTGTAAACGTAAACCCCGGTATATATATCGTCAGAGCAGGTATCCACACCGTAAGGGTAATCGTGAAATAATCCTGCTGCAAACATTTCATAACTTATCAGAGAGATGTCAAATCATGGTATTTGGCATCTCTCTCGGTTTATATATCGATCAGCTGACTTGTACATTTTGTTAATTTTTCATTAAACTTAATATCTCCGGGAGTGGTAAACGAATATAATGGCTAAGTTTGCAAAACACTATTATACTCTTTCATTGACAACTATGACAAAACGAATACTTGTGGTAGATGACGAGGAAACACTCTGTGAGGCCCTACGCTACAACCTTGAGGCCGAAGGCTATGCCGTCGATGTAGCTTACAGTGCGGAAACCGCATTGACTCTCGACCTGCATTTATACGACCTGATATTATTGGACATAATGATGGGGGAAATCTCCGGAATACAATTCGCAAAGATTATCAGGTCAAAATCTACGGTGCCGGTCCCGATAATATTCTGCACCGCCAAAGATTCGGAAGACGACATGGTAAACGGACTTGACATTGGTGCTGACGACTATATTACGAAACCATATTCTATACGCAACGTGATCTCAAGGGTAAAAGCCGTATTGCGCCGCACAAGCGGACCGTCACCTGAAAAGGCGCAAAATAACGAAATACGATACAGAGGCCTTGCTATTTTTACCGACAAGAAAATATGCCTTGTCGACGGGCAAGAGATAAAAATGCCCAGGAAAGAGTTTGAAATCCTGTCAAGGCTTTTATCGGAAAGAGGTCGTATCTTCTCGCGGGAAGAGCTGTTGCATGATATATGGACCGACGAGGTCGTGGTACTCGACAGAGTTGTGGATGTAAACATTACCCGCATACGTCAAAAAATCGGGATCTATGGTAAAAACATAATTACACGCTCAGGATATGGCTACGGCTTCACGGAAGATTAGGCTCCCCTATTCCAAGCGCCTCTTTATGTGGCTTGCCGGATATTCAATATTATTGATGGGGTGCTTCGTGACTTTTCAATATCATCGGGAAAAGAAGTTCAAGGCTGATGAGATAAACTCACAGCTCCAGCTCATAAACACCTATATAATCACAGAAATTGAAAAAGGCATAGACATCAGGGATATTGAACTTGACGATTTCCACATGTTTGACGATTTACGCGTCAGCGTCATAGAGTCGACCGGCAACATCATATATGACAACGCCCTTGACTCCATCCGTGAGATCAGCCACATTGACCGAAAGGAAATAGCTGAGGCGATAAGATACGGTGTCGGATACACTGTGCGCCGCCACAGCCGGAACACCGAACAATCATATTTTTACTCGGCAAAAAAAGGAGACACGGGGATTATCGTACGTAGCGCCATTCCATACACCGTATCCTTCACCGGGCTTCTTCGTGCCGATTACGGCTTTCTATGGTTTACAGGTGTCGTAGCCACGGTAATGTGCTTACTGGGATATTTTGCAACTCGCAGGCTCGGACAAAACATCTCACGCCTGAACGCTTTCGCCGAACTCGCAGAAAAAGGAGAAAAAATATGTGATAGCGAACCGTTTCCCCATGATGAACTGGGAGAAATCTCAAACAATATCGTACGACTTTACTCCAGGCTCCAGACGGCACTGTCAGAACGAGACCGTGAACATTCCGCCGCACTTCGTGAACAGAAAGAAAAAGAGCGTATAAAAAAGCGACTCACCAACAATATAAACCATGAACTGAAAACTCCTGTCGCATCAATACAGGTGTGCCTTGAGACAATAAAGGCACATAAAGACATGAATGCTGAAAAACGCATGGAATTTATTGACCGCTGTCTGAATAATTCAGAACGGTTAAAAAAACTACTGACCGATGTGTCACTGATCACCCGCATGGATGACGGCAACGACGCTATTGAAATGACACCGGTCGACCTTTACCCCACAATCAATGCTGTAGCTGAAGAAATTACACCTATTGCCGAGGCAAAAGGATTCGAAATTGAGGTTGACATCTCACGTCACCTGCCTCTAATCGGCAACCGGTCATTAATTGAATCCGTATTCCGTAACCTGTTGGATAATGCGATTGCTTACAGTGGTGGCAACCGAATAGTGATCCGGCAAATAAATAGTAATGATGATAATATCGCCATAGCTTTGTTTGACAATGGCAACGGGATTCCGGAAGAGCATCTGCCCAAAATTTTCGAACGATTTTATCGCATTGACAAAGGCCGCTCCCGCGCAGCCGGCGGTACGGGACTCGGTCTTTCAATCGTAAAAAATGCGATCTTACTTCACCACGGCTCAATTACTGCCGAAAACCTTGCAACAGGCGGACTTATGTTCAACATCATATTTCCAAAGGCAGTCTAATGACGACACCTATATGTCCATTTAATATTTGATTAAAGTTTTTGAAACATTTATGAAATGTTTTTGTTCTTATTTTGTCATGCAATTAGTAGTTAAAACAAACGTCTGAATACATGGATATAATGTTTCTCTGCGTTGTAGTATTCCTGTTTATGCTGGCAATTTTCGATTTGTCAATAGGAGTAAGCAACGATGCCGTCAACTTTCTTAACTCGGCAATGGGCTCAAAAGCGGCCTCACTAAAACATATTATTATCATAGCTTCAATCGGGGTGTTTATGGGAGCGGCAATGAGCAACGGAATGATGGATATCGCACGCCACGGCATATTCCGCCCAGAGCATTTTTCATTTTATGACCTGATCTGCATATTCATGGCAGTGATGGTGACGGATATCATCCTGATTGACATATTCAATTCGCTCGGCATGCCCACGTCGACCACCGTATCAATGGTGTTTGAGCTTCTTGGAGCCACTTTCGTCGTTGCCTTGATAAAAATGGCGGGAGGCGTTGACCTCGGATTTAACGAACTCCTCAATACAGAAAAAGCGCTATCGGTAATATTAGGCATATTCCTGTCGGTGGCGATCGCATTTGTTTTCGGTACGATAGTGCAATTCCTGTCACGAACGATTTTCTCATTCAACTACAAGAGTAAGCTTAAATGGAAGATCGGCATATTCGGAGGCATATGCACCACGGCAATCACATATTTCCTGCTTATCAAAGGAGCAAAGGAATTGTCATTCATGACTCCCGAAGTCAAAATGTGGATTAATGAAAACACCGGGTATATCCTTATCGGATGCCTTGTTTTCTTCACTTTGTTTATGCAGCTGCTCCATGCACTGAGAGTCAACGTACTGAAAGTGGTCGTGCTGTTGGGCACTTTTGCCCTTGCCATGGCTTTTGCCGGTAACGACCTTGTCAACTTCATCGGTGTACCGCTAAGCGGGCTCGCGGCATATCAGGATTATGCCGCCAACGGTGGCGGCGATGCAAGGGGATTCATGATGGACTCTCTCAACGGACCGTCAGATACTCCCCTGTATTTTCTGATTGGGGCCGGACTCATCATGGTTGTGTCGCTCGCCACTTCGAAAAAAGCGAGAAATGTGTCAAAGACCGAAATCGGACTTAGCAGCCAGCAAGTGGGCGACGAAATGTTCGGGTCATCCGGAATCGCCCGACGTCTTGTAAGGTGGTCGCTCAACATCATTGCATTAGTAAGGCGCATGACGCCTCCTAAAGTGCGGAATTGGTTTAACCGGCGGTTCAACACAGATGAGACAATCATGGATCAAGGCGCGGCATTTGACCTTATCCGCGGCTCTATAAATCTTGTGCTTGCCGGAGCGCTCATCGCCCTCGGCACCTCAATGAAACTTCCACTCTCCACCACCTTCGTGACCTTCATGGTGGCAATGGGTACATCGCTTGCCGACCGTGCCTGGAGTCGTGAAAGCGCGGTATTCCGTATCACGGGGGTTATTTCCGTGATAGGCGGATGGTTTCTGACAGCGGGAGTTGCATTCATCGGAGCCGGAATCATCGTTGCGGCAATGCACTTCGGCGGTCATTGGGTGATGTTTGCTCTCGGAATCGTTACAATAATCCTTATCATACGCAGCAACCGTCGATTCCGCAAACGTCAAAAAGAGGAAAAAGGCGACGCCATGTTTCAAAGCATACTGTCAACCGACGACAAGACGGAAGCATGGAATATGCTTCTAATATATATCATTGAACTGCAAGAGAAATTCTTAACATATGCCAATGAAACCTATCGCGGCATAACGGAAGCTTTTATTTCTGAGAATGTACGTACATTGAACAAAGCCGAGTCAAGCTTGTACCGACAGAAAGGGATTTTGAAAAATGCACGTAGGAAGGAGACATTATGCCTGCGCCATGTGAGCCGTGAGACAGCGATAGAAAAAAGCACCTGGTTTCACCTGAGCAACAACTGCTGCATGGGAATACTGTATAACCTACGGCGTATAAATGAGATTTGCAAGGAGCACGTAGAGAACAACTTCCTGCCATTGCCTCAGAAATACGTAGAGGAATATGAACTGATACGCACACGGGTAAGTACACTCTTCAATGACACCCTTGACATGATGGACACAAACTCGGAGGAAACAATCCCTATGCTCCGCCGTCATTGCGATGAAATAAAGGATACTATTTCCGACACATACCACAGGTTGCACGATCAATTGCGCGAAGGCGACACAGCGTCTATGACGGTAGTGTACGTATACCTCAACATGCTTCAGGAGACACAGGAAATGGTATCATCAATAAGGAAGTATCTCCGCGCCAACGCAAAGCTCCGCGACAGCGACTTCCGCTCCCGCCCTACAAAAGCCACGGTCTCCGCCAACTGACAAAAAAACAACTCATTTTAACTACCATGTGTAGGGTCATGTTTATGTATGAAGGCAAATGACGCGACATTGCATCACTTGCCTTCATCCTTATGTCTTGTCTTGATTATATCATCTACGCTTTACCTGACCCATGCGGTGGGGTTGAGCTTTTCTTTTTCGCGGCGCAGCTCGAAGTGCAGGATTGAGCGATTGTCATCATCGGGATCGGCGTAAACCCGGCCGATAGTCTGACCTTGCTTGAGGGTGTCGCCGTTTTTCACCATTATGTCACTCAGATTGGCGTATATCGTAAGGTAATTGCCATGACGCACCATTACTATCGTATTGAATCCCGGTTGACGGAATATCGCCGACACTGTCCCGGCAAATACTGCACGCGCATTACCGCCCGGAGCCACCTCGATGTCAATACCGCCGTTGTCGGTTGTCACATGCGGGAGATCCGGATGCTGGTGACGCCCGAACGGCCTCACGATCTTGTATCGCCCGCTGACAGGGAACAACAGTTTACCCTTGTTACTTTCAAAGCTACCGGTCAGCTTACGCGAATCTTCCGCCATGTTGAAGCCGGCTGTTGAAGCCGCTTTCTTTGACGACGTAGCCGGAGCCGGTTTTGCCTCTGCAAGCACCTTCTCTTGCGACGGTGTCACCTGTGGTTGCTTGTCAGTCTTTTTCTTTGACTTATCTTCTTTTTTCGTCGATGACTTTTTACCTTTTTTCTTTGACTTGGCATCTTCTTCAGCCTTTTTCTGCTCGGCAAGAAGGCGTTCCTGTTCAAGTCGTTGCTGCTCCGCCTTTTGGCGTTCTTCAGCAAGACGACGCTCCTCAGCCTTGCGACGTTCCTCGGCAAGACGCCGTTCCTCTTCCTCACGACGCTTCTGCTCCTCGGCTATAAGTCGGTCAAGCTCCTGGTCAAGCGCACGTGCCTGTGCCTCCTTTTCCTTGAGCACCTGACGCAAGCTGCTGTTTTCTTTCTTCAACTCGGCAACAAGCACCGAAGTAGCCTGCTGCTTACTTTCAAGTTCACGACGGGCCACACCCACTTTCTTCAACGACTCCCCTTTCTGCTGCTGCAATTTTGCAAGCTCTCCCTTTTTCACATTAAGTGAATCCTGTACAATCTTTATCTCACCGCCTTTCCGGTCACGCCACTTGGAAAACTCACGAAGATAACGTATCCTGCGGTAAGCCTGAAAAAACGATTCAGAGGAAAATATAAACGCAAGTTTTGACATCGACCCCTCGCGTGCACTGTTTACCCGCTTCACTGCCCGGGCATAGCTGTCACGCATTATCGACAGCCTGTCGTCAAGAGCTGAGATCGAGTCATTGAGCGATGATAGCTTACCGTTTATTTCATTAACCTGGGAGGTAAGCGAAGTGATCGTACGTTCATGCTCCCCGATTTCTGCATTAAGGGCATTCAGTTCATTGAGCGTACGGTTGGTCTTTCGCATGTTTGCCTCAATCTGCTCCGCAGTCAACTTGATAGCCTTTTCGGTAGCACGCTGCTCCTTCTTCACTGTGTTGAGATTACGCTGCGGCTTCTTTGCCATCGTAGCCGATGACCCCAACAAGGCAATCACAAGTAATAAAATAAACGATTTACGGCTCATGTCGCTTGTTGTAAGTATTAATTGATACTCTTTACCAAATCAGATGCCTTCACTCGTTTATAACCTTTCGGAGTCGACCATATACTTGACACCCCTTCATTCCAACGCGCATCATTCCAACGCCACGAAAGCGACGCGTCAATCTTACTGCGGCGAGTGTCGGCTTTAACCGTAAAGTCGCTCATCAGCGACCCCATCTTATTGTCGACATACACCATGCCATAGTCACATTGGGCGACCAAGCCTGTTTTAAGCACACCTATGACAAGCGAACGCAGAACATTTTCAAGCGACATGGTAAAACCGTATTCAATACCGTCAGGATGGGACTTAGGTATCAGAATCCAGTTTAAATCGGTAACCTCGGCGTCAAACTTCCTGAAACTGTCACCGAGCGCGGCATTGTTTCCCATTATGAACACCCTGCCCATGAGCATATCCTGAAGATTCCCTATAGTAAAAGGCATCCCGGGAAAAATTTCGGCAAGGCTCTCAGCCATATATGTCTTTCCGACCTTTACCATACCATATATAGAATCAGTCGTCGCATATAACCTGCCCACCTCGAAGCCAAACATACGCAGGCTTATATCAACCGACTTGTCGCGCACCATCTTTGCCCTTCCGGATATCGAGAATCCTTTTGGCGAAACAATGTCAACATCAAGCGGCACAGAAACATCACTCCAGCCTCCGTAACCGTCAACAAGCGACTCATACCGGTCGGAAGCGGAAGCGTTGACAACAGGAGTGGAAGGGGTCACGGCATTACGCGACGAGCGACAGCCCGCAAGCAGTACCGTGCATAGCAAAATCATAAATATTCGTGAGGGTTTCATCAAGAGAGTGTTTACTGAAGTTTATTCGTAAAAGTAAGTCTTATGCTTGACCTTTCGCTGCAATAACTCATCATCCGGGTCAAGCTCAAGAGCTTTTTCCCAAAAATCAAGGGCAGCCTCCGGCTCGGCATTCATGAAATATATGTCGCCGGCATGCTGATACAGCTCTTCTGAAGGCTCTTCGGTGTTTTCGAGTGCCTTGTCGATATAAGCCATCGCCTGCGCATAATCTTTTTTCTTAAACATGATCCACGCATATGTGTCAAGCGAGGTGGCATTGTCAGGCTGATCCTTAAGTGTCAACGCACTCATGTGCTCGGCACGGTCAAGATCCCTGCCCTCCACGGCAAGATAATAAGCGCAATTATTAAGAGCGAGCATATTGTGGGGATTCGTGTCAATAGCCTTGTTGTAGTATTCAAATGCCATGTCAGTATCGCCCTTGGCATAATGCACGTCGCCGATAGTCGAATACACCGATGACAATTCCTCAACATCGGTGGAATCGGTAAGCTCGAGCGCACGGTCAAGCGACGCAAGCGCCTTGTCATAGTCATTCATCTGGCTGTATACCGTACCGAGCACGAGATTTATCATCGGGCTCTCTGAATGATATTTGAGAGCGGTCTCTCCTGTCTTTGCGGCATCGGGAAAATCACGCTCCTGAATATAGAGACTCATCAATGTGCGCCACCGGTCTTCGACCGAGGGATCCACGTCAAGGGCATAGCCCATCTGTTCCGCAGCCCCTGCATAATCGCTTATAGCAATCAGATAGGAGCAATAAAGGTCATGGATAGCCACCTCATGAGGGTGCTGCTCGATAAGGGTTGCAAAAAGTTCCTGTATACGCGGCTGCTGCGCGGGATCCTCATAAAGGGCGCGTATGTAGCCTGTAAGCAGTTCAAGCTTTGTGTCAAGCTCAAGATTTTCCTGCTTCAAGGCCTGAAACACCTCGCGGTCATAGCCTACACTGTCATCAATCGACTTATAGTAATTGGCACGGGAATAATATGCCAGTCCGAATGTCGGGTCAATCTCGCAGGCACGGTTATAATAGTGCAATGCAGAGTCAGGCTCGGAAAACATCGCGTATATATCACCGGCAAATACACTGTTTTCAGGGCTTCGAGGGGAAGCCTTCAACAATTCCTGCACCTCATTGAATATAGAGGCGGTGTCCTGCGAAATGAAGTATGCCCTTATCTTGCGTGTTGACACCGGGATATTCTTTCCCTGCGATTTCTCGATACGGTCATATACCTCAATTGACTTTGCCACATTAGCGGAGTCCTGTGACGATGCAAGAGCCTCGGCAAGCTTGAACGCCACCTCCGTTTTTGTCGGATAAGCCTTGTCAAGTGCGGTCCATACCCTCAAAGCCTCATCGCGTTCCCCCATCTGGTCATTGATTGAGCCATAAACAAAGCTACAATAGAAATCTTCCGGCCTTTCATTGAAATGACGCTTCATCATTCCGTAGCCTTTTTCAAATGTAGCCGAATCCTCGCGCGCCACCATCAGGTCATAGTAGCCACGATAAAACGCAACCTCGCTGTTGGTCGTGTCAAGCTCATATGCCCTGCCGAGAAGGTCATAATATGCGTCCTCATTTTCAAGGGCATGCCTGCGCATAGCTTCCATAAACACATAATCCGCCTTACGGGCATCGGTATCACCCCATATATTGCGCTTCCTTGCAGCTGTTTCTGTCACGGAAGTTACGATAAAAGCGACTATGGCTATACCAAAAAGCGATTTACGGAAGAATGATGTCATGATCCTGCACAATTAATCAGTTAACACCGGTGTGACCGAACGCGCCGTCACCACGCTTTGTCTCGTCGAGCCTTTCTACAGGCTCCCACTCGACGCGTGTATATTCCTTGATCACCATCTGGCATATACGCTCACCGTCGTTGACCACAAACGGAGTATCCGATAGATTTATCAGTATCACACCTATCTCGCCACGATAATCGGCATCTACCGTACCGGGAGTATTGACAAGCGATATCCCGTGTTTCAATGCAAGACCGGAACGTGGGCGTATCTGGCATTCATATCCGTGGGGAAGCTGTATATAAAGCCCGGTCGGGATAAGGGCTCTCTGCAAAGGGGCAAGAGTGACAGGCTCTTTAAGACAAGCCCTGACATCCATACCTGCCGATGAAGGAGTCTCATAAGCCGGCAGCTCATGACCGGAGCGGTTGATAATTTTCACTTTTATGCGTTCCATATTTCTCTATAAATAAATCGTTACGCGAAAATAGTTAAAAAACGGCATTTAACAGTCACGTTTTTGCTATTTTTAAATAAAACATGCCATCTATACCATTGGTTCAAGCTATGAAAAGTGATTAAGCCATAAATCGGGAGACCCAATGGTCTGACACGAAAAAAGCCGGATGGCAATCCACCCGGCTTTATATTGTCGCTGAAACAATTATTTTTCGCTGACCTTGTTATAGCGGGCATTAAGACCCTTGATCACCTCATCGGTGATGTCGAGTTCAGGGTTGAAATATACTCCTGCCGCCTTGTAAAGGATAGCGTCATAATGCTTCTTTGCATTATATTCCTTTATGAAGGATTCAATCGAATCGGTAAGCTGCATCTGCTGCTGTATCATCTCCTGCTCGGCCTCGCGCTGAAGGCTTGCAAGATAATTCTCGGCGTCTGACTGCTTTTTGTTAAAGTTATCCACATCGGCTTTATAGCTTTCCTGCGACAGATAGCCATTGGAATTTACTTTCTGCTGGATAGAGTTGCCAAGCTTCTGAAGTTCGGCGCCACGTGTGCGCTGAGCGTTATCGATCTTGCTGAAAGAACGTATCTGAGCCTCTTTGAAATCCTTTGCAAGATTGTAGTGGGCGGCAATCGAGTCAGCATCAATGTAGCGGATGTTGATAGCTACCGTTTTTTCAGTAGTTGAATCTTTTGAGGGAGCTACGGTTGACGACGATTCGTTATTTGTACATGAAATGGCAACGAACGCCATCATTAGCATAAGTGACTTGGCACAAAGTGCGAGCTTTTTCATTACAGTGTAAGGTATGATTTATTTGTTTAATATTTTCTTTTTCCACGCAGCGCAGCTATATCGTGGGCATGTCCGGAAGGGAATTTCCCATTCTTGACAAAAAACACTTTTACCCCTAAAAGCAGTATGGCAAAAGCGATCAAGACTATCGACAATATCACGATTTTCACTGCGTCACTAAGTTTTTGCGGTGCAAATATAAGAAAGGAAAATAAATTTTGGTAATATCTAAATTTTATTTTGTAACTTAGAGTGCGAAATGTGTGTAATTTAACATTTTTATACATCTCGTCAATCTTTTTAAACTCAATATTACTTACATAAACTCATTGAATAAAATGACAATCAAAGATCTTAAACCCGAGTTGATCTGGAATATATTTGACCAGATAACCAAAGTACCCCGTCCTTCAAAGAAAGAGGGGAAAATACGTCAGTATCTTCTTGACTTCGCTAAAGAGCACAATATAGCTGTAAAGACCGACGAGGTGGGAAATGTAGTGATGAGCAAGCCCGCTACTCCGGGCAAAGAAAACGCACCTACCGTGATCCTGCAAGGACACATGGACATGGTGTGTGAGTCAAACAACAAAAATTTCGACTTCGACAACAATCCTATAACCACCATAATCGACGGCGACTGGGTACATGCCGACGGCACTACACTCGGAGCCGACAACGGTATAGGCATGGCTGCCGCACTCGCCGTGATGGTTGACAGTTCACTTGTCCACGGACCGGTGGAAGCCCTTTTCACAGTCGATGAAGAGACCGGCATGACCGGTGCCAACAATCTCGGCGCCGACATGATGAACGGCACCATATTACTCAACCTTGACTCTGAGGATGACGGAGAGATATTCATCGGATGTGCCGGCGGTGTCGACACAACAATCACCTTCGACTACAAGCGCGAGATGGCTCCCGCCGACAACCATTGGTTCCGCATCGAGCTGTCAAACCTCAGCGGCGGACACTCCGGCGGCGACATTCATGAAGGCCGAGCCAATTCCAACAAGCTTCTCGCCCGATTCCTCTTTGACCTGTCGCTCAAGCATGCGGTAAAACTCAGCGAGATCAGCGGCGGGAACCTCCGCAACGCGATCCCCCGCGCAGCCCATGCCGTGTTTGGCGTAAGCTCCGAGAGCAAAGAGAAAGTAATGGTGAAATTCAATGAATATGTAGCCGCCGTCGAGAAGGAATATTCCCACACCGACCCCGGTATGACCATCACCATCGAAAGTGTCGAGAAGCCTGAATATGCCATTGACACCGATACGTCTGACCGCCTTATACGCGCCCTTTACGCATGTCCCCACGGAGTGATCTCAATGAGCCATGACCTTGAAGGACTTGTTGAAACCTCAACCAACCTTGCAGCCGTAAAGATGCAGGACAACTCCACGATACTTGTCACCACCAGCCAACGCAGCTCGGTAGAGTCACGGAAGTGGGATATCGCCCGTCAGATCGAGGCACTCTTCCTACTCGCAGGAGCACATGTGACCCACGGCGACGGATATCCCGGATGGACCCCCGACATGAATTCCACCATCATGAAGATCGCAAGCGACGCGTATGAGGAACTATATAATGTAAAGCCCGCGATCAAGGCAATACATGCAGGACTTGAGTGTGGACTTTTCTTAACAAAGTATCCTCATCTTGACATGGTGTCATTCGGTCCCACACTGCGCGGCGTACACTCTCCTTCGGAAAAGATGCACATCCCCGCGGTAGAAAAATTCTGGAATCAGTTAACCCTTATTCTTAAGAAAGTAGCCGACCTTAAGAAATAAGTATAGGAAAATATGACCTAATTAAATATGTGGACATGGAGCTTGCCATGTCCACATATTTATCCTCAAATAATCTAAACCTGATACTCATGATACTTCCCGTCAATATCACGGCTGCATTAATCATGCTCGCAGCGACTCAGGCGGAACAGGCAGTAACCGACTCCATCATAATAGCGGAAGATGTCGAAATCACGGCGTCGGTCAAGGAAAGCGACGTGATACTACGCCTCACGGAAGAGGATTTCAAGCAGGCTGCCGAAGAGCTCGGGGTCGATGTCGCTACGATAAAGGCTGTCATCAGCATCGAGGCGGGAGCGGGACATCAAGGGTTTCACGCAGCGGGACAACCGCTTGTAAATTTTGACCTCGCCATGTTTCGCCGTGCCGCCGCAAAGCGAAAGGTAAATCTTAACAAATACAAGAAAAGCCACAGCATAGTGTTTAACCGCCCAAATTCCGGGAAATACGGGTCATATCAGGCGGCACAGCATGAGAGGCTGAAATCAGCCATGACAATTGACTCGATAGCCGCTATCGACGGTACTTTCTGGGGAATGTTTCAGATAGGCGGATTCAATTGGAAAAAATGCGGTACATCATCCCGAGTGGAATTTATGGAACGCATGAGCAGGTCAGAGCATGAACAGCTCGAGCTCTTCGTCAATTTCATTAAGTCAGGTAAGATGGACAAGTATCTTAAAAAGAAAGACTGGGCCGGATTTGCCCGCATATACAACGGTCCTTCATACAAGCGTCGCGGATATCACACGCGTCTCGCAAAAGCCTACAGCAAATACAAGAAACAGTCAAAGTAATCCCGATACCTTTATCTTATCGCGGAAGAAAGCGGCTAATAGCCTCAACTGCGACACCACGACGGCGGCAATAGTCGGCAAGCTGGTCATCTCCGATTTTACCTACAGAAAAATACCGGCTTTCCGGATGAGTAAATATCATTCCTGACGTCGAAGCTGCGGGCGACATTGCCCCGCTCTCGGTCAAGGTAATGCCGAGCGACTTGTAATCAAGTATGCCGTCGAGATCAAAGATCAACGACTGGTCAGGAAGCGACGGATAACCTACTGCAGGGCGTATGCCTTTGCATTCGGTATGCCAGAGCCGTTCATGCACTATACGGTGCATATTTTCAGTCGCGGCTTCGGCAAGACGGTCGGCAAGAGTCTGATATAGCAGTGCCTTATAATCATTGCCCGATTCCTTATATCCGGCGACAATAGCCTCAACCGCCCCCGCCGTCACGGCAAACACACCGATATAATCATTTAGCTTACCGTCGGAGGTGACAGGAGCCACATAATCCGATAGCGAAAGGCACTCCCCGTTCACACCACATTCCTGCTGTCGCAACGTAGAAATCACACCCCGGGTGCCTTCATTGTCATATACTATATCACCGTTCAGCGACCCGGCACTCAACAGTGCCACACGCGCCTTCAGCAAAATACCGTCACGCTCAAGCCGGGCAAGTGCATTGCGCGCCTCCTTTACAAGCTGCATCACCTCCGCGGCATCATTTACCTTGTCGGTAGGTACAGACGCAAGCCATTGCGCCCGGCAATGGTCACAGCCTTGTACTTCAGCTACAGGTGCAAGCGACGGATCAAGCTTCCATGCCGCAAGGAAGGCACGCCAGTTTATTAGCCCGGCAACCTCACTCACCTTAAATTCCAGGTCATGGACTCCGGGATACGCAGGCATCTCCGGCGAAAAGTCAAAATGCGGAGCCGACCCCACTGCCTCGTCATAAGACAAAAGCCGCGTTACATCCCCTTCATATTCCCTGCGGAGTCGCCGCTGCTCTTCGCGAAGCGACGCGACAGCCTCGTCGTAAGTCGCCGGATTGCTAAATCGCTGCACTACGGCCGGGAGCATTGCAGCGTCACGGGTATATACCACCGGCCCGCTATAGCATGGGGCTATCTTTACGGCAGTGTGTAAGGCGGAGGTCGTGGCACCGCCGATAAGAAGCGGGATAGTCATGCCGCGGGCCTCCATCAGTCGCGCCACGTGACACATCTCCTCAAGCGAAGGGGTTATAAGTCCGCTAAGACCGATAAAGTCAGCCCCCGACTCAATAGCCTTGTCGACGATGTCCTCTCCGGGCACCATGACACCAAGGTCAATCACATCATAGCCGTTGCAGCTCATTATCACTCCCACGATATTTTTACCGATGTCATGGACATCGCCTTTAACAGTAGCGATAACCATGCGACCGGCTGACGCGGAACCACCGTCAGCACGCTTCTCCTCCTCAATGTAGGGAGCAAGCCACGCGACGGCAAGTTTCATGACACGCGCGCTCTTGACCACCTGGGGAAGGAAAAGTTTTCCCTCACCAAACATGACACCGACACGATTCATTCCCGCCATCAACGGTCCGTCGATCACAGCGATTGCCGAACCAAGCGACGCCATGGCCTCATCAAGAAGCGGCTCTATATTTTCAGCATTACCCTTCATCACCATCGACTCAAGCCGCTCAGCCGCCGTCAGGACAGCCTCATGGTGAGCCGGAGCCGCTGTTCCGGAAGAAGCCGTCACAGCCTTCAGGTCGGCGGCAAGACCGACAAGACGGTCTGTGGCATCGTCACGCCTCACAAGAAGCACGTCATCAATAGCCTCGCGTAATTCCGGCGTTATCTCATCAACAGGCATCATCGCCGCAGCATTCACGATACCCATGTCAAGGCCTTCGGCTATCGCATGATACAGAAATAACGCGTGCATCGCCTCCCTGACATAATTGTTGCCCCTGAATGAAAACGACAGATTGCTTATTCCCCCGCTCACCTTTGCACCGGGGAGATTTTGCTTTATCCACGTGACACTGCGTATAAAATCAAGCGCATAGTCGCGATGCTCCTCCATGCCGGTGGCAACAGCAAGCACATTGGGGTCAAACACGATGTCACATCCGCGGAATCCCGCTTTATCGACAAGCAGGCGGTAAGCACGACAGCACACTTCGACACGACGACGGAACGTATCGGCTTGTCCCTGCTCGTCAAATGCCATGACAACGACCGCAGCCCCCATTTCCCGGATGTAACGTGCACGGTTGACAAATGTCTCCTCTCCTTCCTTCAGGCTTATCGAATTGACAATAGGCCGCCCCTGCACACGCTTTAGCCCGGCAACTATGGTTTCCCAATGTGAGGAATCTATCATAAACGGGACCCGTGCCGTGTCAGGGTCCGACCCGATAAGGCTGATGAATCTCGACATCTCGGCCACCGAGTCAAGCATGGCGTCATCCATGTTTATATCAATGATCTGCGCCCCTGCTTCGACCTGCTGACGCGCTATCGCCACAGCCTCACCGAAATTCTGCTCCTTTATCAGCCGCAGGAACTTCCGGCTGCCCGCTACATTACACCGCTCCCCGACATTGACAAAATTTCGCTCGCGGCTTACAGTGAGCGGTTCAAGACCCGCAAGCACCATCTCGTCGGCGGCATCAGGCACAACCCTTGGCTTATATTCTTTTGCAAGCTTGGCTATTGCACTGATATGCTCCGGAGTCGTGCCGCAACACCCGCCTATTATATTTATCATGCCTTCGGCAAGCATCGGCTCTACCTTTGAAGCCATCATTTCGGGGGTCTCGTCATATTCTCCCATGGCATTGGGGAGTCCTGCGTTAGGATATACGCTTACGGCATAGGGACAAGGTCTAAGCGCCTCGACATATTTAACCATCCCATCGGCGCCAAACGAGCAGTTAAGACCTATGGCAAGCGGGCGACAATGCTCTACAGTGGCGACAAATGCCTCAAGGGTCTGCCCCGCAAGAGTGCGCCCCGACTCCGTGAGGGTGACCGAAAGTATCACAGGCACTCGCCTGCCTACGCTCTCCATCGCGCGACGTGCACCCCATATCGCAGCCTTGGCATTCAACGAGTCATATATCGTCTCTATCAAAAACAGGTCAATCCCTCCCTCAAGGAGCGACCGGCACTGAAGGGCAAATGTATCGGCAAGGAAATCCCAGTCAATGCATTCTCCATCCGCCCCGTCAAGTTCCTGAGACATGGATAGCGACTTCCCCGACGGGCCGACACTGCCCGCCACCCAGCACATTTCATCAGGATGGGCGGCAATAAAGGCATCGGCAGCCTCGCGGGCCACCTGCGCGGCAGCCCTGTTTATCTCAGCCACATGACCGTCAAGACCGTAATCGGCAAGCGACGCTGCATTGGCATTAAACGAGTCGGTCTCGATAATCCGCGCGCCTGCTTCGAGGTATCGGGCATGTATGTCGCGTATCACATCGGGACACGTTAATGCAAGCAAGTCGTTGCAGCTTTTCAACTTCTTATCCCAAACGGCAAAACGGTCACCGCGGAAATCTTCTTCCGTAAGTCCCTGATGCTGTATCATGGTACCCATCGCGCCGTCAAGCACCACAATTTCATGCTTCAACGTCTCGACAAGCCTCATGCCTGCCGCATCATATTCAAGATCATCAATATATGTCATAGATGTAATGTAACTTTCCAAATGCAAATTTAGACAATAGGCAGCAACATTTCAACGCTTTGCCTTAAAAAACTTACGCATAAGCGACCGGCACTCATCCTCCAGCACTCCGATCACCACAACTGCCTTGGGATGAAACGGCGATCGTGACGTCATGCCTGCATAACCCCGCTTCTCGTCAGGAGCACCGATGACTATACGCTTCAGCTGACTCCATCCTATAGCCCCGGCACACATAAGGCAAGGCTCGACAGTGACATAGAGCGCACACTCGCCGAGATACTTGCCGCCAAGCGTGTTTGCCGCAGCGGTGATTGCCTGCATTTCGGCATGAGCTGTCACGTCGTTGAGCCTCTCGGTAAGATTATGACCGCGACCTACAATCGCTCCGTCACACACCACCACGGCACCAATCGGCACCTCATCGGCGTCATAAGCCTTCTGAGCCTCGGCAAGTGCAAGTCGCATATAATATGCGTCGTCATGTGATTGATCATTCATAACAATGGGAGTTCGAGCCCTTCACGGGCAATAATGGTGTTTGGAAATATCGCCTGCGCCTCTTTCAGATGCTGCACCTCGTCAGCGTAGCGCTTTGAGAAATGCCCGAGCACAAGCTGTCTTGCCCCGGCGGCAAGAGCTATACGCGCCGCCTCCGATGCGGTCGAGTGCCCCCTCTGCCGGGCTTTGTCCCGGTAATCGTCGGTGTAGGTAGCTTCATGATACACGGTATGCACTCCCTCGATAGAGCGTGCAACCCGCTCGTCATAGACAGTATCGGAGCAATAGGCGTAGCTCATCACAGGGTCGGCGGGCGACGTGAGCGCGCTGTTCGGAATCACCCTGCCCTCAGCAGTCATCCAGTCGGCGCCTCCCTTTATCATCAGGTAATCTTTTATCGGAATGTTGTAAAACCTTACCACGTCACCTTTAAGATGCCTCAATTTCGGCTTCTCGGCAAAAATAAAGCCGGCGCACGGCACACGATGATAGAGCGGGAACGAGGTGACAGTCAGTGCGTCACTCTCAAATATCACAGAACGCGCTTTGGGATCAAATACATTGTAACGCACGTCAAACGGGGTCTCCCGACAGAAAAAACCGATTATTCGCCTGAAAATGTCGACTCCCTCAGAGGTAGTGTGTATCGTGACTTCACCGCCATCCTTTCCCGTAAGGGCAAGAGTGGATATAAGCCCCGGCAATCCGAGACAATGATCGCCATGCAGGTGAGAGAGGAATATGTGTCCGAGGCGCGAATATTTCAATCGCTGCCTGCGCATGGAAAGCTGGGCGCCCTCCCCGCAATCCACCATAAAAAGATTGTCACGGTAATCTATTACCTGACAACTCGGCAGATGGCGCAACGTCGGGGTAGCTGACCCGCAACCGAGATAATTTATCTGAAACTGTGACATAAGGCAAAGATACGAATAAGTCGAATACAAAACGAAACTTGTTTAAGTTTTGTTGAGCGCAAGTATCTTGGGCGTAGCCAAAGATACGAATAAGTCGAATAATAACACTCCACACATATTCTTATTAACAGTTTTATGGTTAAATTACGATAAAAACATCTCTTTGATTTTGGTGGTAAAATTTTTAATCGTATCTTTGAAATGTTTTTTCATAGGATTAGATTTTTAAGGTTTACAAAGGTGCAGTCATCGTGAGATGATCGCACCTTTCATCTCATTAATATTTAGTTAAATATAAGATTCCCCCATACTTTTTATATCAAAACGGATGACATTATTTTTGGTGTTTAACGGATTAATAATTAAATTTGTGGGCAAAATTAAAACCTGAAAAACGAGATACAAATATTTTCCTATAAAATAGATTACACGATTATGAGTAAAGAAAAGAAATTCTTGACCTGTGATGGTAATCAGGCTGCCGCTCATGTGAGCTACATGTTCTCTGAGGTGGCGGCGATCTACCCCATCACCCCCTCTTCCACAATGGCGGAGTATGTAGATGAATGGGCTGCCGCAGGTCGTAAAAACATCTTTGGCGAAACCGTTCTTGTACAAGAAATGCAGTCGGAAGGCGGTGCTGCAGGCGCCGTTCACGGTTCACTTCAGGCAGGTGCCCTTACCACCACTTACACTGCATCGCAGGGTCTCCTTCTTATGATCCCCAACATGTATAAGATTGCAGGTGAATTACTTCCCTGTGTATTCCATGTTTCGGCTCGTACACTTGCCTCTCATGCTCTTAGCATCTTTGGCGACCACCAGGATGTAATGTCAGTGCGTCAGACCGGTTTTGCGATGCTTGCTGAAGGTTCTGTTCAGGAAGTAATGGATCTCGCCGGTGTAGCTCATCTCGCAACCATAAAGTCACGTGTGCCTTTTGTCAACTTCTTCGACGGCTTCCGCACCTCTCATGAGATCCAGAAGATCGAGGCTCTTGACAACGACGATCTCGCTCCCCTATTGGACCGCGAGGCTCTTGCCGATTTCCGCAACCGTGCGCTCAACCCCAACAATCCCGTGGCACGCGGCATGGCTGAAAACGGCGACGTATTCTTCCAGCACCGTGAGGCAAGCAACAAATATTACGAGGCAGTCCCCGCAATCGTTGAGGACTACATGAACAAAATTTCGGAAATCACCGGTCGCAAGTACGGCTTGTTCAACTACTACGGTGATCCTGAGGCTGAGCGTGTCATCATCGCAATGGGCTCTGTTACCCAGGCCGCCCAGGAGGCTATCGACTATCTCGTTTCTCAAGGCGAGAAAGTGGGTCTTGTGTCAGTTCACCTGTATCGCCCCTTCTCTGCAAAGCACTTCCTTGCAGCAGTGCCCAAGACAGCGAAGAAAATCGCCGTGCTTGACCGCACCAAGGAGCCCGGAGCCAATGGCGAACCCCTTTACCTCGACGTGGTTGAATGCTACCGCGGCGTAGAAAACGCCCCTGTAATCGTAGGCGGCCGTTATGGTCTTGCTTCAAAGGACACCACTCCCGCACAGATCCTCTCCGTATACGAGAATCTTGCACTTCCCGAGCCTAAGAACCAGTTCTCGCTCGGTATCGTTGACGACGTGACTTTCATGTCGCTCCCGATGAAGGAAGAGGTTGCCCTCGGCGATCCCAGCACTTACGAGGCTAAGTTCTTCGGTCTTGGTGCTGACGGTACTGTGGGCGCCAACAAGAACTCAGTTAAGATTATCGGTGAAAACACCAACAAGTATTGCCAGGCTTACTTCGCCTACGACTCCAAGAAGTCAGGCGGTTTCACCTGCTCTCACCTGCGTTTCGGCGACAAGCCCATCCGCTCTACCTATCTGGTGACCACTCCTAACTTCGTGGCATGCCACGTTCAGGCTTATCTCCATATGTATGACGTTACCCGCGGTCTCCGCGACAACGGTACATTCCTTCTCAACACCATCTGGGAAGGCGAGGAGCTTGCCAAGAACCTCCCCAACAAGGTAAAACGCTACTTCGCAGAACACAACATCACCGTATACTACATCAATGCTACCAAGATTGCTCAGGAGATCGGTCTCGGCAACCGTACCAACACCATCCTCCAGTCGGCATTCTTCCGCATCACCGAGGTAATCCCCGTTGACCTTGCCATCGAGCAGATGAAGAAATTCATCGTGAAGAGCTACGGTAAGAAGGGCCAGGATGTTGTCGACAAGAACTATGCAGCTGTTGACCGCGGTGGAGAGTACAAGAAGCTCGACGTAGATCCCGCATGGAAGACCCTTCAGGATGATCCGGCAGTCGCCAACAACGATCCCGAATTCATCAACAAGGTAGTACGCCCCATCAACGCACAGGACGGCGACCTTCTCCCCGTATCGGCATTTGTCAACGAGCCCGATGGAACATGGCAGCAGGGTACCGCCAAATATGAGAAGCGCGGTGTTGCTGCATTCGTCCCCGAGTGGATCGAAGAAAACTGTATCCAGTGCAACAAGTGTGCTTACGTTTGTCCTCACGCTTCAATCCGCCCGTTTGTAATCACTCCGGAGGAAATGGCGAAGGCTCCTTTCGGCGAAAACTCGACTATCCCCGCTATCGGCAAGACATTCACCGGCATGCGCTTCATGCAGGCGGTTGACGTGCTCGACTGTCTCGGTTGCGGTAACTGCGTTGACGTATGTCCCGGCAAGAAGGGCGAGAAGGCTCTCGTTATGAAGCCTCTTGAAACTCAGCTCGAAATCCAGAAGAATTGGGAATACTGCGTTGCCGAAGTCAAGTCTAAGGCAAGCCTTGTTGACGTGAAGGCTAATGTGAAGAACTCTCAGTTCGCCACTCCGCTCTTTGAATTCTCAGGCGCATGCTCAGGCTGCGGTGAGACTCCCTATGTGAAGCTCATCACCCAGCTCTTCGGCGACCGCGAGATAGTTGCCAACGCTACCGGCTGTAGCTCTATCTACTCCGGTTCCGTGCCTTCAACTCCTTACACCAAGGATGAAAACGGTCGTGGTCCCGCATGGGCTAACTCACTCTTCGAAGACTTCTGCGAATTTGGTCTTGGTATGACTCTCGCCAATGAGAAGATGCGTGCGCGCCTCGACGCTGATGTACGCGCACTTCTCGATTGCCCCAAGTGCAGCGACGAAATCAAGGCTCTCGCTACTCAGTGGCTTGACGAGAAAGACAACGCCGACCGTAGCCGCGAAATATCCGACAAGCTTGTTCCCCTTATGGAAGCTTGCGGTTGCGACGCTTGCAAGAAGGTGCTCGAGCTCAAGCACTTCCTCATCAAGCGCAGCCAGTGGATCATCGGTGGTGACGGCGCATCTTACGATATAGGCTTCGGTGGTCTCGACCATGTGATCGCATCAGGCAAGGATGTCAACATCCTCGTGCTCGACACTGAGGTTTACTCCAACACCGGCGGTCAGTCGTCAAAGGCAACCCCGCTCGGCGCAATCGCCAAGTTTGCGGCTTCAGGCAAGCGCATCCGCAAGAAAGACCTCGGTCTTATCGCCACTACCTACGGATATGTATATGTAGCTCAGATCGCTATGGGTGCCGACCAGGCTCAGACCCTCAAGGCTATCCGCGAGGCAGAGGCTTACGACGGACCGTCACTGATCATCGCTTATGCTCCCTGTATCAACCACGGTATCAAGGCAGGCATGGGCAAGGCTCAGCAGGAAGAGGCCAACGCAGTCGCTTGCGGTTACTGGCATCTCTGGCGTTACAACCCCGCTGCAGAGCTTGAAGGCAAGAACCCCTTCACCCTCGACAGCAAGCAGCCCAATTGGGATGAGTTTGAAAACTTCCTCAAGGGCGAGGTACGTTACGCATCCGTAATGAAGCAGTATCCCGCAGAGGCAGCCGAACTCTTCGCAGAGGCAAAGGCTAACGCTCAGTGGCGCTACAACAACTACCGTCGTCTCGCCCAGCAGCAGTGGGGCATCGACCCGGAAGTTCAGACAATCGAAAACAAGTAATCCCCATTACTTACACTAACACCACAGAGGGTGCGATTCAACTCGAATCGCACCCTCATCTTTTCCCACCCATCCAACACCATATCTCTATGACGCATGGCGACCGCACACTCACATTCTCCCCAATAAATATATACCCGCATCCTCAAATTTACTTCCAAGTATATTCTATAAATTCAATTGTTACTTCAAAAAATCTTACTAACTTTGTGTATAGGATAACTATAAACATTTGAAAATGGCCAATAGGGTTAACTACGGCAGGCTAAGCCGCTAAATCAATTAAACTCGGAAACTTCAGATGCAGCCGTTATTGGTTCGGCCAACCTTCAAATTTCTGCGCTGGAGTTTTTGTTTTATTAGCTTATAACTAAGTGGCATTACAAACCATGACAAAAACGAATGCTAAGCCATTCCTAAAATGGGCTGGTGGTAAAACACAATTGCTTCCAACCATTAACTCATTCCTACCCAATACATTCAAAGGAGAGAATGATGTCACCTACATCGAACCATTTGTCGGCGGAGGTGCTATGCTATTTTATATGCTACAAAAATACCCGAATATTAGACGTGCTGTAATTAATGATATCAATTCTCACCTTATCAAAACCTACAGTGTCATAAGAGATGAGCCATACTCCTTGATAGAAGCCTTGACTGAACTGCAAACTACATTTAAGGCATTGAAATACCATGACAAGCAAAAAGAACTCTATCTTGATATTAGGAACCGATTCAATCAGCACCCTTTGACAGATGTTGAAGAAGCGTCTTATATGATATTCCTTAATAGGACTTGTTTCAATGGACTATACCGAGAAAATTCCAATGGTGGTTTTAATGTACCATTTGGACGTTATTCAAATCCTACGATATGTGATGATGAATTGATTCTTGCCGATAGCGAATTGTTACAAAGGGTTGAGATATTGAATGGAGACTTCTCCCATACTGCCGAGTATATACAAGGATATACATTTTTTTATTTCGACCCTCCTTATCGACCTCTTGATGCAACATCAAGTTTCAATTCTTATGTAAAAGAATCTTTTAATGATAACGAGCAAATTCGGTTAAAAGATTTCTATTCAGCTCTATCAGACGAAGGATGCTATGTAATGCTCAGCAACTCTGATTGTAGAGGTCGGAATGCTGAAGATGATTTCTTTGACAGACTATATGAAAACTTTTTCATAGAAAGAGTCTATGCCAAAAGGTGTATAAATGCTAACGCGGCTAAACGCGGGACCTTAACCGAGTTATTAATTAGAAATTACGAAAACTATCAGGGAGAACCTGCAAACCTTTTCAATATTTGAATTATGGCAGATCGATTCACCGATTTCATGATACCACTGAAAGAAACCCACTTTTCCTTGAAAGATTATGTAGATTTTCCAAAGGTTGTAGCGAATGTTGAGGCTATATCAATAAAGCTCAATCAACTCAATTATCTGATTGGGCAAGGTGATATGGCTACTGCGGTTAAGCGTCTATGGGATGAGAATCCCAAGGTGTTCTCGGTTTTGGATGTTCTTATAGCAGTACGCACCAAGGATAGAAAGAAAGCCATTGATGCGTATGGAAATACGCATTTGGTCAGCGAGTACTTCAAATCTCCTGAGCAAGTGACGACATTTCTTAATGAGACAGGGCTCACAAATATATTCCAAAACAAGCAAATCAAGAATCTTGTTGATTACGTTTTTGGAGTTGAAGTAGGCCTTGATTCCAATGCTCGCAAGAACAGAGGTGGCCACATCATGGAAGATCTCGTTGCAAATATCCTGACACAAAACGGAATCGAATTCGATCAGGAGGTCTATTACACAGAATTCCCTGAGATAGTCAGAGCTTTGGGTGCTGATAACAAGCGATTTGATTTCGTTATTCGAACCTTGGAGAAGACATATCTTATCGAAGCCAATTTTTATACCGGAGGTGGATCTAAGCTAAACGAGGTAGCACGTTCATATTCAGAACTTGCCCCGAAAATAAACGCAGTTCCCGGTTTTGAATTCGTTTGGATAACAGACGGTATCGGATGGAAAGATGCGAGAAACAAGCTCGAAGAAGCCTTCGCACATATTCCGAGCGTGTATAATCTCACAAACATTCAAGAACTTGTAACCATATTGAAGAATGATTAGTAGTAAAGTGATAGAGGTTCTTACTCCTCTTTTTAATATTGTTAACAATGCAAGAGGTAAAACCATAAGGCAGATAAAGGAAGAACTCTTTATTGGTGATAAGTGCAGGATGAAAAAAGGAGCATCTGGATTAATTGTCGAAAACTTACTTGGTATAGAAAACAACAATCGAGATGAAGCTGATTTGCCCCAAATTGGCTGCGAGATCAAGATTCTGCCATTACAAAAGAATAAGGATGGCTCTGTTAAAGCGAAAGAACCGACTGCAATTCAGATGATTAATTATTGCGAAGTTGCCAAAGAGACATGGGAAACGGCAAAAATTAGAAGTAAGATTAATCTAACATTTTGGGTAGTTTATCTTGCAAAAGTTGATGGAAAGCCTAAACAACAAGATGATTATTTGATTATTGATTATTTCCTTGATCACCCATCCGATGTACAAAATGGAGTCTTCAAAACTGATTGGGAGGAAATTCAATCATACATCAAGCGTGGCGATGCAGACAAACTTTCATGTAGTATGGGAGTCTATCTTGAACCAAAAACTAAAGGTGCAAGCAATCAAGATAAAACGGATGCGCCCGACGGGAAGGGTGGAATAACGCGTGCTCGAAGAAGAGCGTTCTACTACAAGAAAAATTATACCAATACACAAATAATTCCAAATCTGGATTTATCAGCTATTAAATGATGATAAAATCATTCTATAAATCAAACAATCGAGATTTCACCATTGTCCATGGGGACTGTTTTGATGTGCTTCCACAGTTTGATTTTAAGTTTGATATGATTTTCGCCGATCCCCCTTACTTCCTTTCTAATGGCGGCATAAGCTGTCAAGCGGGTAAGATTGTCTGTGTAGATAAAGGCGAATGGGATAAAGGTGGCTCTCCAGAGTCTATTATGGAGTTTAATCGCAGATGGTTGTCTTTGTGCAGAGAGAAACTTAAAGATAATGGCACTATCTGGATTTCCGGAACACATCATAATATTTTTTCAATAGCAAATGTACTAACCGAGCTTGGTTATAAGCTACTTAATGTTATAACCTGGACAAAGACCAATCCACCCCCTAATATCTCCTGTCGATTCTTCACTCACTCAACTGAGTTTATAATATGGGCTCGTAAATGTAAAAAAATCCCTCACAAATATAATTACGAGCTAATGAAAGCCATTAATGGAGGGAAACAAATGACTGATGTTTGGCGTCTGCCTGCCATAGGTCGTTGGGAGAAATCATGCGGCAAGCATCCAACTCAAAAACCATTGGCTCTTCTGACACGCATTATCCTCGCAAGCACAGATGAGCACGATTGGATACTTGATCCTTTTGCTGGATCATCCACTACAGGAATAGCGGCAAATCTATGTGGAAGGAGATATCTTGGAATTGAAAAAGTAGAACAGTTTACAATATTAAGTAAAAATAGGAGGACTGAATTGAACAATATGGATATATTGTTCAATTATAGGGAAAAGCTCTCTGATTTAAAGCTTTATTTAGAGAAAACTGAAGTACAAGAGCCTAATTCTATATATGGTGGAGATTTACCATTTTAATTTTGATCCCAATACAATAGTAATAACAGTATTGCTAATCGAACTCTGTTAATTCAAGTCCCATACTTGCAACCATCATACACGGTATCCGTTACTGCCAGGTGGCGGTGAGGGTGCGGAGGAGGGTTGCGCTTTGGCCCCACGAGCCAGTGTGCTGCACCCCTATTCCGCCAAAGTCATTCGGCTCGATAGTAGCCGAAAGGCTTACTTCCTTCACCAAGCCGGGGCGATGAGGCTCGGGTACACCAAGTTTATTGCTTACCCGTGCAGTCAGTTGATCGCCTTTCACGTCAAGCCGTATATCGCAACCTTTGCGATAGCACACAGCCGAAACAGGCTCGCTTATCGGAGTGGCGACGCCGCGATCATACTTCATGAGCATGAAGTCCACAGCCTTGTCGTTTTTCACCGTGCGGATTATACGCAGCGCATATCCGGTCAGTGTCGCGGCATCAAATTTCACATATACATCCATGTATTGCCCGGTCGCACTGCCGAATCCCTGACCCGCCGTCTTACACGGATCCACCTCAAGCATCAGCGACATGTCGCCATATCTCTCCCCTTCAGGATGATACATAAGGCGCGCGCCACGGGTGTTTTGCATCAGCCCCAATGAAGATGCCGCCCCGTCGACGCCGTTTCCGTAATACCAGCTGTGTTCCACGTCAGGCTCCCACTCAAACTCAGCCGTATCCACAGGCTTAAATGCGTCTACAGTCCAGAATCCGGGGATCACCTCAGGCTGATAATCGGTCACGAAATCGTGAAAATCCGTGGACATGACATTCTTTACCCGAGCGCCGGTGACAGGTGACGAGGTAACAGCAGTTGCCGGATTGCCGAATTCCGACCTTATATGACGCGGCATCACGGAAGCCATGATATAGTACCCATTGTCGGCAGCCGTAAGCTCATAGTCAAGCTTGGGAATATCGCCGCGTGACACCGCCACGGGAATGGCATCGGACCCGTCAGCCGACTTCGCGCGAAACCACGTAACGCCCGACATGTCATCTCTTCCGTCAAGAGCCAGAGAGTAGTTGACATGAAGTGTACCGCTATCCCCGGTAATGACAGGAAGCGAGATAAATGCAGGTGCGGGCAGTACCGACGGGCAAACCGTGACTTCACATTCAGCCTCAAGTCCCTCCGGCGTGTAAGCCTTGACATTCACCGTCTGTGGGGTTTCGCCGGAGTTTCTACCCAGGATTGTAAGCTCGCCCGGTTCATATATGCGCATGTCTACACACCTGCGGTTGCCTTCAATCACGCGCCACAAGGGAAGATACTTGTCGCTCTTGATTACCAATGTATCCTTCCCGCTTTCTATCGTGGCACGGTGCTTGTCAATCGTAAGCATTGTAGGCTGCGATGCAAACGCTGTCGTATCCTGCCCTAACGGATTCCACCCGTCAACACCCTTCACAAGGTTATATACATTATAAATCCCGGCGCCATTCTTATATGCACTAAGTAATTTCTTACCGTTCATATCCACGGTATAGCGCGGATTCTCCGCCCCTATGGTGACCGGTTTGCCGTTAAGGGTCACATTATACTGGTAGCAACGCATCGAGGGGACGGGATCCTGAATCCAACCGAGATACAGGTCTTTATCATCAGAAGTCCAACGGCAATCGACCATGGCGACCTGCCCGGGAGCTTTTACAAGATATTGCCTGCCGCGAGTGAGGGAATGCAGGTCACAGTCCAGAAAACATGCGCCCTGCGCATAAGTGTTGTAAAAAGGCTTTCCACTGAAAAGCGTAAACCGGCAGCCGAGATAGACGCCTGTGCCACACAATGCGTCATCGGTACACTCAAAATAGCAGTTGTCAAACAAAATCCTCTTCGCCCCGGCAAACGGACACAAATTCAACCGACTGATGAACCGGCACTTACGTGCAAGATACCGGTCACCGTCGCATATCACAAGCTGTGCCTGCACTATCGCATCCTCCCTTTTCTTGCGATTCAGCGACGGATCACGCGGATACACAAGGTCTACATTGCAATAGTTGCCGAAAGTGATGTTTTCAGCATGTATATCATCGCCTGTAAAATGAAGCATCGTAAAATTGCCCACGGCACCCTGGGTCTGCCCTCGGTTGCAGGCAAGCACGACATCCTCCGGATTGTCGCTCAATCCGATCAGGCGCAAATGACTGAGTCGCAACTTCATGCCAAATGGCGTGCCCTCCCCTTTCTCAGGCTTTCGCACATTCGGATCATCCGGGTCGTCGAGCCAATAAACGCCCGGAGCGATCTTTATCGTCAACGGGGTTTCTTCGGAATAGGAATATTGTCGCTGAAGATTTTCAGCCACGATAAAGGCATCCCGCATGGAATTGAAATAAGTATCGTCGGCACACGCCTCATCATCGTCAAGTGATGCATCAACATAAAGCGTCGTAGGCATTGCAATCGCACAAGCCGCAATCGACATAGCGGCAACAATTGATAATAATCTTATATTCATGGCATTAAAGTTTTCTGTTTGATTTCTCAGTAAATTAAAGCATTTTCGCGACACGGCGTTTCATGCAACGATCTTCCCGTAAACCGCTCTTCACTACGATCTCGTTGTCTCCCGGGTTAAGCGGGACATCTTTCCACTGCAATATATTCACCTCATCAGGCTGCGCGACACCGATCTTCCGGCCGTTGACATACAGTCGCGCGGCTCCGGAATTGCCAAACGCAATGATATCAATCTTTTCCCGGGCGGTCTCACGGTTACGACGACCGGCAATGTATAGCGTCGTATCATTTTTATTCCAGTTGGCGCGATAAAAATAATAAGAATCCTTTTTAATCGCACGGTCATAGGTGACAAGCCCCTTGTCATTGCGCCCGAACGTGTCGCCCTCCCTGCGCCCGGCAGCCGAGAAGTCGCTCAGACACCATATGAAGTTACACCATAGCCATGGTCGCGATTTCAGGATTTTCCAGTTCTCGATATGGTAATACAGTTGCCAGTTTTCGGGATGCCACTGGCTCCATGGCTCCGGATGCACAAGCGAGTCGGATTGCTGAAACACACTTGCACCCGCTCCATATTCACTTATACCCATTGCCCGGCGTGGATGGGCGGCGTGATCTTTGTCAAGCCACGCGGCAATGTCGGAAGGATTGTCGCCATACCAGCCGAAATACTTGTTAAACGCGATATAATCGGGAATGTCATTGAAACTGTCATCCTGATTGCTTGCCCCGATTGTGGGGCGCGTGGGGTCAATAGCCTTCGCCAGAGAATCAAGTGAGGCGACCATTTCCCCCACCGACTCCATCCACCCGGAATTTGCCTCATTGAACAGTCCCCAGGCAAGCACGCTCGGATGATTGTATTTCTGATATATAAGTTCCTTTAACTGAGTCCTCAGATTATCCGCATAGGCGGGATTGGATAAAAATATGTTGACAAACGGCACTTCTGTCCATGCTACAAGCCCGTGGCGGTCCATGCGGTCATACATTTCTTCCGAATGTGGATAATGTGCAAGGCGCAGCGCATTGCAACCCAGGTCAAGTGCCAAGTCAATCGTCTCGTCGAAATCTTCTTCATGATAAGCAGCACCACGCTCCGCACGGTCCTGATGCACATTCGCCCCGTTAAGACGATATGGCGACCCGTTAAGCGAAAACCCCTTATCCGGATCGGCATCATAATACCTTAGACCTACATTTACATCCCTGCGGTCAACCACCTTACCATCTTTCTCAAGCCTGACGACACCGGAGTACATAAACGGATCAGCCGTTCCGTTCCAGAGACGGGGATTGTCGACCGACAGACTCATCGTCACCGTTCCGTCAGGGGCAATCGCCGACGAGCGCGACGAGGCTACAGTCTTATCGCCGTCAAGCAACTCCGCTACCACGCTGCAACCATCATAACTGCCGCTTCTATCCGACAGATGTACCTTGACATCTATGTCGGCATGCTTTGCCGTCACCGATTTTTGGACAAAAAACACTCCCGGAGAGGCATAAAAATCAGGCGTGATGCACACCGGCCCGGTAACCAGAAGCTCCACTCCGCGTGTAAGCCCACCAAACATATTGAAATCGCCACAGAGCGGCGCCACATCCGACACCGGAGAATTATTGACCACGATATCAATTTTGTGTCGCATTCCCGGCTTCACATACTGAGTCAATTCCACAACAAACGCCGTGTACCCTCCACGATGCTGATATATCCACTTGTTATCAATCAGAATGTCGGCTACAGTCTGCGCCGCATTGACTTTCAGGAAATAGCGCGCACCATCGGCGCATGAAGAGATTTCCAGATGCTTGGTATATGCGGCGGTTCCACGGTAATAGCTCCCGCCAAACATTCCGTCGGTTTTGTTCCATGTATGTGGCAGATCCACTATCTCCCCGTTATTGGAGTCTCCGAAGTTGAAATCTTTCTTAAAATTCCATCCGGTATTGATGTCTATAGTTTCCATTGCGATTGCCGGCAACGCCAATGCACAGGCAAGCAACATCATGACATAATTTTTCATGATTACATGCAAAATAAGGTTATCTTAGCCAAAGATACCGAAAAACCGTAAAACTTTGAGTACTTTTGTAAAAAAATATGCGATGAGGAAGATAGACTATCATAGAAAGACCACCACCCTGGCTTGGTGGTGGTACGCCGTTGCCGCAATATGCGTGATCAACTTGCTCGTTTATGGAGGGTCATGGATAAGAAACAGCTATCTGTTGATGTTGATAATTCTATTCTTTATCGAATATTTCACATCCGGATATTCGGTAAGAGACGGCAAGCTATTGATCTATGACCTCTATTCATCGAATAGTTTTCCCATCGACAAGATTTCCGGGATAAGCTATGACAGGCAGCGCAGATGGTACAAGCCATTTCCCCGCACAAAACTAAAAATCACGTTCAACGACCGCTCGATACTTAAAAGTACAATGCCGTTAGTGGTGATACCCACTGATTGCCAATCACTGGTAAAGGAGCTACTGAATGAGAATCCCTCAATAAACGTACAAACCCGAACCTTGAATGATACGCTATGTCCGAAACAATGATGCAGCCGACATCACTCGAATATATAACTATTACATTACGGAGACCGACATATCGTTTGAGACTGAGCCGGTGAGTATTGAAGAGATGCGCAAGCGTATCAACGCTGTTTCTCCTGACTTCCCTTATCTTGTGTTTGAATCTGACGGGGAAATTGCAGGATATTGCTATGCCCATCCATGGAAAGAGCGTGCCGCCTACAGGCTTACCCTTGAAACCACTGTCTATGTCGAAAAAGGCAAGACGGGTAAAGGCATAGGTCGACAACTCATGCTGAAGCTAATCAATGAGTGCAGGGCAAAAGGATTTCATGCACTTGTAGCGTGTATTACAGGAGGAAATGTACCCAGCTGCCGAATGCACGCCTCACTTGGCTTCCAACGCGTGTCACAGTTCTCAGAGGTAGGATTCAAGCATGGGCGTCTGCTTGATGTAACCGACTATGAGTTGATTCTGCAATGACCGCTACGGCTTTCTAAAGGACAGGGCGGGAGACCTTCTCAGACTTCCCGCCCTGCCGTATAAAACAATAGCTTTAAGAATAAAATAGATTACTCATATGTGATTCATCAGACATTCGAGTAAACCTCTTTCATCGTTTATTCGTATAATTATCCGAATGCAAAGTTATTACAACCGCTTAGGCTCCACAATACCCACTTTTAGGTATTCTGCATTGCGGTTTTCAATGAAATGAACGATTATTCCGCCCTGACGATCTTGAATTCCGTACCGGTGTATATAAAGTCGATTATCCCGATTGCATAAAGCTTCATTATGACATCCTCGGCAATAACACGGCTGATATGTGCCCCGGTCATATAATCCTCAACCGTGGTCATGCCCCATTCGTCAAGATAGTCGAGCAATGCCGATTCCGTGTCAGAGAGAGAAAACACCAATCCCTCCTCACTTTCCGCCACATGCTTCCACGCCTTGACCATTACCGGGTGAGCCACGATATTCTCATCTTTAACCCGATAATATGCGCGCCAAGTGCCGTCAGACTCCTTTGAATACACCGGGCGCCGCGTAGCCTTGTCGATCTCTGCGCGCAACACTACAGCACCGTTATCAACCCGAAACGCGGTCACCTTGACCTCCTGCGGGGGTTGGCAATACATTGACGCCGCCTGCTCGATTACATAGATATCCTCCTCGCTACGCACCCCCGCTATATTGCCGTTGTCCTTGACGCCGACAAGAAGCCTGCCGCCGTCATTGTTGGCAAATGCGGAGATCGAATGGGCAATCTTTGCCGCATCGGTTATGGCAAACTTAAAGTCCTGATGCTCATGCTCCCCCTCGGCGATAAGTGAATGAATATAATATTTTCCCCTTATGGGTCGTATATCCTTCATTTATGTATGGAGTGGATTTATTCCGGATAAATCAGTTGTGACGGAGTGATACGGTCAAGCACCTCTTCAAGATAACGGCGAGCCTCGCGTCGCGCACCCTCGGGATCCATATAGCTGTAATTACCGCAGTCACGGGGAGTGGCACCGGGAATCTCACCCTCATAGCCGGCAATAAAACCGAACGTTTCACGCATAAGTTCCAGTATCTCACGGCTTTCATAGTCGCCACTAAGAAGCAGATAATTGCCCGTACGGCATCCCATCGGACCCCAATATACCACCTTGTCACGCCATTGCACGTGATTACGCAGATAGGTCGCGGCAAGATGCTCGATTGCGTGCAGCACTTCTCCCGACAAAGCCTCCTGACGATTAGGCTCGGTCATGCGTATGTCGAAAGTCGTAATCACGTCACCGCCCGGAGTGGTATCTTTACGCGACACGTATATACCGCGCTGCAACGTAAGATGATTAACCGTAAAACTCGCTATTTTCTCCATGACGTCACAGTGATTCAAGCAAAGACAAAAGTACCTCAAATGTATGACGTGGGGCATCATCCCAGAATGACTTGTATTGCGAAGTGTTATCCTCGCTGCCCGGGGTGTCGCTTACGACACGTATGCTTACAAACGGCACATTTTTCAGATAACATGTCTGGGCTATCGCAGCCGACTCCATGTCGACAGCCATTACATCGGGATAAATCGCCTTGATTGCCGACAGCATCTCCTCGCTATCGACAAACTGGTCGCCGCTCGCAATCAGCCCGCGCATCACCCCCTCACTGTTGAATACCGGAGAATCAAGCACTTGCGACGGAGCTTCAAAATATTGAGGCAGACCTTGCACACATCCGCGCGGCGCACCGCACGGGCCACACCATACATCATGGTAAGCCACACGGTCACCTACCACCACATCAAGTATCTTTGCCCCGCTGCCGGTACCGCCGGCAACGCCCGAATTTATCACCAAAGCCGGAGAAGAGGCATCTATCAGTGTCATCGCGCCGATCGCGGCATTGACCTTGCCGATACCACACTGCATCATTGTCAGTTCATGATTGCCCAGTTTCCCTTCATAAAGCGTCACTCCGTTGACTTGACGCGATTTATAGTCGTTAACCAGCGGAAGGAGCAAATCAAGTTCCTTCTGCATGGCAACTATTATACCTATTTTCATGAGTTATCAGTTTATTTATAGTGCGAATTTACGAATTTTTTAGATGGTACACAATCGTAAAATCCATATAAATCAAGCGGGCAAAGATTATCAGATATTTTATATCTGTTAGTTTTTCTTAGACCGTTATCTCAATAAGATTGCCTTCCGGTCCGATTATGCAACTTTCGTAGTAGCCATCGCCCGTGGTTCTCGGACCGCTTACCACCTCATAGCAGTTTTTCTCCAGTAAATGAGTGAGCCGGTCAACCTCATCACGACTTCCGACACTTAAAGACAAATGGATGTAACCCGTGCGCAAATCCGTGCAAATCCGGTCGGTCAGATCCGGGCGCGTCATGATTTCAAGCCTTGCATCTCCGTCGAAACTTAGGAAATACGACTTGAAATCTGTCTTGTGATTGTGGTAAAGCGAGGATGGAACGGCATTGAAAAATCTTACGAAAAAATTCTTTGTCGCTTCTAAATCCTGTACATATAAGGCGCAATGATCGAGTGATATCATTGTTGCATTGTGTCATTCATTGGTTTCAAGCCATTTTGTTCTAACCGCATCCGGCAGATGTTTTATCGAGAAGTCCGAGAACGAGACTTTAAAACCACCTCCGTCGGGACATGCCCCCATCATGCCGACCTTGACCGGCCGGTTTGCCTCCATCCATGCGTTACGCATAAGGACATACTCCTTATCATCAAAGGAATAGAAGATTTCAATCGCGTCCAAACGGCGCACAGCTTTTATCCATACTGATTCTACCGGTCTGTCTAACGCTATCACACTCCAATCCGATGTGTGATGAGTCACAACCACGCTGAGGTTATATTTGCCATCCACATACTCGATACCTGCCTTTATATAGTTCTCATGGTCTATGCGTATCATCATTCCGGCCTGATCAAAACGAACCTTGTATTCACCTGTCACCTTGACCTTAGCCTCAAACTCACCACCATATTCGGCGTAATAGAACGGCGCGTCATCAACGGTAAACCCATAATGAGAGATTCGCCAATAATCGCTTTTAGGAGTTACGTTCATTGACAGCCCATTGCCGTCTATGCTCCATTTTTCCGGCTCGTTGAACCAGTTCATCTTTTCAAGCGTCTGGGCACAAACGGGCAGACTCAAAAGAAAAGAGCACATAAAAAAGACCAATTTACTTTTCATATTCTGATTGCTTTAATGTTTTGATTACTTTACAGGGATTGCCGACAGCAACGGAAAAAGGAGGAATATCCCTGACCACTACGCTTCCGGCTCCAATCACACAGTTGTCGCCTATGCTCACACCAGGCACAACACATACGTTAGCCCCTATCCACACATTGTTGCCGACAGTTATAGGACGGGCATATTCAAGCCCCTTGTTTCTCTCGGATGCCTCCAGCGGATGCCCGGCAGTATAGAATCCGCAATTGGGAGCGATGAAAACATTGTCGCCGAAACTGACAGGAGCCCCATCGAGAATCACAAGGTTGTGGTTCGAGTAGAAATTTCTGCCTATATGTATGTTGTACCCGTAGTCACAGAGAAAAGGCTGCTCGATAAGGAAATCTCCATCCACAGTTCCTATTATGTTTCTTATCAGTTCTTTCCTGTTCTCAATATCTGTAGGTTCCAGATGGTTGTATCGGTGACACAACTGCTTGCAGCGAAGCCTATCGGCAATAAGTACCGGGTCATTATTCGCGTCGTAAATCATGCCTGAAAGCATTTTTTCTTTTTCTGTCATGAGGATATAACCATATATAATTATTAACTTTACAAAGTTAAACATTTGTAAAATAGTGCGCAATGGCTATAAATAACCATTTTTGACATGAGCAACCGTGCAAAGATTGACAATCTTCTTAGAAATCAATCAATGGCAGCCGTATCGATTGATTTGCAGAAACTGCTTCGCTATGCCGAAAGCGTCGCACAGATTGAGAATGTCGTGGCTGTTGTAAGCGACATACGGAATGATACAAGTAAAATCTATTCCGGCAGATTCGGTGCTGTTTTAGGCGTTGAAAAATACTGTAACGAAAATTCAATCTGGGAGAAATCTATTCTCGACCTGATGACAGAAACAGAGCTGGAGGAAAAATTTCTCGCGGAATTGAGGTTCTTTAGTTTTTTGAGGCATATTCCCCGTAACAAACGGGCGAATTATTATCTTGCATCAAAATTGCGTGTCACTACATTGTCGGGCGAACCAATGGACATTCTTCACAGGATGTATTACATTTATTCGGAGGATTCGGACACCGTGTGCTACGCCCTATGCCTGTATGGATGCCTGACATTCGATTTCGTAGGCAAAAGTATCATTATAAACACGCTTACCGGGACAACAGAAGAGCTTTCATCAGAAAAAGACTCATCCATTCTCAGCAAAAGAGAGCGACAGATTCTTAAGCTTATAGATTATGGCAAGACGAGTATGCAGATAGCGGATGCGCTATCAATAAGCAAGAACACCGTAAGCCGTCATCGTCAGGACATTCTGGCTAAATTGCAAGTTAGGAACTCTATAGAGGCTTGTAAGATCGCCAAGGCTATAGGAATCCTTTGAATTTGGTCGGGCAATAGGCAGGCGCACTCTTCCACAGCACACGATTGACGGCAACAAGCCATACTCTTATTCATTCATTATGGAATGTTTGCGGTAATCAATTTATTTTAACCTCGGCATCATTCCATATCGTTACATCCTTGGTATCTGCATGTTATAATGATGAATCCAACTCCTGCGTCATGCTAATCCATAAATCGGATTTAGAAACACAGGAAAAAAGCGTACCTTTGTAAACGGATAACAAGAATGACCTATGAATTTAATAATTGAGGAGAGTGTAACCAATGCCGCACCCGACCTTCAAGTCATAATGATAGAGTCTGACGTAACAAATCAGCCCACCACCCCGGAACTTAAGGAAGAGCTTGAATCGCTTGCCATAAAGATAGCCGGAGAATATGCCCTTCCTGACATTAACAAGCGCCCGGGCATAGCGGCGACAAGGGCGGTATACAAAGCTCTCGGAAAGGAACCTAACCGCTACAGGCCGTCGTGTGAGGCAATGTGCCGTCGCTTAGTAAAAGGCATGGGGCTATATTATATCAACAATCTTGTCGACCTCATCAACGTGCTGTCGATAGCATCGGGCTATTCTATAGGCGGATTTGATCTTGACAAGGTAACCGGTGACACACTCAGCCTCGGCGTCGGGAAAGAAGGTGAGCCGTTTGAAGGCATCGGCAGAGGAGAGCTGAATATCCACAGTCTACCGTTGTATCGCGACTCCACCGGAGGCATCGGCACACCGACAAGCGACAACGAACGCACAAAACTCGGACCTGACACAACCCGGCTCCTTATGTGTATCAACATCTATGGTGAAGAGATGTCACCCGACGATACGGTGAATCTTGCCACGGATTTATTGCTACGCCACGCCTCCGCCCGCAACATCAAGGTAACTTTCCACAGGGCAAAATAGAATCGTTTAAAACCCAACCCAATATAATACTCTCGATATGAAATATCTGCTTTCAATAATTACAATATTTTTGACCGCCATAAGCATAAATGCGGCAACAGCCCAATTCAAACGCATCTGGATAGAGACCAATGTAGACAAGGATGGAGAAAAAGGGCTTATGATACACGCCGATTTCGACCTTAACGGAGCAAAAGACAAGATCGTGCAATGTCAGGCTATATTTTATGCCACTCCGGGGGGAAGGGCGCTTCGCGACATAAATGACAGCTACAGACTGTCACCGTCGCTAAACTACGTATCATCGTCATCCTACATGAAAGCAAAGACCAACTCCATGGACATCAATGACATGGAAGTATTTATACCCGCCAACGAACTGCACTTGAAGAATCCGAGGAAATATCGTATCTATGTAAAGATGTCGATATATACCGATCCCGGAAAGACAGGAGAATTTCTCGCCGAAAGCGACTACATACCTTTCCTAATTGACATGAGCGACCTTCAGGGGGCCGGACAGAGATTTGACTACGATCCGAGCAAGCCAGTGGTTGTGCCTGAGCTTCCCAAAGCCAAGGCTGATGACAAGCCTGCTGTCAAGAAAGACGAGCCAATCAACGACGAGCCTAAACGTGACAAAAAAGGCAGAATCAAGCCCAAGAAAGGCAAAGTGTTCATATCATAGCACAAGCTCGGCGAAAAGACGGTCAAATGTACCGTCAAGATCGGCAGTCTTGCCGGGATGAGGGCGCGACGTCTGTATACACGCGCTCTTCACAGCGGTAAGCCACCTGAACCGTTCCTCCACGGGAAACCGGGCCACCGGACCGGCCCCGGGCATACCTCGTGCCACCGAAAGCATACCATCGAGCTGCCGCTTAAGCCCGTCATGACACAGTGCATTGTCAAACACCGCCATGCGCCTTGAATCGACGTTCACGGCGGCACGTATCCAGCGTTGGCGCTTGCACATCATGACAAGCCCCACATTGATAAACTCCTCGCGCTCCACCCTCGGCAGATATCGGAGCACGGCATATTCATACAAGTGACTTTCGGGCATCTGACGCTTCTTTTACAAATATATATGAATTTTTCAACCTTGTGGTCAGAAATCGCTCGTACACGTCGCGCAGCTGCGAGGGAGTCTCCTGCACTCCTTCCCACTCCAGCCACTCGTCAGGTATAAGGTCGACAATACGATCAAGCGTTCGGGGTGATATCCTCTGACGCAATAGTTTGTCGACCTCCTCAATCCGTGTCGCACGACGAATCAACGCGTGATCCTTTATATAAGGAAAGGGAGACATAGCCGCCTTCTCCCAATCGCGCCACGAGTGATGGAAATAAAGGGCAGCCCCATGGTCGATAAGCCAGGTCTCGCCGTTCCATACAAGCATGTTGGTATTCTTTACAGTGCGATCTACATTGGTAATGAAGGCGTCAAGCCATACAATCTCGGAAGCAAGCGTCTCGTCGACAGGGTTCACATAAGGGTCAACCGTGAGGGCGCCTGACAGGAAATGCAGTCCGAGATTCAATCCGCGGCTCGCCTTGAGCAGGTCTTGAATTTCCTCGTCGCCTTCGGTCCTTCCAAAATCCTCGTCTATGTCAAGAAACACGAGCTCCGGCACCTTCAGTCCGAGTGCGCGTGCGATCTCACCGCCGACAAGCTCGGCGATCAAAGCCTTTTTACCATGACCGGCACCACGAAATTTCACAACATACTTGAATCCGTCGTCAGCCTCAGCAAGCGCGGGCAACGATCCTCCCTCTCGAAGCGGAGTGATATAGCGTGTCACCTGTTGTCGTCGTAACTCCATAATAAATCCTTATTTTGCAAATATAACAAACTTTTCCCACTATTTTCCCTGATGCCATGACACAAATGAAAATTGAAACCCGGTTGCAAAACATTATCCCTACTTTTGTCGTATAGAATTAAACGATTATGGGACACTGCGACAACAATAGCAATCATCAACACAATCACGGATGCTGTCATTCTCACGGACATGAATGCCACACAGCAGATAATAGCGGGCTGAAGGCTTTTCTCATGCCTGCAATATCGCTCACACTGCTGCTTGCCGCACTGATCATGGATCATTCAGGCATCGCATTTTTCACCGATGGCGGCATAATACGTCTGCTTTGGTATGTTGCGGCATTCCTTCCGGTCGGGCTTCCGGTCATCAAGGAAGCATGGGAAGGGATTATTGCACGAGACTATTTCAATGAATTCACCCTCATGTCAATCGCCTGCATCGGCGCTTTTTGCATAGGAGAATACCCCGAGGCGGTAGGCGTAATGCTGTTTTACTCAATAGGAGAGATGTTGCAGGACAAGGCGGTTGACCGTGCCACACGCAACATATCGCGACTGCTTGACGTAAGAGGCGAACACGCGACTGTGATACGTGACGGCAAACCCGTAACTGTCAAGCCGGAGGAGGTCAATCCCGGAGAGATGATCGAAGTACATCCCGGCGAGCGCGTTCCGCTTGACGGGGTATTGGAAAGTGACGGGGCGGCTTTCGACACCTCGGCACTAACAGGAGAGAGCATGCCGCGCGACATCAGCCATGGAGGAGAAGTGCTTGCAGGCATGATCTCATCGTCAAAAACGGTAAAGATTAATGTCACCCGCCGATATGCCGACAGCGCGCTGTCACGAATACTTGATCTTGTCAATAATGCACAAGGGAGGAAAGCTCCCGCCGAACTCTTCATGAGAAGATTTGCCCGCGTATACACCCCGATAGTCATAGTGGCCGCCCTGCTTATGGTCACAGTACCGGCTTTAGTGGCGTTTTTCAGCCCGGGATTCCAATATCACTTTTCCGAGTGGCTTTACAGATCACTCGTATTCCTTGTCATCTCATGCCCGTGCGCCCTTGTGATAAGCGTACCGCTCGGCTACTTTGCCGGCATAGGCGCGGCGTCGCGTAACGGCATACTTTTCAAAGGCGGCAATTATCTTGAGGCCATCACAAAAGTAAACACGGTGGCTTTTGACAAAACCGGCACACTAACCACAGGGAAATTCAGCGTCACAAAGGTTGAAAGCGCATCGCTTGCCAACCGGGATATGCTGTCACTCCTTGCTGCGGCAGAGACCGGAAGCAGCCATCCGCTTGCCAAGGCACTCGTCGAATATGTAAATTCTCTTGGTATAAAGATACCTGAGCCGGACAGCATGCAGGAAATTGCAGGCAACGGGACAAAGGCAATCATCGACGGCAAGGAGATCTTAGCCGGCAGTTTCAAGATGATGAAATCGGAAGGGATCACATGCCCCGAATCCGCCACCAAGGAAAAGGGCACAATAATAATATGTGCAGTCAACGGAAAATATGCCGGACACGTAGTGCTTGCCGATACAATCAAGGAGGATGCACCAATGACAGTGAAAGGATTGCACGAACTTGGCATAGATAATGTGGTGATGTTGTCAGGCGACAACAAGGAGACAGTTGCCGATTATGCCGGCCGGTTCGGAATCAAGGAAGCCTATGGCTCTCTTTTACCGGAGGATAAAGCGAAATATGTCGAACGGATATCTGCAACACCGGGCAAAAGCATAGCCTTTGTAGGCGACGGCATGAATGACGCCCCGGTGCTCGCGATAAGCAATGTCGGCGTGGCAATGGGCGGACTTGGCTCTGATGCGGCAATAGAAAGCGCCGACATTGTTATACAGAATGATCAGCCGTCGCGTCTGATCACTGCAATAAAAATCGGCAAGACAACCCATACAATTGTAACGGAGAATATAATCGGGGCAATATCAATTAAGATAGTTATCCTCCTGTTGGGTGCGCTGGGCTATGCGTCGCTTTGGGCGGCAGTGTTCGCCGATGTAGGAGTCGCATTGCTTGCCGTCGTGAATTCAATGCGAATCATGTGGAAAAAATATTGACACAAAAAAAGCTGATCACTAAGTGGTCAGCTTATTTCATGCTGTTTGAATAATAAATTATTCAGCTACAACAGCAGCAGAGTCAGCTACAACAGCAGCAGAGTCAGCAACTACTGAATCAGCAGGAGCTACTTCTTCAACAGCTACAACTTCTTCCTCTACAACAACTGCAGAATCAGCAGCAGCGTCAGTAGCCTCAGATGACTTGCAAGCGAACATTGATACGCTGAACATAACAGCAAGTAATAAAACTAACTTTTTCATTTCTTTGTGAATTAATAATAAAACAATTTTTAGCTTCAAAAACGATGCAAAGTTAATACAAAATTGGAATACTCCAACTATTTTTTGGACATTTTTTTTGCATCAATTTGCATTTTTATTAATAAGCGCAAATTTATGTATCTTTTTAACTTGATTTTTAACAGTTTACGCGTTTGCCCGATGGTTAGCCTCGGCTCGCCATGCGTCGGCAATCTTGTTGGCCATGACAACTGCGCGAGTAATATGGTCGCAAATATGATCCTCTCCCACAAGGCGGTCTATGCCAGACTTTAGCAATGTCTGACGCACCTGGGGATTAACACCCGAAAGCACGATATGGATTCCCTCGCTCTGCGACGAAGTGATAAGCAGCTCAAGATTATGAACGGCTGTGGCATCGATAAAGGGCACCTTTCTCATACGGATGATGCGCACAATAGGCTTAGCACCAAGCGTAGACCTCATCATTTCATCAAATTTGGTGGCGACACCGAAGAAGAACGGGCCGTCAATCTCATACACGCTCACTCCCGGAGCCACGTCGAGCACCTCATGCTGAGTGGCCTCAGTACCCTCGGCAACATCAAGCTGCTCGGAATACACCTTTATCTCCGTATTTTCCATCACACGGCGCAAGAAAAGTATCACGGCGAGAAGCAGCCCTATCTCAATCGCAATCGTAAGATCGAAAATCACAGTCAGCAGGAATGTAACGACAAGCACGGAAACATCGCTTTTGGGCGACTTGAATATACCCACGACCGTACGCCATCCACTCATATTATATGCCACCACGATAAGCACAGCCGCAAGACAGCTCATAGGCACAAGGTTGATAAGCGGCATCAGGAACAGGAATATGAGAAGCAACACTACCGTATGTATTATGCCGGCTACCGGAGTACGACCGCCATTGGTTATATTGGTCATCGTGCGGGCGATTGCCCCGGTTACAGGTATGCCACCGAAGAAAGGCACCACCACATTGGCTATACCTTGCCCTATCAGCTCAGTGTTACTGTTTGTACGTGAACCGGTAACACCATCGGCAACAGTTGCCGACAGGAGAGACTCTATCGCGCAAAGTACCGCAATGGTAAACGCTGAAGGCAGAAGCATGTTTATAGTGTTCATCGACAATTCAAAGCCCTGGGGCTGCGGAATATCGGTAGGCAGATTGCCGAAGCGGTCGCCAATAGTCTCCACATTAATGCCGGGCACGGCTCCTTCAAGGAAGTAAACCAGTGCGGTCACTATTATGATGGCGATAAGCGATCCGGGCAATTTTTTTGAAATCTTGGGCGTCAGCACAATGATCAGCAACGACACGACTCCCACGGCAAGAGTAGGCAGATCGATATTTCCGAAATTAGAGATAAACACTCCCCACTTTGAAAGGAAGTCGCTCGGCACATCTTTCAACCCAAGTCCGAAAAAATCATTGATCTGGGTGGAGAATATCGTGAGTGCGATACCACTCGTAAATCCCACCACAATCGGATAAGGTATAAACTTGATGACTGTGCCGAGATGAAACAGCCCGAGCAGGATAAGAATCAGTCCGGCCATCAAGGTTGCAATCGCAAGACCTTGAAGACCATAATTCTGAATAATACTGTAGACTATGACGATGAACGCACCTGTCGGACCACCGATCTGAACCGAGTTACCGCCACACGCCGACACGAGAAAACCGCCGATTATGGCGGTAATCAACCCGACTGTAGGGCTGACACCCGAAGCGATACCGAAAGCGATAGCAAGCGGAAGTGCCACAATACCAACAACAATACCTGCGATAAGGTCGTCTTTAAAACGACTCATAGAATAGTGACGAAGCGCCGAAATCAATTTCGGGCGAAAGTCAATTGTACCAGAAAGATTCATCTCAAACGATGATAAAGTTTAACAGTTTTTATAGATTGCTAAAAGAAAGTGCAAAGATACGAAAATTTTTCCAAAATTATCCCTATACCGATAAAAGTCCCGGGCTAATTATCGGCACGGTATCATAATTGGAGTGGAAAGCCGGAAAGTTGCCGGCACTTTCTTCCCGGAATGTCGGGCAACTGTATGAGTTTGTCAAGAAATTTTTGAAAGCCGGTCACATATGCCTCTTCCGAATCAACTTTTTCAGTAGAATGGAAGAGATAATCGTTGAAAAAGCTGATATTTCGTATGACATCATCTACAGTCACCCGTTTGCGACACCGGCGACCCGACTCCGACGCTATGTGCAGCAGCCGTGTCTTGTCGTTCAACAGTCGCGCCCCATACATGTCGGTCAGCATTGTCGGATTGCCCGACAGCTTCCGTGGTTCCGTCATTACATGAGCCTTACTTTCCCTACCGCCGGATGTAATGGCATTCTTCTTGTTCATTTCCCGACGGTTTCGCGCCTTCTCGGCGTTACGGCGACGACGATCTATGGTAGGGCGCAGAAATGCAAATGCCACCATCAATGCCGGAGGAAGGTCAGGCTCAATGCCGTCAAGCTGATATTTACGTATCGCCTCGGTAAGGGCGCGGCGGTCATTTTCATCAGGATACATCGCGATAGCCTTGTGTCATGCGTTGTCAAATCTTGGGGTACGTGTAGTTTTCATAGCGGTAACAATTTGGTTTCCCGCAAAGATACATCACGCATCCGCCCTCCCAATGTACAAATGGGAAATTTTTGCACGATAACAAAAAAATTCTTGCTCAATCCAATTAATTATCATATATTTGTATCGTTAGTTCCGGTCGAGCCTCTTTACAATGCTTAAATAGACCGGGCTTTTTTCATTTATAGACATATGATAAAAAGAAGTTTCGAAAAAGTATATAGAACCACCTCTGAACTAATATCTTTATTGGAAAGTCGTGGACTGGCCATAAATGACAGCAAACAAGCACATCTTTACATAGAGAATATCGGTTATTATAGATTGTCGGCATATATGTACCCTTTCTTAGAATGCCCCAAAACATTACATCATTATAAAGCAGGTGCATCATTTGATAAAGTGATGAGGCTATATAGCTTCGACAAGAAATTGCGTCTATTTCTATTCAATGAGATTGAAAAGATTGAGATTGCCGTAAGGGAAGCAGTCATGAACATCACATCCGAAAGGACAGGAGATATTTTTTGGCTTGTAAATCCAATTCATTTTCACAATCAGACAATATTCAACAACACCTTTTGTCTCCTTTCAAAGGAATATGAACGTTCTACAGAAGATTTCATCGAGCATTTTAAAAGGACATATGTAGAACCTTTCCCTCCGGCATGGATTCTCGGAGAACTTCTGCCGATGGGTAACGTCAATATGTATTATAGAAATCTCAAGGACAAGACACTAAAAAAGATAATTGCCAAACGATTTTGTCTCCATGCGCCTGTGTTTGAATCGTGGCTCTCTGTACTTACCCTTACACGTAATGCTTGCTGCCACCATGCCAGGGTATGGAACAAGATAAACAATATTATCCCAAACGATATGAAAAACATGACCCGACCATGGCTTACCATTCCTTCTGATAAACGGAAAATATACTACAACATCTGCATTATCAAGCATTTCCTTGATATAATATCGCCAACTAATGACATGCTTGACAAGCTAAAGACTCTCTTCGTATCCTATCCGGAAATAGACATCTCTGCCCTCGGTTTTCCAAATGGATGGGAAAGTGAGCCTCTTTGGAGATAAATTGGAATTTTTGCGCGGCAAGGCGAGGGTCAGTCGTGGATGTCGCGTATGTCGTAGGGTGTTTCCTGGTACACGAAGTAGTTGAGCCAGTTGCTGAAAAGCAGATTGGCGTGGGAACGCCAACGCACAATCGGACCTTTCGACGGATCATCATCTATATAATAATGAGCCGGAATATCGGGATTCATCCCCTTTTCAAGGTCGCGTCGATACTCGAAGTCAAGCGTACCGGGCGAATATTCGGAATGCCCCGTGATAAAAAATTCCCTGCCGTTGCGCGCCATCACCATATATATGCCGCTTTCAGGACTTTCGGCGATTATACTTAGTCCGCCGACTTTCTCAAGATCTTCACGGCGAAACTCGCTGAACCGACTGTGAGGCACGTAAAATTCATCGTCAAAGCCTCGGAATATCGGATTTTTCGGTTCGTTGATGCGATGAGGGAACACACCGGAAATCTTCCGCTCTATTACATGCTTCGGCACACCGTAGTGATGGTACAATCCGGCAAACGCCGCCCAACATATATATAATGTAGAGGTGACATGAGTGCGAGCCCAGTCAAAAATCTCACATAACTCCTGCCAGTAGTCGACCTCCTCAAACTCCACCTTCTCAACCGGCGCACCGGTGATTATGAATCCGTCATAATTCTGATTACGGATATCTTCAAATGTCTTGTAAAATTCCTCGACATGCTCGCGCGGCGTGTTACGCGACACATGCGACGCCGTGTCAATCAAGTCAAGCTCTATCTGTAGAGGCGTATTGGATATAAGTCGCAACAGATCGGTCTCCGTCATGATTTTCAGCGGCATCAGGTTCAAGATGCCTATACGGAGAGGGCGTATATCCTGCGATGAGGCACGCTGCTCGTCAATGATAAATATATTTTCCTCGCGGAGCGTCTCCACGGCGGGAAGCGAAACAGGGACTCTTACCGGCATATGGATTGGGGATATGATTGTGAGTTAAACAATTTCAAGTGTTCAATGGCGGCATTTCTGCCAAGATTTACCCGATCGGGATAATGGGCGTCACTATTCACGACAATACCTACGCCGGCATCGATCAATCGGCGCCAATATCGCAACGAAGGGAAAAACCGATCGGCTGACTCATGCGCCTTGGTGTTAATCTCCACGACAAGCCTTTTGTCTATGATCATATCGACAAGATTATCGACCAAAGCGATGTACCATGGCTCATCCTCGATACCGGGGCTAAACATCGAGGCGTTATGACCGATCTTGTCAAAATGCCCGATGATGTCAAAGCCGCCTGCCTCCACCATAGCCGCCGACTGACGGTAAAACAATTCCACGACATGGCGTATATCATCATCAAAATACCGGGACATCTTGCCCTTGAATGACTCAAAACTACCGTCGACGTCAACAAATCCATCACCCGAAGGGATGAAGTGGACGGAGCTTATGCGATAATCAAGCGGCAACTCCTTGAAATAAGAAGTCGAGGCGCCCCAGTCATCACCGAGATAATCAATCTCCATAGAGGCATAGAGATTAATCCTGTCTCCATAGACAGCCTTCAAGCGCGCCACCTCATCAAGGTAGTTCCTGACATCCGACTCAAGCATGTTGCAAGGAGAGCCAAACGGAATCGGAGAGTGAGGAGAAAAGCCCCAGTGGGTCATACCCGCCTCAATGGCGGCAAGAGTCATGGTTTCCATATCCACACGCCCGTCGCAAAACTGGGTGTGGCTATGGAAATTATATTTATCAGTCGATTTTGATATATCTATTATGTCGGCAGAAGTCATAAATTAATCTTCAATAACATTAAAGCGCTTGGCAAAAACCATCTTGCGCATAAACAATATCCCGGCAAGCAACGACACCACAACACCCGCGCCAAGCGACAGATTATAGTCAAGCTGCAATCCTTCGGGAGCAAACAAGATATAGGTCGTGCACACACAGGTCATGAACATTGCCGGGAGCATAGTGATCCAATATATCTTGCCATGACGGGCGAGATATACGGTGACCGCCCACAGGGTGAATACGGCAAGAGTCTGGTTGCACCATGCAAAATAACGCCACAACACATTGAAATCAATCTGCATGATAAAGAATGTAACGGCGAATATGGGAATCGACACAGCGAGGCGGCGCACGGTGGTGCGCTGCTCATAGTGCATGAAATCGGAAGCGATAAGCCTTGCGCTGCGGAGAGCCGTGTCACCGGTGGTGATCGGTGCGGCGATGACTCCGAGGATTGCAAGGATGCCGCCAAACGTGCCGAGCCAGCTGATAGAAATGTTATGTACGAGACCTCCCGCACCTCCGTTAGCAGCAAGATACTCTCCAAGCTGACTGTAACCTCCGGTAAAAGCTATAGCTGCAGCTGCCCAAATAAGGGCGACAAGCCCCTCAGCAACCATTGCCCCATAAAACACCGGTCGAGCAAGCTTTTCATTTTTAAGGCAACGCGCCATCATCGGAGACTGGGTGGCATGAAAGCCGGATATCGCCCCGCAGGCGATGGAGACAAACATCATCGGGAACAGAGGTAAAGCCTCGGCGTCGGCATTACGGTTATACCAACCGTCACTAATACCGGTGGGTATGGTAACGTCACCGAATATCAAAACCCCCATTATACCCGCTGCCATAAACAGCAGAGCAAATCCGAATACAGGATATATATTACCGATAAGCTTATCAATGGGGAGTACCGTGGCAAGCATGTAATAGGCAAAAATAGCAATAACCCAGAAGCGGGTATCCATCCACCCGGGGGTCATCCCGGCGATAAGGTCGGCAGGAGTGAGCACAAACACCGCACCGACGAGCATCATCAGCAAAAGTGAGAATCCCCTCATAAGCTGCTTGACGCCAACACCAAGCTCGCTTCCCACAATCTCCGGCAAAGAAGCGCCGTCGCGCCTGATCGAGATCACGCCGGAAAGGAAATCATGGACCGCACCGGCAAACACCGTACCGAAAACGATCCACAAAAAAGCCGCCGGACCGAACATTATGCCCATTATCGCACCGAAAATAGGTCCGAGTCCGGCAATATTCAGAAACTGGATCAAAAACACTTTCCATGTAGGAAGAGGAAGGTAATCCACGCCGTCTTGTTTTGTATAACATGGCATCTGACGCTTTGGATCACATCCTATGACCCGCTCCACAAGCGCGCCATAAATAAAATATCCGCCGATCAATGCAGCAACGGCGATAAGAAATGCAATCATACGTAATCTTTAAATATAAGGTTAATTATCAATATTATTCGGTTTATTATCTCTCCGCCTTGATGACCTCGTTAGCCTTGCTTTTCAAGTCGTCACGCTCTGCGGATATACGCTTTTCAAGCTTCAGGATCGCGTCTTTCAACCCCTTGCTGCCATCTCGGTAGCGGGCGCGCAACGATGCAAGCTCGGCAATATCCTTGTCGAGGGTATCCTTATATCTCATATATTCCTCCATCAGATGACGGGCCCTCGGCTTTTTGAAGTCATCCCAAAAAGTGTAAACCCTGCCACCGGGCATAGCAAAGCGGAAATCATCCTTCTTTACCTTACGGTCGGGATCAATGGCGGCAACAGCCTCTAGAAGATCGCTGTAATCCCTACCTTCCTCCCAGGTCGAGCGATAATCGGTGATGCGCGCCTTCGCAGCAAGGTCGGGAGTGTCCACCGTATAATTATTCCTCAGGTCGGAAGGTATAAACTTATATATGGTGATATAGTCGCCAAGCTGGTTTCTGTCGGTAGCCCACCATCCTACTCCGGTCACCTCATCGATGGCAAGCAGATAATCGTCATACGGCGAATTGTACGGCATGCCTATGTTCTGCGGCTGAAGAAATCCCGACTCATCCTTACGGCTGATAAAGATGTCATACCCGCCAAGCGATTCTTCCCCGTTGTTGGCATAATATAGTGTCACTCCGTCAGACATCATAAACGGGAAATTACTGTCACCGTTCATTCCGAGCGATTCACCGAGCAGGCGAGGAGTTTCCCACGAGCCGTCAAACAGTTGGTTAGCCCCGACAAGCACATAATTTTCCACCGAGTCGGGTGCAGCCCAAGCCATAAAAGAGCGAGTCTCAGGCATATACACCGTAGTAGGCGACGCCGCTTCATATCCCGGAGGCAACACCTCCACGTCGTTGACCGAGCCACTCTCGGGCGAAAGCCGGTAAGCTTTGAAGAATTCGTCACGATCCACGGCTACACTGTCGATAATCACTATTTTCTCTACCCGGTCGAGCATGTTGCGGGCAAGGTCGACACGCGACTGCAACGCCTCGACATCCTCTGGAAGCGGCTTGCGTGAACGCTTGAGATTTTTCTCATAACGCGCTATGTAATCCTCTGCCTTGTCAAAGTCATAGTCGTAAAACGCAAGCTCTGCAAGATAACGCGGAGCCTCGGCAATCCCCCTGTCATGAGCGACCTTAAGATATTTCACCGCCTCATCGGGGCGTCCCTCCTGAATAAGGCACACCCCTATCCACTGGTTAAGCGATGCATCCTTAGGCTTGGTCTTGTAAGCGTCAAGAAACACAGGGAGAGCGCCCGTAAAATCACCGGCGCGATACATCTCCTTTGCCTCCTCAAGAGTTACCGCCGACGCCACGCATGCCGAAGAAAGCATGAAGGCCGATATATATGATTTCAAACTTTTATTCCACATAAAGGCAAAATATGTCAAAAACAAGTCCAAATTTACACATTATAATCCTAACTGCAAAAATTAACTGCCCGCTGCGGCAAAAATCGTCACAGTTTAGCGATCTTTGGCTATGCCTTAGATACTCTCGCTCAACAAAACTTAAACGAGTTTAGTTTTGTATTCGACTTATTCGTATCTTTGTGGGCTTTATAATGATTTGACATGGTGAACTTACGCCTTATATTACTGTTTTTTGCTATACTGCCATACATGACCCAGTCACTCCGGGCACAAGAGACCGCCGACACAATCCCCCCTGTCGAGATCAGCCTCGTCACTTGCTCCCCCGGTTCTGAAATATATGAATTGTGCGGGCACACGGCATTGCGCATCAAACAGCCACCGATGGACATTGCCGTAAATTACGGGACATTTGACTTCAACGCCCCCAACTTCGTCTACCGATTCGTCAAGGGGGAGACCGACTACATGGTGACCGCCTACCCTTTCAGATATTTCATTGAAGAATACCGACGCAGCGGAAGGAGCATTACCGAGCAGCCGCTCAATCTTACCCCGGAAGAAGCCTACACACTGCTTGCCATGCTACAGGAGAACACTCTCCCCGAAAACCGCACCTACCGCTATAACTACGTAAAAGACAACTGCTCCACACGCCCGCTTGCAATAATCGAGAAAGCGATCGGCGACACAATCACCCTCATGGCGCCGGACAAATATGGCTCACTCACATCTTTCCGAGATATAATGCGCCATTATCACGCCAATTATCCATGGTATCAGTTTGGCATCGATCTCGCACTCGGAAGCGGCATCGACTATCCTGTCAGCGACCGTGAGAAAGCATTCGCCCCGCTCATACTCAAAGATATGCTGGACAACGCCACGGTAAAAGGCAAGCGAGTGATCAAAGACTCCGAGGTCATTTTACCGGCGACAGAAACCGGAGGCCCGCTTCCGGCAACGCCGTGGTATCTTACCCCGTCGGCAATAGGCTGGCTCATATTTGCGGCAACAGCTGCCGTAGCGGTCAGGGATTGCCGACGCAGAAAGGTGACACGCTGGGCTGACGCGGTATTGTTTGCCATATACGGGCTATGCGGCGTAGTGCTAACTTTTCTTGTGTTTGTATCGGTTCACGAAGCCACATCCCCCAATTGGCTTCTATTATGGCTGAACCCGTTGTGTCTTATCGTTCCGGCATTCATTTATATAAAAAAGTGTGGCGGGTTGGTAAAATTATACGGATTTATTAACTTTGCATCGTTAATATTGTTAATTGTCATGTGGGGTTGGTCGGGACAATCGGGAAATCCCGCGTTTATCCCGCTTATTGCCGCCGACATCATATTGACAGTACGATATTTATACATTACACTATGCGTCGAAAAAACGATTTCTGCATAACAACACGTCTTATCACGGCACTTGTAGCGTCAATGGTGACCTTTACCGTTGTCGCCCAGGCTCCGTCGCCGCGCCCGCGCCTTGTCGTAGGCATAATGATCGACGGACTGCGTGAAGACTATCTTGACCTGCTTAAAGGCTATTTCGGCGAAGACGGCTTTAAGCGCATCATGCGCGACGGGGTGATGTTTGAGGATGTCAACTACGGCACTGCGGTAGACGTCGCCGCGGCTACGGCGATGATATACACAGGAAGTTCGCCCGCCATCAACGGCATCCCCGCGGCGATGGTGTATGACACCGAAAAGCGTATCAGCTACCCCATAGTGCTTGACCCCTCCAAGATCGGGAACTATACCGACGAGACCTACTCGCCGAAAGCGATAAAGGTGAGCACGCTCTCTGATGAGGTACGCATCGACGGCGGCGGCCTCGGCAACGTCTATTCAATAGCGCCGTCGGCACCGCAGTCGATAATACTTGCAGGACATGCCGGTAACAGCGCTTTCTGGATCAATGATGTCACAGGTCGCTGGGCTACGACCACCTATTACAAGGATGTGCCCTCGCCGATGCAGTCGCGCAACTATTCCAAGCCGCTTTCACTGAGACTCGACACCCTCACGTGGCGTCCGCTCATGGCTCCAGAGAAATACCCCGACCTGCCCGCCTACAAGAAGTACTATCCGTTTCGCTACCTGTTTCAGCACAATGACATAGACCGTTTCCGCAATTACAAGACATCCGCGCCGGTAAACACGGAGCTGACCGACATAGCCTCCGATTACCTTAAAGGCATGCGTCTCGGCAACGGCAATGCCATGGACATGCTGAGTATCGGATATACCCTTGCTCCCTTTGCCGCGGCAAAGGATGCCGACAGCCGCATCGAGACCATGGACAGCTACATCAGGCTTGACTCCGAGCTTGCACGACTGTTAAAGGAGATCGACTCCAATGTAGGTCTTGCCAACACACTTATAATGGTTGCCGGCACACCGCCTGTACAAAACAATAAGCGCGATGACGAGAAATGGGGCATACCCGACGGCGAGTTCTCATCCCGTCAGGCGATATCGCTGCTCAACATGTATCTGATGGCGAAATACGGTAATGGCGAATGGGTGTCGGGATACTACAACGGACAACTGTTCCTTAACCATCAGCTTATAAAAGAGCATGACCTCGACATAAAGGCAGTGCGCACCGAAGCCGCCGACTTCCTCGTGAGGATGAGTGCCGTAAGCCGCGTATGGACTATTGACGACATTCTTGCCGGCAGGGCAGGCGTAAATGCCGATGCGATAAAGCGTAACACACATGTCGACTATGCAGGCGACGTGATGATCGAAGTAAATCCCGGATGGGAAATAGTGGAGGTAGACCCTATAAGCCAAAAAGAGCGCAGGTCGACAGTGCGCACCGGCACAATGACATCACCGGTATTCCTACTGTCGCCCGACCTGAAACCCCAACATATAACTGTGGAGACCGACGCACGCTCGATTGCCCCCACAGTGGCACGACTGTTGCGTATCCGCTCGCCCAATGCAGCCGAATTCCCCCCGTTGCGTCTTGAAAAGAAATAACAGGCGCGACCTGATTTTCACAGGGAATACCAACTCTTCCCCCATTTCTTATTTCGTAAATTTAAACAATACAATACATGTCATTTACATCAATTCTTAACAAGCTGTTTGGAAACAAATCGCAGCGCGACCTCAAAGAGATCCAGCCTATCGTGGATCAGATCAACGCTCTTGGTCCCAAGATGAAGGAGCTGACCAACGACGAGTTGCGCGACACAATCACCAATATCAAAAAGGAACTGGCAAAGGCTACTGAAGCCGATACCAACGCCATCGCGGAAATAAAATCAAAAATAGAAGAGCTGCCATTTGACGAGCGTCAGCCGCTATGGGATGATATCGATTCGCGCGAAAAAAACATTCTCGACACTTACGAGACCGAGCTTGACCGGGTGCTTCCCACAGTATTTGCCGCCATGCGCGAGACAGCCGCCCGCTTTGCCGCCAATGAGACGGTAGAAGTGACCGCAACCCAGATGGACCGCGACCTCGCCGCCGCAGGCAAGGACTTTGTAAGCATCGAAGGAGACAAAGCCGTCTACAAGAACCGATGGGTAGCCGGCGGTAACGAAATTACATGGGACATGGTACACTACGATGTGCAGCTCATAGGCGGTATCGTATTGCATCAGGGTAAAATCGCCGAGATGGCTACCGGTGAGGGAAAGACACTTGTCGCTACACTTCCGGTGTTTCTCCGCTCGCTGACAGGCAAAGGTGTCCATGTGGTGACCGTCAACGATTACCTGTCAAAGCGTGACTCCGAGTGGATGGGACCGCTTTACATGTTCCACGGGCAAACGGTAGACTGCATAGACAAGCATCAGCCCAACTCCGAGGCTCGCCGCAAGGCCTACGCATGTGACATCACATTCGGTACCAACAATGAATTCGGCTTCGACTATCTCCGCGATAACATGGCTATGTCGCCGCAGGATATGGTGCAGCGCAAGCACTACTACGCGATTGTCGACGAGGTTGACTCGGTGCTTATCGACGATGCCCGTACACCGCTTATCATCTCCGGTCCCGTGCCTAAAGGGGAAGACCAGCTTTTCAACGAGTACAAGTTTAATGTAGAGAAAGTGTTTGAGGCACAGCGCAAGCTTGTAGCCAAACTTCTTGTAGAGGCAAAAGAAAAGATAGCAAGCAGCGACAAGGAAACCCGCAAGGAAGGCGCGCTCCAGCTCTTCCGTGCCTACAAGGGTCTTCCCAAATATGGCGCACTTATCAAATACCTGTCGACCGAAGGCATCAAGCCGCTATTGCTTGAGACAGAGGGATACTATCTTCAGGACAACGGTCGCGAAATGCCAAAGGCAACCGAACCGCTATATTTCGTGATCGACGAAAAAAACCGTTCGGTAGAGCTGACCGACAAGGGTATCGACGAACTTACAGGCAGGAGCCAGGATCCGCAGTTCTTCGTGCTCCCCGATATTGCCGCACAGTTGTCGGAAGTGGAAGGAGACACTTCACTCTCCCCTGCCGACCGTCAGCAGAAGAAAGATGACCTCATGCAGAATTATGCGGTCAAGGCGGAGCGTGTCCACACCGTCAACCAACTGCTCAAGGCATACGCGCTTTTCGAAAAAGATGTAGAGTATGTCATCGACGACAACAAGATCAAGATTGTAGACGAGCAGACCGGCCGTATCATGGAAGGGCGCCGCTATTCCGACGGACTCCATCAGGCTATCGAGGCAAAGGAGGGTGTCAAGGTAGAGGCAGCCACCCAGACATTTGCCACCATAACCTTGCAGAACTATTTCCGTATGTATCACAAGCTTGCCGGTATGACCGGTACGGCAGAGACAGAGGCGGGTGAGTTCTGGGACATCTACAAGCTCGACGTAGTCACCATTCCCACCAACAAGCCGGTGGCACGTATCGACATGAATGACCGTGTATACCGCACCAAGAAGGAAAAATATGCCGCGGTAATCGATGAAATCGTGGAACTCGTAAAGCAGGGTCGTCCCGTACTTGTCGGCACCACCTCGGTCGAAATTTCCGAATTGCTGTCACGAATGTTGACTCTCCGCCATATTCCCCATAATGTGCTCAATGCAAAGCTTCACCAGAAAGAAGCCGACATTGTGGCTCAGGCAGGTAAAAAAGGCACAGTGACCATAGCCACCAACATGGCAGGTCGTGGTACTGACATCAAGCTTCCCGCCGAGGTAAAAGACGCCGGCGGTCTTGCCATCATCGGCACGGAGCGTCATGAATCACGTCGTGTCGACCGTCAGCTACGCGGTCGTGCCGGTCGTCAGGGTGATCCGGGCTCCTCGGTATTCTACCTGTCGTTTGAGGATCAGCTCATGCGACTGTTTGCCGGCGACCGCGTTACCAAGATGCTTGACACTCTCGGCGTAAAAGAGGGCGAGATGATCGAGTCAAAGATGGTAAACCGTGCGATCGAAAACGCACAGAAGCGTGTGGAAGAAAACAACTTCGGTATACGTAAGCGCCTTCTCGAGTATGACGACGTGATGAACAAGCAGCGTCAGTATATCTACGGTCGCCGTCACCACGCCTTGATGGGTGAGCGTATCGGTATCGACATCAACAACATGCTCTACGATACGGTCGAAAACATCCTCAACACTTACGACTCTCCCGCCGACTACGCCGACCTGTCGATGGAGCTGCTGAAAGTGTTTGCGATAGAGACCCCGTTTACCGAGGAAGAGTATCGCGGCATGCCTAAGAAGGAGGCGTTTGACCGAGTGTTCGCCAATGTAAACGAAGCGTTCAGGCGCAAGGGCGAGCGCATAATCGAAATCGCCATGCCGGTAATCAAGGATTGGGTTGAAAACAAGGGAGCCGGAGAGAAAGGCGGCAGAATACTTGTGCCGATTACCGACGGCAAACGCGTATTCAATATCCCGTGTGACATCAAAGAGGCCTATGACAGCGAATGCAAATCCATACTCAAGGAATGGCACAAGGCGATTATGCTCGTCACGATCGACGAGGTGTGGAAAGAGCATCTTCGCGAGCTTGACCAGCTCCGCCAGTCGGTACAGAATGCCTCTTACGAGCAGAAAGATCCGCTTGTAATATACAAGGTTGAATCGTTCCACCTCTTTGAATCGGCGATGAACACGCTGAATGTAAAGGCGGCGTCATCACTGCTGCGCGGTCAGATATTCATCCCGCAGCCACAGGCGCCACGTGCCAGCGACGCGCAGCTAAGCTCGGAAAAAGAGCCGTCAAGACAACAGCCGCAGATGAAAGAGGCTATGCCTGAGCGCAAAAACGATTACAGCCGTTATCGTGCGAGCAAGGAGCAATATCCGGGTGCCGACGCGCAACGTCAGGCGGCATCGGCTCCACAAGGCGAGCAACGCCATACACAGCCGATCGTCAACGCCCCGAAGGTAGGCAGAAACGATCCCTGTCCCTGTGGTTCCGGCAAAAAGTTTAAAAACTGTCACGGTAAAAATGCCTGACCCCAAACGAGAGCATAACGCAATGAAACAATATCTAATCTTATCCTTGATGGCAATGGCGGCAACAGGCGTCAATTCACAGGAACTGAAATATCCCGAGGCTCCCCGCTCGGAGACGGTGGACACGTACTTCGGGGTTGAGGTAAGCGATCCTTACCGCCCGCTTGAAAACGACACTTCGGCTACCACTCTCGGATGGGTGGAGGCGGAGCGCAAGGTCACTGAGGACTATCTGTCCAAAATACCTTTCCGCGACGCCTTGCGCAAGCGTCTTACCTCGCTTTTCGACTATCACAAGTCGGGAATGCCCTCAAAACGCGACGGCTGGTATTATTTTTATGAAAATGACGGATTGCGGAATCAGTCGATACTTTACCGCACCCGCGACCTCGCAGAAGCCCCCCAGGTATTCCTTGATCCTAACAAACTGAGCGATGACGGCACCGTGGCGCTTACCGGGGTAAGCATCTCCAACGACGGCAAATACACGGCATACACCATATCGCGCAGCGGCTCTGACTGGACCGAGATCTACGTGATGGACACCAATACCGGAGAACTGTTGCCCGACCATATCGAATGGGCAAAATTCACCGGTGCCGACTGGGAAGGTGACGGATTCTATTACAGCGCATACGACCGCCCCACCGACGGCAAGGAATTTTCCAACGCCAACGAGAATCACCGAGTGTACTATCATAAGCTCGGTACCCCGCAGAGCGATGACAGGCTCGTGTATGAAGACAAGGCAAATCCCCTGCATTTCCATTCCGCCTACGTGCCTGACAACGAATCGGCATTATTTATCTACGGCGGAGGAGAAGGCATGGGCTCGTCGCTCATGATGAAAAGCCTGAAAAATCCCAAAGCGGAGTGGACAGTAATCGAACCGTCACAGGATTATGAAATCGCCGTGCTTGACGTTATCAACGACACCCTGTACATCTACACCAACTATGGCGCACCGCGCTACCGTATCATGACCGCATCGGTAAAAGCCCCGCAGCGTGAAAACTGGAAAGAGCTTGTGCCGGAGCAGAAAGGCGTGCTCACGGGTGTGGATTTTGCCGGCGACAAGATAATACTCACCTACGACATTGACGCGGCCAACAAGTCATATCTCTACAGCCGTGACGGTAAATTACTCAGTGAGATCAAATTCCCGAGCGTGGGTTCGGCAGGATTCTCATCGAGCAAAAAACATGATGAGGTATTCTACACATTCACCTCTTTCATATATCCTTCCGAGATTTACCGTTATGACATGTCGAGCGGCGACTCGAAACTGTTCAAAGCCACCGCTATCGAAGGATTCAACAGCGATGACTATGTCACCGAACAAGTGTTTTATCCCTCAGCCGACGGCACAAAGATACCGATGTTCATCACCTATAAAAAAGGGCTGAAACGCGACGGCAAGAATCCGGTATATCTTTACGGTTACGGAGGTTTCAACGTGTCGCTCAACCCCGGCTTTTCAGCCCAGAGATTGCTTTGGCTTGAAAACGGAGGCATATACGCACAGGCCAACCTGCGCGGAGGAGGAGAATATGGCGAGCCGTGGCATCTTGCCGGCACAAAGCAACAGAAGCTCAACGTGTTCAACGACTTTATCGCTGCCGCCGAATACATGATAAAAGAGGGGTGGACCACCCCCGAACTTATGACTATCGAGGGCGGCTCCAACGGAGGTCTTCTTGTAGGGGCGACCGTCAACATGCGCCCCGACCTTTTCAAGGTGGCTATCCCGCGTGTGGGCGTCATGGACATGATGCGCTATCATCTGTTCACCATCGGATGGAACTGGGCATCGGACTACGGAACAAGCGCCGATTCACCGGAAATGGCAAAATATCTGCTTGGCTATTCACCGCTGCACAATATCAGCAATGACGGCACACCCTACCCTGCCATAATGGTGACCACAGCCGATCATGATGACCGCGTAGTACCCGCCCACTCGTTCAAATATGCGGCGACGCTCCAGGCAAGCGACACAGGCTCACAGCCCAAGATCATACGCATCGACTCAAAGGCCGGACACGGTGCGGGCAAACCGGTATCAAAGGTTATCGACGAGTATGCCGACATATACTCATTCATATTCTACAATCTGGGCATAGATCCCACTGCTGAATGATGAAAGGCGGCTCTCTTACCGTAGCAATCACTCTTATGCTCTCGGTGTCGGGATGTTTTACCGGCATCGAGAGCACTCCTAAAATCACTGCCGACGAAGTAAGGCGGCAGCAAGTCACCGTGAGCGATGAGGAGCGTCTTCTTGAAGGCGTAAAGCCGCAACAACTCTCTCAGTGGGAGGCGGGAAAACAATTTTACGTCACCGACGACAAGATAAGCCTTGCCCTTGAACCGGGCAGTGACAAATATCCGAAAGCCGGCGAATATATCCAATTCAAGTCATCGCAAGAAATGCCCTCGATGACAGGCAAGCCTGACACCGAACTGACATTTACCACGAGTGACGGCACAGAAGTGAGTTACCGCATTGCGGCATCAATCGACGAGCTTGACCGAAGAAGAAAAATCGAGATTCCGTTTACCGTAGAGACATCCATAGTAGACGATGTAAGGTCAGCGTTGCTCGGCAATACTTATTACATCCGCACTTCGACATGGTTTGACGGTAACGGCGCGGCACTTCGCGGTGAAAAATTCATTCCCGTAAAGGTTGTCGACGTCACCCCCGGCAACACGGTCTACCCTGTAAAGCTGCAATTCACCACCGTGTCGGAAACGCCCCAATCGGCATATCTTTACATGTCGGCCGGCGACCAGGCAAAAGGTGCGCGGGATTTTGCATCGCTATTTTACTTTGACGATCCCCACAAGCGCTATCCGCAAATCACGGATGAGACGTGGGCCAATATCATACGCGGGAAAGTCACTCTTTACATGACCCGCGAGGAGTGCCGTCTTGCGCTCGGATCTCCGGCAACCATCGACCGCAGCCCCGGAATAAGTACAATGAGAGAACTTTGGACTTATGAAAACGGCATATACCTGATATTTGACGACGGTATCCTTCAAAGTTTCAGAAATTAACGACAGATGAAAATATTCCACGACTTTGATCTCTCGCGGGTCACGACATTCCACATTCCCGCGACAGCACGAATATATGCCGAATATGAGAGCATTGGCGAACTTTACATGTTGCTTAATGCGCCCGAATATGCGGGAATGCCCCGCTTGCATATCGGCGGCGGCAGCAATCTGCTGTTCACCGGTCGATTTGACGGTTTGGTGATGCACTCGGCAATCAAGGAGATCACTGTTATTGACGACAACGGCAGGCAGGTGTATCTCAAAGTATCGGCGGGGGTAAATTGGGATGATTTTGTAAGATATTGTGTTGATCACGAATTGTACGGCGCGGAAAACCTTTCCTATATTCCGGGGGAGGCGGGCGCATCAGCCGTACAGAATGTAGGTGCCTACGGAGTCGAGGCAAAAGATATTATCGATTCCGTTCACACTGTTGACTCATCCACGGGAGAGACAAGGGTGTTCAAGGCGGAAGAATGCGGATACGGTTATCGCAACAGTATATTTAAACAAGCCGGATATGCCGGCAGACACATCGTCACCGATGTCGTATACCGTCTTTCGCGCGAAAAGCATTTCACACTCGACTACGGACCTTTGAAAGAGCTTGCCGATCACAGCAGCAACCTTACACTTAAAGCCGTGCGCGACCGTGTAATTGAGATACGCCGCAACAAGCTCCCCAAGCCTGACGAGTTGGGCAGTGCCGGCTCTTTCTTTAAAAATCCCGTGGTTTCTACCGAAAAGTTTGAGCAATTAAAAGCCGACTATCCTTCCATCCCTTCCTATCCCGCCGACGGAGGCATAAAGATACCCGCCGCATGGCTCATCGAGAATACCGGCATGAAAGGGCGATCGATCGGTGGCGCGCAGGTGTATACAAAGCAATGTCTTGTGATAGTCAACACGGGCAATGCGACCGCAGCCGACGTAGTGTCGCTGTATGGAGAGATAAAAGAGAAGGTGGCTGCGAAATTCGGCATCACGCTTTCTCCCGAAGTAAACATAATCGGCAGGCTATGAGACTCAGATTTCTTGGTACAGGCACCTCGACAGGCGTACCGCAGATAGGATGCACATGCCCGGTGTGTATCTCGACCGACATCCACGACAAGCGGCTTCGCGCATCGGCAATCGTGAGTGCAGGTGATAAAAACCTGCTGATCGACTGTGGCCCGGACTTCCGCCAACAGATAATCAATGCCGGTACGCCCGAACTTGAAGCGGCTTTGCTCACCCATAGCCATTATGACCATGTGGGCGGCATTGATGACTTGCGGCCTTACTGTTACGCCAAGGAAGATGGCTTTCCCTTGTATTGCCGCCACGACGTAGCCGAGGATATCCGCAACCGGGTGCCATACTGCTTCAGGCAGCATCTCTATCCGGGAGTGCCTACATTCAACATCACGGAGATTGACGACAAGCCGTTTGAGGTAGCCGGAATTATGGTGACGCCACTTCCGGTGATTCACTACAAGTTGCCGATCGTGGGTTTCCGTATCGGAAAACTTGCGTATATCACCGATGCCAAGACAATCCCCGACGCAACCTTCGAACTTCTGCGCGATACCGACACTTTGGTAATAAACGCATTACGCAGAAAAGATCACATATCCCACATGACACTCGACGAAGCCCTCGCGGCAATCGGGCGCATAAAGCCGCGCGTCACGTACCTCACCCATTTTGCCGACGCAATCGGCAAGCAAGCGGATGTCGAGCCAACCTTACCGGAGGGCGTACACATGGCTTATGACAATCTGGTAATCGAAATTCCGGATTGATTTCACTCTCTTCATTAAACTTTATCCCTGCTAAAACGTCACTATTATATAACCTAATTTGAAATTGACATGAATAGAATCAGACTTATATCAACAGCAGTCATCATAGCCGCAATAACCGCATCGTGCGGAGTGACTAAAAACAACACCGGCAATAAAAACAAAACAACGACAACTACCGTGGTAACCCAAAAGCAGAATAGCTCCAAGATTTCATCCGACGCCCTTGCCGGCGAATGGACCGTATATACAGTAGGTGGCAACAAAGTGACAGGCGAGACTCGCCCCTATATCAATTTCAACATGGATGACCACCGCATCTACGGCTCCAACGGCTGCAACATCATCAACGGCAATTTTGAATTGTCGGGCAACTCAGGACTGAAAATCGGAAACGTGATCTCGACGATGATGGCATGTCCCGATGCCCCGTATGAGCGGGCGATCAATCTCGCGCTTGAGGCGGTACAGTCATTTGACATCACGAAAAAAGGACACGAATATTACCTTGACCTCCGCGACAGCCGCGGCAGCAGCCTTATGACCCTGCGCAAGCACAACATGGATTTCCTCAACGGCACATGGGAGGTAACCGAAATCAACGGCAAGGCACATGACAATCCCGACATGCAGATGGTGATAGACATCCAGGAACAGAAACTACACGGAAACACCGGTTGCAACATAGTCAACGGCTCGCTTATGATCGACCCGGACAAGTCCAACTCGATCCAGTTCCAGAACCTCGCGACAACCCGTATGGCATGCCCCGAGGAGATAATGAAGGGTGAGACCGCGATGCTTGTAGCCCTCGAAAGTGTTGAGTATGCAAAAAAAGGCAAGACCGGCACCGTGATCATGCTCGACAAGAACGACGCCCCCGTAATGGTACTGAAAAAAGTCGAAGTCGACCGCCAGTAATAGAACGGCCAACTATATTTAATCGTCATATAAGAATCGTTTCAGCTATCTGAGACGATTCTTATTTTTTGCCGAAGGATGCGGGCACTTTGATGAAGGAGGCTACGGCGATAGTTGCAACACAACATGCCATGATCCACCAGAAAAAGCCTTGATAGCCCATCATTTCCTGTAGCCATCCCGCCGCCATGCCCGGGAGCATCATGCCGAGGGCCATAAATCCGGTACAAATGGCGTAGTGAGCCGTGCGGAACGGGCCTTCACTGAAATATATGAGATAAAGCATATAGGCGGTGAATCCGAATCCGTAGCCGAACTGCTCGACAAACACACAGATGTTGACCGTAAGCATGTCGGCAGGCTGTACAATGGCAAGGTAGAGAAACGTGGCGCAGGTAAGCGAGATACTCCATGCCATAGGCATCAGCCACTTTTTCAAGCCACCGCGCGACGCCACTATGCCGCCGATAATGCCGCCGACAGTGAGTCCGATTATGCCGATTGTCCCATACACAAAACCGACTTCAGCAGTGGACAGTCCGAGTCCGCCCACTTCCCTGCCGTCAAGCAGAAACGGATTTATAAGTTTCACGAGCTGCGCCTCCGGAAAGCGGTAAAGCAGCATGAATGCAATCGCAAGGCCTACACCCGGCTTACGGAAAAACGATGCAAATGTAGACAGGAATTCCCTGCCGACATTGCGCAAGGTCACCCCAGGAGCAGGACTGTCGCTAACCGGGCGCGGCAATATAAACCTGTGATAAATCGAGACAATGAAGAAAAACAGCGACAACACCGCCATGACGGTCATCCATGCAAGCGGGGTATAGTCCATGCTGTCTCCCGGAGGCAGATTGTCGTTACGACTCTCTATATATCCGGCAAGCATCACCAGCAATCCCTGCCCCACGATGGTGGATATACGGTAGAAGGTGCTGCGTATGCCCACATAAAACGACTGCTCATGCTCCGAAAGGGCGAGCATGTAGTAACCGTCGGCGGCTATGTCGTGAGTCGCGCTCACGAAAGCGATCATCCAGAACACGGCAAGCGTCGACTGGAAGAAGAACGTAGCGGGAATGGTGAACGCCACCCCGGCAAAGCCGATGCCGATAAGAAACTCCATCATAACGATCCACCACCGCTTTGTGCGGAAAAGATCCACCACCGGACTCCAGAACGGTTTTATCACCCAAGGCAGATAGAGCCATGAGGTATAAAGGGCTATGTCGGTATTGGAAATGCCGAGGCGCTTATACATTATCACGGATATTGTCATTACCGCGACATAGGGCAATCCCTGGGCGAAATATAGCGTAGACACCCACCACCATGGAGAAACAGGGCGGTCAATAGAGTTTTTTGATTTCTGCATCTTTAAAGTAATGTAATAATATATCACGGTAGCCGTAACCGGAGGCGCCCATAACTGCGGCACCTATCTGACACAGCCCTACCCCATGCCCCCATCCGGCACCATACAGGGTGTAACCGGTCTCAGTCCTCACCGGTACAAAAGCGGAGCTATAAAGATGACTGCGGGAAAGCCACCGGCGTATTTCAAGCTCTTTGCCTACAATGTGGGAGCGTTTTGTCCCTACGATTTCAAGGCGGTATATTCTTCCTGACGTACCCCTTGCCAGGGGGCGAAGCTCCAGGATATCGCCGAAGTCGATACCCGACCGTTCATGAATTATCACCGACAGCTCATCAAAGGTATAGTCCACTCTCCACCGATAAAAATCGACGGTGTCACGGTCATAGTCATTCAGCACCTGACGCAGGATGTCGGGGGTAGCGCGTGAACAGAACGCATCAGGGCGCGACATTATCCAGTCGCATGCGGCAGCCTCGATACGCAGGTCAGGCAACTCTCCCGCAGGTATGAGGTCACGCGCCCCGGTGAGATAACTGTGACGGACAGGCTCCCAGCAATTTTCAAATTCCTCGAAAGCCCCACCGCAACACTTGGAAAAGCGAGTGTCACACAATTCCCCGCCGGCAATCATGACCTCACCACAGGTCGCCATCACTGCATCACGCGCCTCCGCGCGGGTTACCCTCGTCACTCCCTGGTAACGCTGGCAATGGTCATCGGCACACACGTCGAATCCGACATGATCGTCATGGTCATACCATTTCACGGTCTCCCCGGCAACCGGCTCAGGACAGACGGCGACCGACCCTGATTTATGGCTTAACTGCGCGAGCACCCAGCTACGGGATATGACGGCATGTGCCCTCAGTAGCGCAGGTGACGCCTCTGCACTCATCTCCGAGGAGATCACGCTTGTCAGGTAATCCTCCACGGGAATTATATTTACCGCCGTGATGCCTCCGTCTACTTTCATCAGCTGCAAAGCCCCGCGGAACCGCTGCCGCTCCTTACGCTCCCAATGGAAATCGACGCCTATGGTGACATCTTCGAGCTCAAACCGACAATCATCGGCAAGAGGGAAAAATGTGTCACCGTCACGGCGATATTCGCCATGGAGGGTATAATTAATCTCAGGAGCCGTCATTATACCGACACGAATCACCGGAATATCCCCGGCAAACGCCACTTCGGAAAATATACGCGACAGCAAACCGGAATCCACGGCGTCAAAGTCATCGGGCGAGGTGGTTATAACCGTACCGAGCATGTCAATCGCGCCCGGACTCACTTTCACTCGATCATAACAAGAAGGGCGATGGGCACGACGCGGCACAATCACCATTTCCACAATCCCGTCATCACGAAGATGCACCGCCGCGTTGACCCGTGGCTCATACTCGTCAGCCTCAACAGTCATGGATTCGAGCACCCGGCGCATCTCCGTCTTCACGCAACCGGCATTTCCGCAAAAATATATGCGGCGGAAAGGATAAGTGCGAGCTATAGGCAGATGCTCTTCCGGAACAGCTTGAAAATGGCAATGATCGGGAGCCGACGCACCGCATTTGGGTCCGTTGTAAAACACGGTATAGCCTTCAAGCTCACAGGCGAGATCCACAAAGTCATCAATATGCCCCGCCAACGACTGGGCTTCGTGAACCTTGCGGGCGATAGTAAGATGACCCGGAAATACGGGGTAAGGGTTGACAAGTATGTCATAGTCACGCCACGCGAGTGATGACTGCTCACAGGGGCGGTTCACGTCACAGAGGAAACAACGGCGCGCCTTGATCGAAGCATCGTCTATCTTTGCCCCGGTGCTCACACTGCGCGCCGGATTATAGACGACATTCCATTCCGCGCCATTTACCGCGACACGTTTTTTCCTGACCGAGCCAAGCGCGGCATGACGGCGCGCGGCGTCATCCCACACATCAAGCTGACGGTCGATAAAGAGTTCTATATCACTTCTTTTCATCACGCTGACGATTTAGCCGGATACGTTCAAGGAGTTCCCATGTGCGCAGGCGGTCCTTATAGAAATTATTGCGATTGACCGCCTCAAGAGAGAGAGCGGCATCGGAATTGCCCGACCAGCGGCGACAGAGATACAATGAATCAAAGATCCTGCCCACACGGTGGTTACGCGATACGGCAAGACACATCGCATAGTCCTCGCCATAGCTTGTATTCGGGAACAGCACCTTACGCGCGATCCCGGTAAGGAAAGCCCGCGGCGCACCAAATCCGTTTATACGAAGGGCGTTGTTGCGCCCGTTATCATCAGTCCATTCAGCATGGGAAATCAATCCCGGCGCTATTACGTTTCGGTCAAAATCGGTAAGGGTATAAGACCCGACAACCATAGCGCAGCGATCTGCATAAAACTTATCCACGATGCACTGAAGAGTGTCGGGTGAAGAATACAGGTCATCACTGTCAAGCTGCACGGCAAATCTGCCGCAATATGCGGAGTTGACAGCCAGATTCCAGCACCCGCCGATCCCAAGCCCCGACACTTCCGGCATGATGTGACATAGCCGGCTGTCGCGTGCCGTGATTTCCCTTATCGCCTCGGTAGTACCATCAGTCGACCGGTTGTCGACGACTATTACGTTGAACCGAAATGCCGTGACCTGGGAAAGTGCACTCTCAATTGCATCAACGATCGTGTTGCGCCGATTTTTAACAGGGATCACCACCGATGCCTCAACCGGATAGTCGCCGTAAAAGTCTTCATTTGCCACAACCGGCTCGATATAGGCGCCCACGGCTTTCAGATGATCGGTACAGGCTTGCTCCATCTCGATCTGTACCTCGCGGTTTCGCGGATCCACATAATCAAACTGCGACGCGCCTTCCTTAGCAGACTCCACCTTATAAACCGGCTCATTGAGCCTCACTACCGCACCTTGACGCGACAGAGCAAGACGCAGCGCATAAAATGCGGCATAACGATATGACCGGACCATATCGCCGAGAGCCGATTCAAGTGCCCGCGCATCAATCAGCAACAGTTTGCCGAAATCAAAATCGTCGCGCAACGCGCCTTCCTGACAGTCAATGAGAGGATGCAGCGACAGAGAGCCGTCGGCAGCGACATCATAGTAATCGGCATATACCATCGCCGCCCCGGTCATCCGCGCCACCTGCTCCATGCGCCGAAGGGCATCCGGCATAAGCTCCAACTTCTCTCCGGCGGCCGACAGGTCAACAGCCACATAACCGTCATCCATCCGACAGGCAAGCCCGCGCAGGGCATCGCTTCCGCATATCAAATCAATACTAATCATATACTGTAGGGGTAGCCGTTTAATGCCGCCCACACAAAGATAATGAGTAAATCTTTAAAATACAATTCCCCGACGCTCTAAGCACCGGGGAATTTATTGTTGTCAAAAAAGGTTATGTAATCAAGGGATGACCTTAAATTCCCTTCCTTCAATAAGGACTATATAGACATTACCGCGAGTTACGGCGATCTCACGGTCCGTACCGCGATATATGCACTTCCCGTCAACACCGTATATTTCCACTACCGACGAATCCAATGCCCCGTTAATAAATATCGAGCCATTGCGGGTCACGACGTTGACGGCAGACATTAACGCGCCGCTAACACCGACAGTAACATCATGGCTGAATACTACTGAGAGAGTAGCGTCATCGGTCAATTGCGGCGTTGTAAACCGATTTTCCTCATCTGTATCGACAAGTTCCCCGTTAAAGGTCAAAGAATGGATACTCCAACCCTCGTCGGGAATTATTTCGTAGGTAAGAATGGAATTGTACGGGACAAGGTTAGCCACACGCCCTCCGTCAAATCCGACCAAAGAGAGTTTAACCAACTTCTCTTTCCAATATATTTCAAGATGACCCGACTCCTTGACCGCGTCAATAGTCATAATGCCGGAATCTGAAAAACGGGAAGTAACATCATCGCCATTGAGCAGAGCCTTTCCAAGTTCCCATCCTTCGGCAGGATACAACTCAACGACAACTTTCTCACCATAGGCAAAATTCAACTCATTTGCAGTATTACCGTTTACCGATACCGAGCCGTGGGATGCATCATATTCAGTAGTGAAGCTAAACATGTCTATGTCAAATCTGATTCTTATCTCCGTATCAGAGCTTACATTATTAATGATATAGGTATTATCTACCATACCTGAAGTACACTCCACTCCGTTAATCGACAGCCATCCTACATGATATCCGGTCTCCGGGAATGCCTCTATCACAAGAGGACTATATTGAACAACATCGATACTTTTCGCCTGCTCTCCATTAAGTGTAACCGTGCCTCCGACACTATCATAAAAGACTGATGCTTTGTATGTGACTAATTCACAGTTAACGGTAACATCAAAATCCTCTGTCACCTTCTCGATCTCAAAATAATTGCTTTCGAGCGGTATAGTCTGACTCTCAATGTGATTATCTACAGTCACGGATACCACACGATAAGGTGACGAAGCAGATATGTCAATCCGCCAATTAGCTCCATAAGGAACAATCGCTGATGTGCTCGATTCACCATCAACAGAGAGAGTCACGTTACATTCCGCAGTGTCATAATGAACATAACACATAAAAGTGATTCGTGAGAACAGTACTTCAACTGTCATATTTCCCTGTATGCCGTCAGCAGTGTAGCTTCCGTCGACAAACTTGTCAATCGACTCCACGCCGTCGATTTTCACTGACTCTATCTTATAACCCTCAGCAGGTATTATCTCAATGGCGACATCATCATTTTCTTGCACGGCAAATTCAGTGCCATCCTGACCGTTAATCCTCACGCCGCCCATAGAGGCATCATAGGTGACTGAAATCTTATAACTGCCGGAAACGATATTGGCAAAGTTTTTCCACTCATCAGCCGCAGCATATGCAGCCTTTGTTCCTGACGGGACTTCAAGAGGCACCTTCTCATACACGACATCACTAAACATCTGAGATCCGGCGGCGGGTGGAATAGTGGCGAGCGACTTCACCGACGTGAGCGCATCACAGCCATAAAATGCCTGCGACATGACTTTGCGCAAAGAAGCAGGCAATACTATATCAGTCAATGACGCACAATTTCTAAAAGCCCAAGATTTTATATCAAGTACACCATTTCCTAAAACTACCTTTTTGAGATTCTTATCACCATAAAAACAGGTTTCGCCTATCTCTGTAACCTCATTTCCTATTACAACCTCTTTTAGTGTCACAAAATCAGCAAAAACTCCAACAGAATTTATGTTACGCCCCAAGTATAATTCCTCAACAGCAGATCCAAATGAATTATTGCTTACGCCAAGCACACTATTGCCATCCTCAATCACTATCTTTTTCAGCATCGGACAATTTTCAAATACTCTATCATAAATAGATTCAAGACTGCCGGGTAAAGAAATTTCCGACAAACTAACGCAACCGTTAAAGGCCGATGATTCAATCTTTTTTAATGATGTGGACAAATGGACACTGCTCAATGCCTCACATCCATAAAATGCCATTGAGCCTATTTCTTGTATTGATTCAGGCAGGAGAACATTAGCCAATGACTTGCACCCACAAAAACTATTTCCGGGGATTTTTTGTAAACTTTCACCAAAAGTAACTTTTTCGAGACCGATATCTCCAGTAAAGATCCCGGAAGTAAGTTCTGTTACTAAGCCACCAATTGTAACCTCCTTTAAAGTGGGCATATCCACAAAATTACCGTAAGAAGGTATATTTCGACCCAAATATAACTCCCCTATATTCTTACCAAAAGAATTATAGTCCATTTCAAGCGGGATCTCGCTATCTTCTATAATAAGCTCTTTTATGTGCTTACTATACAGAAATAAAACTCCGCTTACTTCATCAACATCTTTAGTAACGACCAATTTATCCAAAGACACATCCATAAACTTGTAATGGGCCTCTACATTCCTACCCAAGTTAATATTGTAGATAGGGCATGACGAAAAGGCATCTGATGATATGGCAAGCTCACCGTCGCCAGGGAGGAATGTGACGGAGGAGAGGTTTTCACAGAGGGTAAAAGCATTTTTACTGATTGAAGATACTGACCCCGGTATTGTAATTTCAGTCAACCCGGTGCAACCCCATAAAGACTCGTTAGCAATCCATGTAAGATTGTCGCTGAATGTCACTTTTTTTATCGACTTTATATTGGAGAAAAAATCCACTACCGGTCGCCCCATGTAGACCTCCTCGATGGAGGCATTGCTTTTGGTGCGACTTATTGCAATTAATGGATCTTCACTGTCCTCAACCGTAACCGTCTTTAACGCCTTACACTTGTTGAAAGCATCCATGTTTATCCATTTAACCGGATAAGCCGTACCTTTGTTTGTAACAGTTGGTGGGATTGTCACTGAAGAGACTGAAGTATTAGTCACACCTGTGATGATAACCTCCCCGGTATTACCGTTGGTCGTATATGACAAACCGCCTGAATTAAAATCCAGAGCATGCAAATTCTGACTTATCATTGATATAAAAACGATAAGACAAGCAAGTAATTTTCGACTCATAAAATTATGTGATTAAGATTAGTTAAGAGTTACTTTTTCACAAAAGTAACATAACCTTTACTTTTACCCCCCCCATTTGTTAAAATTTGCTAAACAGCAAAATATAGTGCTTGAACGGCAAAATGAGTGTAGCAAATGCTACTCCGCATAATTTATACGGAGCAACACATTTAACCTAAAAGGAATCAATCAGTTTCTCAGCAAAGAGATTTTGACGCGCTTCCCTTTGATTTTTTCGGGGAAGACGAGGCGCAACACCATATCGGCCTTGGCTGCGGGGATTGCAGCGATAGCGGAATGGTCGCGCACGATTATGCGCCCTACCTCATCGGCCAGCAAGCCTCCGGTCTTCATGAGGAATCCGGCTATGTCGCCTCGTGAAATCTTCTCTTTCTTACCCGCATTGAAATAGAGAGTGGCACGGTCGGCACGGATCGGATCGGAAGACTTACCGGTGGGGACATATGAGCGGTCAAACACCATGTATTCCGGTATATTGTCGGCTTCGGAAGTAATCACATATATTGTGCCGGTGGCATTGACACGCGCCGTACGACCGTTGCGGTGGGTCCATGTCTCCTCGGTAAGAGGCATGTGGTAGTGAATAATCGATTTCACTTCCTCAATGTCAAGACCGCGTGCGCCAAGATCGGTAGACACAAGCACGGGGGTAGTGCCGTTGTTCAACAGGTCTATAGCCTTTTCACGGTCAACCTGGTCAAGGGCTCCGTGATATACCCCTACCGGAAGCCCGGCTTTCTTCAAATGCTCAAACAGGCGCGACGCGCTTTCCCTGTGATTCACAAACACGATCACACGACCGTTGGGAAGCGAGCGCAACAGGTCAACAAGCGTTTCAACCTTGTCACGCGCCGGACTCTCGACCTGTACCACCGACATACGCTCGCGAGGCTTAGCCGCAGCCGAGAGAAAATCAAGGACCGCAGGACTCTTGACCTTCATGAATTCGGGCAATCTGTCATCCAGGCGCGTGGCGGATGTCAGTATCGTACGGCTGAGATTAGGCATCACCCGGAGTATCTTACGCATCTCGTCATGAAAACCGAGTTCGAGAGCCTTGTCATACTCGTCAAGGACAAGCACCTTAGTATTATATAGATCCACCAGCTTACGGTTGATATGGTCAAGCAGACGCCCCGGAGTAGCAATTATTATGTCGGGAACGGGATTAAGCGAGTTTTTTTCATCAGTCATCGAATGACCGCCATAAAACGCCACTGTCTTATATCCGGTGGCAACCTCACGCACAACACGGTAAATCTGCATGACCAGTTCACGTGAAGGAGCTATCACTACCGCCTGCACCTCACCCTTTGGCTGCACAAGCGACTGAAGCATCGCTATGGTAAACGCGAGAGTCTTTCCCGAACCTGTGGGCGACAGCAGTACCACATCGCGAGCCTGAGATGACATCATCTCTTTCTGCATCGGATTCAATTCGGATATACCGAGACGAGAAGATATATTTTCAAGTATTACGGACTGTTTCATATTATCTGCTTTTATGCAAAGGTAACAATAATCGGAGCATTTAGCCAATATTCAGGCATAGTTATTGTACAAATGACAATAAATCGTTTACAAATGTTAAATGGAGGCATCGGATAATACATTTTCAACCGATTTTTATCAAAAAGATGTTAAAGTGACTTGAAAAGTTTGTTCCATTCCGGAAAAAATGCCTACATTTGTGAGTGTGTTTTTCATAGTATTAGATTAAGATAAAGGTTTAAACGTAATGGGATGTCGTGAGACATCCCATTATTATTTATGTAATCGTATAATTTACAATACCTTATTCCACCCATACCGATAGAGAGCGTTAAAAATCGCAAGAATGTTAATTAACAGTTGTGATTAATCATTAAAAATGAGATTGGAAATATCAGAAAAGCACGAGGTCGGAATCATCTATCGACGAAAACCATTGATGTAACCGACATTTTGCCTTTTCATGGGTAGCAGGGGTGATATTGCTCCATATCCGTGAAAGCGCCCACAGCAGAGCGCTGATATCGTCGGTATACCCAAGCGGACCAAGAAAATCAGGGATGAAATCGGTAGGACAGATGAAGTAGCCGAGCGCGCCTATCACTATCACCTTGTCACGCACCGACACCTTTCCATCGGCAAGTGCATAATAAAGGAGCAGGGCGGCGTATACGCCTTTTACCCCGGCTTTCTTTGCCACACGACCGATCTTGTTGAAAAATTTTGTGTTAGAATACCACTTTTCAAAGCGCGACAAAACCGTTGCACTCGGCAAGAACCGCCGTTCATCGTATTTATCGTTCATAGTAATCGGATTATGAAAAAGAGGCGGGACAGACATGTCTATCCCACCTCTTCATAATTATATAAAATCATTTGCATGTCACACAATAGGCTGTGTCGAAGCAGGGGTAGGAGTCTGGCGGGCTTCCCATCCGAGAGCGCTTGCGCCAAGCACAGCTGCATCGCTCTCCTTCAATTCGGAAAGCAACAATTTGGTCTTTCCCTTGAATATGGGAAGGATATTGCGGTCAAGAGACTCCTTTATCGGCTTCATAAGAAGGTCGCCGGAACGAGACAAACCGCCAAAGAGCACAATAGCCTCCGGACTTGAGAATGCTATGAAGTTGGCAAACGCACGCCCCATGATATCACCGGTGTACTGGAACACCTCTTTGGCAAGCTTGTCGCCCGACATGGCTGCGTCATACACATCCTTGGAAGTGATCTCCTCGATAGGAAGATCGCGTAGCTTTGAAGGCTCGGTGCGTATTTCAAGAAATTCGCGAGCGGTACGCGCAACGCCCGTAGCCGAACAGTAAGCCTCCAGGCATCCTGTCCTGCCGCAACCGCACATCCTGCCGTTGGAAGGCTTTACGATGACATGACCAAGCTCGCCGGCAAAACCGTCATGACCATATACAAGCTGACCGTTGACAACTATACCGCTGCCAACCCCTGTGCCGAGAGTAATCATTATGAAATCCTTCATGCCTCGCGCCACACCGTAGGTCATCTCCCCGATAGCCGCAGCATTGGCATCGTTAGTTATAGCCACAGGCACGCCAAACGCCTCATGAAGCAAATGAGCCATAGGAATCGTTCCTTTCCAAGGAAGATTGGGTGCATTTTCAATCATGCCCGTAAAGTAATTGGCATTCGGGGCACCGACACCTATTCCGGCAATCTTGTCGGAAGCGTCATGAGCCTCAATCAAAGTGCCGAGTGCATCTCTCAACTCTGCAATATAGTCGTTGACATCGGCATGCTTGCCGGTCTTTATCGAATTGCTTGCAATGACATTACCTCTTGCGTCTACAATCCCGAATACTGTGTTGGTACCACCTATATCGATACCCACTACGTAAGGTTTCATCTTTTTCTAAATATTAATAGGTTAACTGAATGTAATCTTATCCGACAAAGATAACAAAAAAAGCATGGCAATTGCAAACGTCGTCGTTAAAATATGTTTTGCATCGCAGAGACAGGGGCAGTTATTTCGGATTTTATTGTAACTTTGCCGAGTACAGAGCAGATAGATTCTTCCATATGGATGGATTAAAGCCCCATAGGATAATGATTATCTGAATTTAACAGTTTACTTAATAACTCAAAACGAGCTTAAATCATTTCAATATGAAAAAAGTTTACATTATTGTGCTATGGACTCTATTATCATGTATAATTGTAAATATGCACGCCGTCACACCAAAATCCTCCACGCTTGAAGATTGGACTAACTTTCTCAAGAAAAACGGATATTATCTTTATTCCTTTGACATCTCCGAGTTCTCAGACACGACAAGAACAATCATACTAAAGGTTCGCGAGTATGAGAACGATAGCCTTGTCCGCGATGATATTTTGCCTCCTTTTGGATTTAATACCCGACTGATGCTTGACGAGATACCCGAGGATGCCCGCAATGACATGAAAGATATGGAGAATCCCGACAAAGGAATCGTGAGAACACTTAAACAGACAAATATAGGTTTGACATACCATGCCCAGGACTCCATAGCTATCGTCACCTATGATATGGTCGGCCACGGCATCCTGTCACCGCAACTTTCGTTAAGACCAATAGCCACCCAGGTGGGAGACAAGAAACAATATCTGTATGCGGCACGCCCGTTTGCTGCCACAGACAGTATTTCTACCGACAAATTCGTACCACTTGTCCTTTTAAGTTCATTTTGGATCGATAATAACGGGATTATCCGGTCATGTGGTGAACATGAAATCAAAAGCCTTGACTCCGACATTATAAAGAATTCGCCACACAGCTACATAATAGGCTTCAATGTAGACACAAGAAAATAAGTAAATCCGTGTCGGGTTAGAATTTAAGCTCGAATACAGGAAACTGACAACCAATCAAAAAGAATAATCCATCAGCCATGCGCAATTTAACATTAGTCTTATTAGGAGCTATATCAAGTTTATTAGGAAATGCGACAGCCGCCAATATATCTTCTTGCAATATAATACCGGTAGATTCAATCATAGTATCCGGACTGATAACAAATATACCAGAGAACGGATCAAAAACGATAATTATAAACGAATGTGACCCGTCGGAGAAAGCCGAACGCCGCTTGGCCGAGCCGGACAGTGCAGGGTACTTCCGCGAAAAAATCCCGTTTTCTTTCGGGCATACTTTCACAGTGAACTATCACGGTAATTTCATCAATGCCTATGCAGAACCGGGGGACTCCGTATTCATACAGATTGATGCCTCAAAGTCGCCGTTGGAATTTCATCTCTCCGGAAACCATGAATCGCTTAATGAACAGTATTCCCACGCTTACCAAGTCTTATCCAAAATATATTGGGATGTCACCTTGCCTGCTGACACCATCTCCCTTGCCGACTACATGATTGCATTCAAAAAAGAAGTCGCACGGACAAGAACCCTGGTAGATGAATACATTGCGTCAAATGCCATCACTTCTGATGCCGCGAAATTACTCCACATTGACAATATTTTCTCAATCGCCAATCTGGCAATAGGTTTCCAAGGTATTGACAAGGAGGAGCAATTGGCATTTTTCACTGATTCTATCTTTGACATATTCAATGAGGACAATACCAAGCTTATGATATTCCCATATCATATTAAAGCACTGTTATCCAATTTCCCCGAATATGTCGGCAAGGTCCCCAAAGGTCTAATTCGCGATCTGATGTATGCTTCCCTCCAAGAACAAGAAGAAGGCTTTACGGTGGAGCGCTCCGAGTTTGCCAATCCGGCATATTATGACCGCCTTTATGCCGACCGAAACATCACTTTTAATTTAGACGCCATTAAACAGGATGATTTCATAGTCGCCCAAGGTGATACGATTTACAATATCAAAGCTGACAATCCAATCAAATGGCTCGTAAAAGAATTTCCGGAAAAGCTTATCTATCTTGACATAAGCGCAACATGGTGCGGACCTTGTCGCGCGGCTCTTGCAGGTAGCGAGGGCTTAAGGGAGCATTTCAAAAATTCGGATGTGATTTTTGCCGTAATCTGGCTTAAGTCAGATTTGCAGGCGTGGACTAAGTTGCTCCCGTCGATAGACAATGCAATTCACATATTCATCCCCGACGATGACACAGCCAACCGAATAATGGGAACAATGGAAGTAAAAGGCTTGCCGTCATATTTCTTGATCGACCGGAAGGGAAACATCGGCAATAAGGATCTCCCCAAATTAAACAGCAACGCCCTCCCCGACTTTTTGAAATCCAAATTATAAATATTTTGGGGTCAGCGGATTTTCCCGGTGGGCGAGGAAGATGTCAAGAGTATAGTGTT
>CAJUMZ010000008.1 GCA_910587665.1 uncultured Muribaculum sp.
TTTGCATGGCTGAAAAATGAAAAGAGGCCGTCTAAAACTTGTTAGACAGCCTCTTGTGGGTTTGGATCGATCGACGTTATTTCTTGGGATTCACGTCGGATACCTCAACCTCGAATACGAGTGTCTGGTTGGGACCGATCTTGGCATAGGGCTGACCTTTGATGCCGTAGGCGAGATCGCCGGGGATGTAAAGCATGTATTTTGCACCCTTCTTCATCATCTTAAGACCTTCGCCGAAGCCGGGCACTACCTGAGAGGGGCGGAAATTGCGAGCCTCGCCCTTTGAGTCGTCAAACACAGTGCCGTCAGGAAGAGTACCCTTGTAGATCACTGCCACCTGGTCGTTGTCGGTGATTGCATCGCCGGCACCCTCAGAGATAACCTTGTAGGAAAGACCCGATTCGGTAGTCTTGATGGCGCTGTCAGCTTTCTTCAGAGAGTCGATATAAGCCTCACCTGCCTTACGGGCGGCAACAGCCTCGGGAGCGTTGTTAAGCTCTTCAAGCTTACGATCCTCGGCGGCTTTCTGTGCGCGCTGCATAAGGCTGTTGAGAAGAGCCTGATCCATAGTGGTGTCACCGATAGAGTCAGCGTTAAATGCTGCCTTGAACTCCTTCATGAATGTCTCGCGGTCGATCTCGATGCCCATATCCTTGGTGAAGTAGTTGAACTGCTCTGCGAAACGCACACCCATGCCCAATCCCTGGAGGTATGATTCCTGGGTAGAGTCGGCGTTAACGGCAGTCTGTACTCCGCGGAGGAACGCCTGCTTGTCGATCTTGCCGTCATCCTGACGCTGCATGTTGGCTGCGATCTGGCTTCCTACAACCTTACCGAAAAGCACTGACAACGAGTCATTAAGAGCGGCGTCGCCGGTAGCTGCCGCATTGGATTTGCCACATGCGGTAACGCCCATAAGGAGAGCGCCTACACCGCAGGCGATAATAAGTTTCTTCATCTGTAATGTTTTATTTTAATGATTGTTACTGTTTAGTTTACCTTGATAAGCTCCACGTCAAAGATAAGCGTGGAGTTGGGGCCGATGATATTGCCCGCACCATTGGGACCGTAGGCAAGCTGCGACGGGATGAAAAGACGCCACTTCGCGCCCTCCTTCATCATCTGCAACGCCTCCACCCATCCGGGTATTACCTGAGTCACGCCGAAAGTGGCAGGCTCGCCACGCTCTACCGAGCTGTCAAACACCGTGCCGTCGATAAGCTTGCCCGTATAGTGCACCGTAACACTGTCGCTTGCCGCAGGCTGCTTGCCCGTGCCTTCCTTAATCACCTCATACTGAAGGCCGGAAGGAGTCACATTAACCTCAACGCGCTTGCCGTTTTCCTCAAGAAACTTCTTGCCGGCAGCCTCGTTGACCTCGCCCATCTTTGCGGCAGCCGCACGCTGCTCGGCTTCCATTGCCTCAAAGAAATTCTTTATCTCGAGCTTTGCCTCATCATAGGTCATCTTAGGCTGTGCGCCTTCAAACACAGCGGCAACACCGTCGGCAAAGTCCTGCACATTGATTGTCTTGATTCCGGAGCTGCGGAAATTGTTTCCCATGCTCAAGCCTAAGGCATAGCTTATGCGGTCTAAATTCTGGTTATCCATAATCATTATATATTTTAATCTTTTCTTCCTTATTCGACCCGCAAATTTATGCAGAATATTTGGATTGTCAAAAAATAACTGATTTTGAGCCGATAAAGTTCACCCACGCCACCATCTGCAGCGATCAAGACACCATAGGGATTATCTATAAGAACGCGGCAACCTGCCTGATCCTTGCAAGGCGTGCCATAAAGGAAGGATCTGATTTTGCAATCTGCTTATTATAGTCCGCCTGAAGACGCAACCAAAGGTCGGCTTCAATACCGAGGGCAGCTTCAAGGAGTAACGCATACTCTGTGTTTATGGCACGCTTGCCATTCAACACTTCATTGAGAATTGACGCGGAAATGCCGATCTCTTTAGCAAGTGCCTTTTGCGAGATACCCCTATATTCAATCTCATCTTTAATCATCTCTCCGGGATGTATCGCCGCGCTTGGATTAAGATTATTTGCTATCATGCCTGAAGCGACTCCCTCAACTTTAACTTCCATACATATATCATTTGTAATGGTTAGACAATTCGATAATATTACATACCGTAAGCATAGGCTCATTATCATTTAAAGCTACAGAAAACTCCACCCTGTACTTGTCATTGACACGCACCGACGAAAGTCCTGCCTTATCTCCGCCAAGCACCTCGTAATTAAGTGAGCGGATCTGCCATAATACCTCTATAGACGACGCTCCTTTAAGAAAGTTTATCGCTTTTTGATAACGCCTGACAATATCCGGCTGATAACGATGTTTCTTGTCAGGGCAGTGTCCGTCCTCATACAACATACGAAGATATTCCTTATCAAATATGACTACCATATATGCTTACGTATATAACATCACAAAGATATGTCTTGTTTTCCAAATTCACAAATTTGAGAACTCTCAAATAACTAATTTTAAGATTTATAATGGCGGGCTATTTATTCGGCGACCTCGCCGAAGAGGGCGTAGAGGCGGTCGAAGCGGCAGAGCGAGTCGCCGCCGTGGCGCGCTATGGAGTTGCGCACACGCGACATCGGTTTCTTCTCCATATTGCCGCTTTTGGAATAGAATTTGTCGGCATAGCACACGAGCTTTTCCAGCATCGTCTCCGGGCAGTAGTCGGCAAGCGGAAGCGGCAGATCCTGCGCCATGATATCTTCCATGGTGATACCCGTGCCTGTGTGACGCTCTGCCACACGCGCCCATTCCTCGGGAGCACCCTCCTCACGGAGAAGCCTCCCCCCTATCACACCGTGCATCATGTAAGGCTCCGCGCCTTCACAGCCTATCCCCTTTGCATCGGTGGCATATATGCCTATGTCATGGAGCATGGCGGCAGCCTCGACCTCATACGGGTCAAGTCCCAGACCACGCTCGCGGTTGATGGCGAGGGCAAGCCCCGCCACCTGACCTGCGTGCTTCATGTAGATAGCACGCAGGCGGTTGTCGTCGGGATAATATTTGTCGATTATCGCCCTGAAGTCGCAACGGTCGCCCGCCATCAGTCGATAATGGTGTTCCAATTGTGGATATCCTCTTCCTCGCCGAGCTGTATGGCGCGGAGCTTGTTGTAGAGCGCGGTCACCACCGGGCCGGCCTTGCCGTCGGAGCAGAGCACATATTTTTTGCCGGTGTCAAGGTCGTCGATCTCGGCTACGGGTGAGGCAACGGCGGCAGTACCGCAGGCGGCCGCCTCCTGGATTTCGGCAAGCTCCTCTACCGGGATGTGACGCTGCTCGACCTCGATGCCCATGTCGCGGGCAAGCTGCATGAGGCTCTTGTTGGTGATCGACGGAAGTATCGACTCCGAAGCCGGGGTGATATATTTGCCGTCTTTTATTGCGAAGAAGTTGGCCGGGCCACACTCGTCAAGATATTTCTTCTCCTTCGGGTCAAGGTACAGCACGGCAGAGTAACCGAGCGAATGGGCGCGTTCTCCCGCCTCAAGACTGGCGGCATAGTTGCCACCCACCTTCCAGCGACCCGTACCCTTCGGTGCCACGCGGTCAAACTCACGCATGATACATATGTTGGTGGGCTTGAAACCCTCCTTGAAGTAGGGGCCCACAGGTGTCACGAGTATGAGGAACAGATATTCCTTGGCGGGCTTGACGCCTACCTGCGCCGACATTCCTATCTCAAGCGGCCGGATATAGAGTGACGCGCCGCTTCCGTAAGGCGGCACAAAACGCTCGTTAAGCTTCACCACCTTCTTCACCATCTCTGTGAAAAGCTCCACGGGGACAGGCTCCATCATGATGCCCTTGGCCGACTCTACGATGCGCTTGGCATTCTCTTCGAGGCGGAATATACGTATCTTTCCATCTTTGCCACGGAAAGCCTTGAGTCCTTCAAACACCTCCTGGCCGTAGTGCAGGCACGTGGCGGCGATGTGCATATCAACGGTCTCCGACTGCGACACCTCGATGTCGCCCCATTTGCCGTCGCGGTAATAGCAACGCACGTTGTAATCGGTGGGCATATACCCGAATGAAAGGTTGCCCCAATCTAATTCTTTGTTCATAGTCAAGTTTATGACAGGTTATATCTTTATCCGCGAAATTAACGATAATAATTCAAACCGCCACCATTTTTCCCCCGGAAAAACAGTCTACAATCAGCAACTACCGTTTAAGCCACCTTGCCACTTTCAATCTCATTTTTCAAAAATTGAAACACATAGACAGCCCCTTGATAATATAATCCACAAACCGGATCATTGACTTTTTCAAACGTCTGCGACCTGTAAAGCTCATCCAGCGCACGCCGCATATCCCATCCATATTCAGCCATCAGCATCTCAGTCAACTCCGATGCAAGGCATTCAATCTGAAACTGTATATCACGATTCATATAAAGTCAATATTTCTTAATAATTCAACAGCCCTTAGTGTTCCGAAATAATACTGTATCGCCTTGTCACCCTTAAAACGCAATTCTTCAACCAACGACTTCGCTGACATATACCCCATTATAAAACGGCGTATCTGGACTCCGACCGTATCATCAGCAATCGGACCAATTACAATGTCGTAAGGATGGACAGGAATCTCGGAATTATTTTTTCTGTTCATAACAACAAATTCAGCCCACTCTTCCGAATATTCCTCAAATACTTTTATGTTAAGGCCATAATCTGATGCAAGTTTCTCATCATACTCAAACACTGACAGCACAGGCATTCCCGCACCCACAATCCTTGTTGTACGCTCTGCCATGGAAAAAGCCTGTTCCCGATTGGCATTCAGATAAAATCCACAACCAAAATCTTTTCCCTTCTTGCTTTTTGACAAGTCTATAGAGTTGATTTTGACATTTGAACCGTGGTAAAGTATAATCATTGAATGCGCCCTCCTTCCCTTTTGCAGATTATACAGAGATCTGAGACAGCATCTTCGATCGAAAGTGTATGTTCTGCCTCATAGCAATCCAATAAAAAATCTATTCCGGTAAAACGCCTTAAATAAGCATACGCCTGCATGTTTGTCAAGCCAAAACGCTCGGCAAATGCCCCGACACAAGTTACCACATATTCAATTTTATCGAAAATCTCTTTTTTGTCCATATATCACAAAGTAAGCAATTAATTTCTTAATTACAAAATGCTTTATCATGCAAAAACAGATTAGGCGGGGGGATCGGAGGGGTCGTCGGTGAAGAGTCCCTGGAGACGCTGGTAGAGGAAGGAGACAGCAAGAAGGATAATGCCGAGGAGGATAAACACGATTATCCTGCCGACCGGCACCATACGCCAGATGTCATAGACCACAAGCTTGCCGAGCACCACGCCAAGCACGCAGATAGCCATGATGCGCAGAGTCTTGTCGTGACGGCGCATGCCCGTGATCATCTGTGCGGCACCACATGCCACCAATGTCAGCGACACGCCGACACTGTAGAGGCGGGAAAGCGACAGGCAGAACAGGATGTCATACACCGCCATCTCCGCAAACAGAATCAAGAACAGATTGAAATACACCATATATCTCTTGCCCGGCATCTCCCCGCGGGAGAATGCACGGATACCGTGACACGCAAACAGCAGCGCGAAAAGCGGCACGGAGATTATCAGCGGCAGATTGACAAGCCACTCTCCCGCCACCGGATCGCCGATCGCGGCAAACAACAATGTTGCCACAGCAGGAATGACCACCCCGCCATACCTCGCTATCGGGAATCTTATCGAGACAAAGAGCATGACGGCGGCAATGACAACAAGTGTCATACCGTCAGCCGCAGGCATGAGCAGATAATGATGGAACGCGCCATGCGAGCCTATGGCAGCCAACGCCATCCCTCCCCAGAGATTGTACATAAACAGGTTGCGGTGCTTCCGGTCAAACACCCTAAAAGAGATGTCGACCATAACGGCGACGGCAACATATGCCACTCCGGTGACAATATAACCCCACGCAGCATCGTAGGAGCATATAATCCACGAGAAAAGCAGCATTATCACGCACAACGGCACTCCCACGGTCACGCCGATTCTGCGATACAACACCTCGCCCGTGCGGCAATAAAGCCATATCATCAATGCCGACACCAATCCGAGGCATGACAGGCGCACACCGGGGTTGACAAACTGCACCAAGACGGTAAACGCAGCAAACGCGACAACGAATATTATCAGCATGTCGCGCACAATCCCCGCCCTGTCACGGCAATATCTCATCAGCAGACCGAAATTCACGACACCGCATACAAACGGCACCATACTCTTCATGATCCGCAGGTCGGAAATATGACCGGCATACATGATGCCAAGCGACATGCAGGCGACACCGTTAAGCGTCATCGCCACGACAAGCCACGCCGTCAACACATGACGCAATTTGTTGCGGCAGAGGATATGAACCACCGGCACTGAAAATATGATGAAATAATAGATTACGATCACCAGCCCCCACACCGGGCTATAATCAATATCGGACAGCCCCGCGCCAAACGCACAGACAATGTAGGTGAGCGCACACGACACCACCGGTAAAGCCCACCACCGCTTGCAAAGGGTCACAACAAGCATCGCCGTGTCGAGCAACGCCATGTAACAGAGCACAAACAGGAAACTCCCGCTCCCGTCGGACGCGATGAAGGGAGCCACAAAACCGCCGACAATCGCCGTCACGGCAAGCTCCGGGCGATCATACCTGACAGCGGCAACGGTCATAACCGCCGTAAGAGCAACCAGCAGGATCAACGCCACGGCAGGCGAAAATATGGAATATAGGTGGAATCCTATCGCGACACTCACGAAACACACGGCAAAACCGCCTCCCGCCAGTATCGACGAGAAGTTCCGGTAATTCTCGCGCAAGCGGTAGGCGACACCCCACAGCACCAAGCCGACGCCCATACCGGCGAGGGTACGCGCCATCTCATTGATCCAGTTGCGGTCGATCGCATATTTCACAAAGAAGCCTATCCCGATGATAAGCACAAGGATTCCTATCTTGCTGAACAGATTGACGCCAACCTTGCGCTCCCAGTTGCCCCGCTCGCGTTCCGGCGCGGGAGGTGTCGGCTCCGGAGTCTCGCTTTGCATTACAGGAATGGGAGGAGGAAGCACCACAGGGGGAACAGCCACATCCGGCTCTTCCTCCATCAGCACAGGGTCAGGCTGAGCCTCCGGCACCGGGATGTCGTCATTTTCCGGAAGCCGGTCACCGGCACCGGAAGAGAGCCGATGCAACTCACGCGCAACCTTGTCGATGCTCCCCTTGACCTCGGAGAGCTCGTTTCTCACGATGACGAGCAGCACAAAAATCACCACGAGAGCCAAAAACGTAACAAATTCCATAAGCAAGCGATTGGTTAACAGAATGCAATGTAAGCATTTTTATCGAAATGCCAAAATATTATTTCCGCTCGTAGGCACCGTTACGCACAGAGCCATAGCGGTCGATAGCCTCCTCGATAGTTATCAACCCCTTAAAATCCGTGACAATGGGACCACGATGCAACACACGGTCGTCAATATCGCCATTCCCGGCATTTGGCGCATTGCGGAATGTCACATTGGCAAACATTCCGGTTATTTCCCGATTTCGGGTCTGGAGTTCACAAAGATCTATATTTATAGGATTGATTTCATCCATACCCGCCGAATGCGCCGCCACCCATACATAATAGTTCCTGTCACCAAGAGTATAGAATACCTGTGGGAAAAATGAAAGCACATTGGTATAACTTATATCGTATGCTCCCAACTTGTCCAGATATTTCAATACCGCGCTGATTCCCAAAGCGTTTATCTCCCATTCCGACATAAGCGCACCTTCCCTGCGGGAAGACTCCTTTATAAAGTCGACTTCTTCATCAGTTCCGGCATAGACTAGTCTCGGCTCGCACAATGCGTTCACATCAATAAACAGTTCACATGCGACCAAATCATACTTCTCACAATTGCGAAGCTGATTCTCCTTACGCACATTTCCGAGAGCCACAACATATCCCTCCTCACAGGTATTAAACTGCCCATAAAGATTTATAATGACACTATACACAGCATTACCCACCCTAAAAGCAATGTGCTGAAAAGCCGGGGCATTAAAATCAGGCAACAACTGTAACCAATACGAATCATGACCGATACCACCAAGGTTTTTCAGGCATTCCGCGACCCACGAGTGAATCCTACGGGTGACATTTCCCACGATATTATTGAAGCGGCTGTTATCGTTCAGGTCATGCAGCGACACCATATATGACGGGCGCATAAGAATCTTGGATATTTTACCCTCATCATTTATGTCAAGAATCATGACCAAAGGGTTTTGCGGACAATAATCCACAGTCTTCACCCTTACCGCCGGCATATGACCCTCAGGGCATATCGTCTCGGAGTCACATTTCCTGCCGTCACGTTTCAGATAATCAAAGAAACTTTGCAGATACCCAATATATGCCCCTCTACCCCTAGCCAAAGGTTTTTTCACCGCGACCGAATAAAGCCTGAAATCATCACTTACCAACGATGACATCATGTTCACGTCCATATTGTCCCATGCCTTAGCGACCGCGTCGGCAACCGATTTTCTATCCATACCGAAAAAGTTATTTTCCAAATATACGCAAATAATATCAATCGGCAATAATATAACGGATTAATGTCAGGGGGGAGTGAGGGCGACGTGGAGGGCGATGGCGCGGGTCATGAGGATGTCGTCGTGGTGGCCGGGCTTGGCGGCATAGCGGCCGGAGGCGTCACACTCATACATGTCGAGCTCGTCGCAGGCGTCAAGGTCGCGCTCGACGTAGCCACCGTCGCGCACCAGCCCTATGAGGCGGGTGATGACCATCGCCTTGGTGGAGCGGTTGGTATGGAATCCGACCCTCGGCTCCGGGGCGAGAGTGACACGGTCGCGCGCCACGCGGTAATAGAGGTTGCGGTACACGTGGTTAAGCTCCGAAAGGGTGAAGAGGGAGTTGTCAGGTCGGCAAGTTGTCGAGTTGTCAGTTTCGAGGGTGTTGCTCTCTATGACGAGCAACGCCTCGTCATACCACTGCGCAATCGCTGCGGCTTTCCACGTCAGGAGGTCATGGTCGATATGCCCCCTCCATTGCGCCACCACCTCAGGCCGCCCGTCGGGGGTCAGGGTGTCGATGACGGATATTACCGAGAAGTCGCTATGCACCGAGCGACCGCCTATGTCGACTGCCACGACATAGCGGTTGTAGCTCCTGCCGCCCGACTGCGGCATCTTCCACACCTTGAGCCTGCCGAGAGGATCGGGGCGAAACTCCTTCACGACGAGCGCACCGTAGCCCACAGGAGCGGAAGTGACCAGTTCGCCGACGGCTACAGGGGGCAGGCAGCCCGCGCGCAACGCCTCCACAGCCTCCGGGAGAAAGACCGATCGCGAGGTCGAGGCAAACGCCTCCACGTCGTCGGAGGGGAACTCAGCCGCCATCTGCGCCGCCGAGGCATACTCGCGCCGCTTGTCATGATACCACTGTATCTGCTCCAGTGTACACCCTTTCTCCCAAAGTCCGCGCTCATAGGCATCCATCGACTCCCACAGTGCCTCGGCATCAGTCACCGGGGCTGTGTAGATGTCGATTTCGTGCCAGGGGACAAACACCGCCGTCTTGTCGCTGTCGCCCCGCTTTGAGCGCACCCACTCGGCATGAAAATAGTTGCCCACGCCGTTGGCCGTGCTCTCCAACACGATCATCGAGCAAGGGACACGCGCCACGCCTCCACACACCGCCCTTATAAACGCCTCGGGCGACCGCTGCACCGAGTCGCTCCAGAAAGCCACCTCGCTGAGGTGGGCCATGGCGAAGTCGGTGCCCCTGACGGCATCCTGCCGCTCGCTCGACGCAAGGGTCACGCGACAGTCGCGCCCCGGGATGACACGAGTGTTTAGCGAACGCTCAAACGCACGGAACTCCGGTCGTGACTCCTCTTCCCACAGCTCCTCGGGATAGCCGTCGAGCATCTTGGCATACATGGCGCGGATAGTAGCCGAGGTGTCCTTGACATGGGCGCATATCAGCGAGTGCCAGTTGCGACGCAGGCAGCACTGGATCCACGCCATGTACATAAGGATAAGCGTAGAGCCGCCCCACTGGCGCGCCTTCAGCATGATAAGGCGTATGGGGAGTCCGGCGAGGCGTTGCCCCTCCATCAGGGCGAGCACACGGCGCTGCGGGCGGTTTAGACGCAGCTTCACGTCGGCACCGGTGAGCTTGTCGCGGATGGTGACGCAGGTGGCCGCCCAGTACTCGAAGTCGTGGCGTATACGGAGGCGGCGCCATGCGGCAGGGGAAGCCTGCACGACGGCAAACGAGGGGTCGTCGGTCATGGAGCGGGGTATATGTTCCATCGAGCCGGAGGGGGAGAGCGTGGCGATGCGGTCGCCTGTCGCGCCGAGCCCGGTCACGGGATCGTAGGGCGTGAGGAGGAGGGCGTTGCGACGGGAGTTTTCGTTAAGGATGGTGGGGAGCATGGGGTTGTTGAGTTGTCGAGTTGTCAGTTGTCGGGTTGTCAGGGTATGAGGTGGAGGGCGGTGAGGAGGGAGCCGGGGGCGAGGGTGCCTTCGAGCTTTACGGTGAAGTAGAGGAATGGACAGGGGAAGATGACGGGGAGGAGTATGGGCGCGGCGACCTCACCGTCGACATCGACGGATGTAATCAGGCGCGGCACGCGTGAACCGTTGTCGCCATACAGCCCTATGGTGACCTTGGCGGCGGGCGACGAGAGATGCACTTCGACGCCTCGGATGGCAAGGGTGACACTGCGGCGTGCAAGTCGCAGCCGCCTCATCCAGAACACCTCCGGCGCGGTCGTCGCACCACCGGGCAACTCGACCATGTGAGTGTCGGAATAAAGCAGCAGCCTCTGCCCGTCGGCAATGAGGGAGTAAGATGACGAGCCGGGCAAACCGCAGGAGTGCCACGAGCCATCGGGGCTGCGCACCATGACAGAACCGCCCGCCGAGGAGCAATAGAGCCGTCCGGTGGCGCCACACCACCCTACAGCCCGCGCCGTAACGGAATCGGCAACCGTCTCCGCCCGCGAGCCTCTCACCCTGAGCAGATCGCCTCCGGAAAGCGCATACACCCCATCGGGTGACCACGCCACATGCAGCCCCGACTCCACCTGCCGTGAGTCGATCAGATGGGCCGACACCGAGCGCATCGCCGAGCTGACGGCAAGGGCGTGTATGCCACCGGAGCCAAACAGATAGAGATGACGCCGCGCGAAGTCCCAGGCACTCGACGAGCGCGACGCGGGGGTGATGGCGACGACAGAGCCTTTCGACGCCACAATCGACGACAAGGGGGTCAACGGGTCGGAGGCAAGGGCGGAAAGCACCAGTCCGCCCTGACGCCGCTCCTTACGCAAGATAACCGGGAGCAGAGGCGACTCGCCTGCGGCAAGCGGGTTGCCGAGCGTCGCGCCACCGGGAGTCATGGCAAAAGCGAGTGACGCCGCCGGTGATGGAGAGAGCGGCACGGACAGCCGCGTGGTGCCGGAGCGGCGTGTGACCTCAATCTCTATCAACCGGGCACGTGGGTGAGGATAGGAGATCAGACGCGACAGCCTTACCGGAGCATCCCCCGCCCCACCCTCCTCATAGGAGAGTATCTCCGGGTCACCGCCATCCTCCGGCTCAACGGTAACCCTGACCACAGCCGACCACGGCTCATCGGCGGCGACAGCGGTAGCCCATGCCGAAACCGACTGCGGGAGCGAGTTAACGGGGGATATGCCGCCCCACACCAGCATGTCGCCGTCGACACACGCCGTGGTGGCGGAAAAGGAATGAGGGGCAGCCCACCGCAGCATGGCGTCGGCCGAAGGCTTGCGCCGGAGAATGTTGTGGATATAGGAGTAGCCCATGTCGGGGGTGAATTTCCGCGACGGGTCGATAGAAATGTATTCCGACGATCCGTGGCGGCTCTCATGGGCGTGGAGACCTATGCAGCAGGTGTCACAGTCACCCTCACGGAGGCGGTCGACAAGCCCGGTCACCAAGGAGTCGTAGCGGAGACGTTGAGGCATGGTGAGCCGCAGCACCGGCTTTGCCGAAGTGCCGGCAAAGAGAGTGTCGACCGGGGCACTGGAGTCGATGCGGTCAAGCGGAGCCGACCAGAAAAACCTGACGCGCACCGCGCCGTGCCAGTCGGCATCAGGGAGCGCCGGAATCACCGCCTTGACCGAGAAAGCCCTGACCGACAGGGAGGTCGCGGCTGCAGAGAGATAGGTGCCACCCGACTGAGAGACATTCATGTCGCATGAGGGCATCACTGCGGCATCATCAGGCTCAACAAGCACTGGGCTTGAACGGTAGAGAACATTTCCGGAGGCATCGAGGAGATGATACCACGCCAGTACGGGCGCAGTGAAACGGCAGTCGACAGCAGCGTCGGCGCAACAGCGGTCGCAGGCGTCGGACACCGCCACTGTCAGGGCGTTGCGGTCGGCCTCGTCAAGGGGGCCGGACCAATGGGTGTAACCGCCCTTGAAGGTCACCGGCTGCACGCGGCGGGAATAGATGGCGGTGTCGGTCACGCGAAAGGAGATGGCGGGATAAAGCGGGCGGGCGCCGATGACGCTGACATCGTCGGTGGCAAGGTCGTAGTCGACGATCCAGGGACCTTCGGCGGTCATGAACACGAGGCGCGAGCCGATGTCGGCCACGGTGAGGAAATCGGCGTGGAGAGTGCCGAGGGGAACTGCGCCGCGACTGTCGACAATGGAGAGGTTGCGCCCGGAGAGCATGAATATCCGGGAGCCGAGACGCGGCGAGTACTTGATAGCCACAGGTAGCGAGCCGGAGAGTCGCGGTGTGGCGGCGGGGAGAGCCTCGGCGACAAGGGCATCACCGGGGGCGGAGGCGAGATTACGGACAATGAAGTCAGTGTCGTTGAAGCGGTAGCACGCGGAGAGTGCGGGAAGGATGTTTTTCATAGCTTTTTTGTTGCAAAGATAATGCGGGGAGGAGGCGGGACAATGTAGAAATGGGAAAAAGTTGTCAAGTTGTCGGGGCGGGTGTATGCAACCCCCGCCGGGGGTTGGCACGGCGGGAGGCGCACAACAATCCGGAGGATTGATCCATGGGTAGCCGGTGGTGGAGCGCAGCGACCCCACCGGAAATCGGAGAAAAAGCTTTTTGATTCTGAAAGAATCGTCATGAAGTATCTTTCAGATACAAAATCAAGAATTGCCCCTTGTCCGGTGGAGTCGCTACGCTCCGCCACCGGCTATTTATCGGAAATGTCCTCCGGACAAGCCAAAAGGAAAAATGAGGTGCTATGGGGGGAGGTGGAGTCGCTGCGCTACGCCACCGGCTATTTTTCGGGAATGTCCTTCGGACATCTTGCCGGAAAAGGGAAAAAGAAAGGCACGGCGGATGCCGTGCCTTTCGGGCGGGCGACCTCCCGGTCGCCCCTACGTCAGGGGGAGGAGGGGTCGCCCCATCTTTTGCGCAATGAATAATTATTGTTGTTTGCCGCGCATGATGCCGTCGATGGCGTAGGCGTTGATGGCAGTGCCGTTGGTGCGGTTGATGTCACCTCCGGTTTCCCAGTAGAAGGGTACGCAGCCGTTTTTGAGAGCCTCGCGGGTAACGACCTCGTTCCAGTAAGCGCGAGAAGCCTCATGCTTAGCCTTGTCGATACCTTCATCGGTGCGGATATATGTAGCATACTCGCCCACGATAACGGGGATACCGTTTGCGACAAACTTATCATGCACTTTCTTGAACTGAGCGGCAACATAAGCCTCATTGCCATACTCACCACTGTTGCGGTCAGAGCCGGCAACAAGGTTGGCATCGCCCCAGTACCACCATATCTTGCCCCAGTCAGCATCCTTATCCATGATTGTGAACTGATAGGGATCGTAGAAGTGAACCTCAAACATGAGACGGTCGGCCACGGGGTCAACGGGGAGCACATAAGAGTCGGCACAAGATGCGTCGATATTGGTCTGCGGGCCCTGAACCACGAGCGTACGGGTGGCATTATTGCCTCCGGTAGCGCGCACGGCGTTGATAAACGCCTGCTCATATTTTGTGATGGCCTCAAGACCGGGAGCAGTAATCTGCCCATCCATGCCCGGCTCGTTCATGCCGGCGAACACGAGGTGCTCGTCGAAGGCGTTGAATGCGTCACCAATCTGAGTCCAAAGGTCGGCAAGCTGCTCCGCAAGCGAAGAGTGGTAGCCGGTCTCGATAGTATTCTCAATCCAGCCGGTATCCCAATGGTCATTAAGCACCGCGTACATGTCATTATCGACGCAGTAGCTAACAACTTCTTTTACGCGTGCAATCCAATTCGGATCGATAGTCGTAGTCACAGAGTCATTACCCATGATATCCTTTTCAACCGCATAATGGTTGACCCAGTTACATGGAATACGGACTGAACTGAAGCCCAAAGCCTTCAAACCGGCGATATACTGCGAGTTGATGTTGGGATTTCCCCATGCGTTCTCGCCTCCGGTAGCCTCAAGAGTGTTACCGATATTGACACCGACACCCATCTTAGCGGCAATCTCGGCAGCAGAACTCTGCATGGGGAGGTCACCATAGTTGATGTTGTAGTCATTTGCCACGCCTTCCTGGCTCACCTTGATGTAGCGAGCCGAATTGAAAGCTGAGATAGCTATCGTAGCGGAACGGGGAGCCTGGGCGTTACCATTGGCGTCCTCGTTAGGCTCGATGGTGAAGTTGAGCTTATAGGTGTTGTTTTCACCGGCAACGGGAGAGCCTACCACGATCCAGGAGGCGTCGGCCGAGACGGTGGGGCGTACAGATGCAGTAATGTCAACACTCCAGTCCTGCCCTGCAACGGGGACTGCAAGCTCGGTGACGGGTACGGCTACCTCATTTACCACCGTAGTGTCATCATCGTCGCAGGCGGTCATTGCGAAACCGAGCGAAAGCGCAGCCGCAGCAAATATTATTGATTTGAAATTTCGCATTGTATTTTTCGTTATTTATTATCAATTAATAAAGACCAAGAACAGAACACTTTACAGCGATCGAAGAAGAGAATGCAAGACCCGGGCAAAGATCACCGTTATTCGGTCCGAAAGCAGAATTCTCCTTAGTGGCACCCCAGCAGTTAAACAGTTCAAAGCGATGATCCACACCTTTACCTTCGGCAGAGGTGTTGATAATCTTAGAGCCGTCCCAACCGGTCTTAACAGTACCGTCAAGAGCGATTTCGTCGAGCTGATACTTCGCACCGGGGAAAAGCAGAGACAATTTCGGGGTATCAATATAACACAGAATCGGACCACCGGCAAAGCCTGCATCACTCACTGAAATGTTAAACTTATCGGCAGAAAGCTCATATTTTCCACCATTCAGCTGCACCTTGAATGAATCGCCACTGTTGACACCCCATAGAGAGCTGCTCCAGCCATCATTAACAAGGATAAATCCGGGAGTAAATGTATTGTCAAGCACAATAGAGAGATCAAACTCAATCTTCTCGCTAAATTTGATAGCCGGCTCGGCATCGAGATTCACCCCGTCACTGAAGGGAGATTCCGGTACGGCATTTGCCACATTACCATAACCATAGGCATTGAAGAGCTGTATGCGGAACTTACCATTGTTTTCAAGGTCACCATAATAGCACTTCGAGGCATCGAAGGGGATAGACTCTCCGTCAAGACGGATGTCGGTAACTGTAGCGATAGCATTGGGATATTTTGCAACCAGATCCTTTATGTCGAGCGTAAATACCATAGCCTCGGTAGCCGAACCCTCGTATACGAGAGTATGCTTTCCTTCAAGCTCATCGGGGATGATTGAGGCAAGCTCAGCATCCCATACACCGCTCCAATCGCCGGCAGCAAGGTTAAGATAAACGGGAAGACCGTATTTCTTACCCTGCGGAACCATGTTGACACTAACGGTAGCGGGCTCAAAATCGCGGAAGAATCCAAGCTGGAATCTGTCGGCATCAAGCGAAAGAATCTTGATTTCGGTCTTATAATTGGCATAATTCTCCATAGCTGACGGATGGAGGAGGTCAACGGTTGAAGTGATGGTCTTATTATCTTCATCAACGGTATAAGTACCCTCAACTTCAGCACCGTCCTGCATCTTTACAATCACTTTTCCATCTTCAGTGAGAGTCATGTAACCGGAGCAGTCCTTGAAAGCCCACTCATCACCGGTACCGGCTTCCCAAGCCCACACATCGCCGATAAGCGGCTCATTGTTTGTGACAGTACGCCAGCAGTCATCCACGCCATAGAAGTGAACGGGACCGGCAAAGCGGATAGACTTGCCTTCATTGAAGTCAATCTCCCAAGTGTTGTAAAGGAGCGACTTGTCGAAGGGTACATTGCGTGCAGTAGAGACCGCACGTGCAGAGAGAGCCTGATATACAGGGGCATTCACCTTGCCGACAGTCGATGAAGAGAAGTTGTAGGCAACGGCATACTTACTGCCTGCGCCGACAAGAGAACCGGTGGCATACATACCGTCGATACCCTGACCGGCAATGTCATTGACGGTACGGCTACCTGCAGCGGGAAGGAAGATAGAGTTGCCGTTAGGACCGGTGAAGCGATAACCGTTGACACCGTCAACAGTGACCCACTCCTTGGAACACTTTGTGAAGAGCTCCTTGAAGTCGTCGGCAGAAGGAAGAGTAGCGCGACCGCCATAAGCATTGTAAGCGACATCGGAAGCGGTGCGGTATACATCGGCCTCGGCATAATTTTTGGTGATCGTAGTGTTCATGACACCGTGAACGTCACCAAAACCGAAATAGCCACCGAACTCGCCCTCGGAATGGGCACCAATGTTATATTTAGCCCACTTCACCGAGAGACCAAGATCAACGAGGTCGTTTTCGACATCAAAAGTAGATGCAGAGGTGGTGAAAGTCTTTACCGGACCGTAGATGACACCGGAACCAAGATCGGCATAACCGGCATATTTATAAGCGGCCGCCGGAGCGAGACCCTTCATCGAGACCACAAAGTCGGCACCATCGGCATCGGCGGGGACAATAAGTCCGGCACGCACCCCTTCTTCTTCCTCAACAGAGGCGGGAGCTATCACGATACCGAATTTAGCACCGTCGGGAGCGCCTGTAACCGAAGCGCCAAGAGTTGCCGCAATATCGGATATCGCAGCAGCATCCTTGGTAGCAACCACTGCATCAGTAGTGACAAGGCTCTTCACCTCACCGGTGAAGGACACCTTGCCTTGAAGCTTGGCAAACGCCTGATAGTAAACGGTTGTGCCGTCGGGAAGTCCGGTAAGCTCAGCAGTGATGACACCATCAGAGAGCGAACCATTGATATTCTGATTGAGGACACCTTCCTCCATGCCGTAGTTGAAGCCTACGACATAGGAAGAGGGGGAGCTGTTTTCAAGCCCTGCGACAGTGCCGTGCAGGGTGGCGGTAGTGGCGGTGACGTCGGCAGAGCCTGTCACAACCGATTGAGCGTCGAGGATGGGGGTGGTGTTGACAGTGATGTCATCATCGTTACAAGCCGTAAAGGCAAGTCCCGCAAACAACGACAGATAAAGAAATATTTTAGATTTCATATAGAAAATTCTTTATAATTGGTTTATTCGATAGTAATCGAGGTAATTACGGGAGTAACATTAGCTGCATCGACATTGCCGTCGGCATCAAGCGGAGAAGCCACGAGACCGGTCTGCTGGATACAGATCGAAAGACATCCGGCATCGAAAGTAACAGCACCGCCACCGTTGGTATTGTCATATATAAGGGTAGTCTCACCACCTGCAGCGGTATTTACAGTCACAGCTGTAGCATCATTGAATCCTGCGCCATCGGCACCGGGCCAGAGACCGGCACCAATGTTATGACAGAGAATAGCCTTGGGTGCCGCACCTGCCGCCCATTCAAGACCGTCGATCTTGAAAGCGATCTTGAGTACCTGCTTTTTCTTCACCTTGATATCGGCGATATTCACAGGCCATGTCTTGTCACCGCCCCAGGCGTTGAACAGCTCGATACGATAACAGTTGGCATTGCCTCCGTCAAGATAACCTTCAAGCACGGAATTGTCTACCGGGATAACCTTCGGACCGGTGGCACCGCCACCAATCGACTTGGGCACGAGGTTGAGCACAATATAACGGTTGACTGTTCCGTTCTGGTCAGAACCGTAAGGAACACCGATTACAAGACCGTCGTCGACACTGCACTTGAACACGCGGAAGTCGGTACCTTCGATCTTCACATTGCCGGCCTGAAGAAGAGTAACATAATCATTGAAGTGAATCTGACCGTCGGCAGCGGTAAATGAAGTGTTGAACGCATCGCCTGCATAACCGACATATTTGTCATTTTCAATCGCAGCCTTAAGACCGGAGCGTGTAAGGGTAAGTGCAAAATCACCTTCATAAACAGGGAGGTCGATAGTGCCATACAGCCCCTGAGACTTCCAATTGGCGGGATCCTCATTGCCGTTTGTTCCATCCCACTGGAGGATGTCGTAAGGAGTTTCCTCATCAAGGTTGTATACCACCTCTGCAGCCTCATAGTTTATTTCATTGCTCTGCACGGTGAAGAGGAGCTTCTCGAGGATGTCGTTCTTATAGTAGTCCTCATACTTGGGGAATACCGGCTTGGCCTCTTCGATCAACTCGGGACCGAGGGGAATGGTGACGGTGCCGTCCTGCACGTCGGCAGCGACGAAGTTCCACACGAGCCACCAGGGACCTTCGGAGTTGGTACGCATTGTAGCGAACTGGAGCACGTAAGGAGTGCACTCGAGGATCTTGATATCCTGGGTATAGTTGTCACACACGCCGTCGAATCCGGGGGTGTGCATAGCGTAGGTACCGCCGTTGAAGGTTACAGTGGGTCGCTTGGGATCGCTTATGTTAAGCGAGAAGGTGCCCTCAACTACCTCCTCTCCGGAAGCGGTATTACGCATCTGCTTCAAGGTACAACCCTTTACGGGGTCAAGACCGAAGATCATATAAGAGCCCATATACGGGTCGGTGGCCGGAACAAGCCAATCCTGGAATCCGGGATCCCAGTTGGGGGTCCAGTTTTCGCTACCGATAAGGAGATCCTTGTTTTCAACGCCGTCATTGTTGATATGATCGGGGTCGAGATACATCACGGGAGAAGAACCGTAGCCTACGCCGTAGCTCTTGTCCATGGGCACCCATTTCTTGGGATTTCCGTTGCCGTTTTCGTCGACACCACCGGCAAGATTGGTCCAGATAGCGTCGGAGAGCATCGAGAAGTCATTCTGAGGGATGTTGAACTTATAGGGGTTGCCATATACGGGGCCCGCCTGGGTCATGACACCGAAGGTAACCTCATAGTCGCCCGCGAAGGGGAGGTCGATAGTATAGTCGGAAGACTGGGAACGACCCTGGGGAGTAACCCACAGGGGAGTCACGCCTTTTAGCTTAGACGTGAGGTGGATGACGTTGGGATTTTCCGCATCGGGCTTCACCTCGAAGGCGTTACCCTGCACGAGCTGGTCGGGGGTAACGGAAGCGGCATCCAAGCTGTAGTCATCGTCGGAGCAGGCGGAAGCGAGGCAAAGCAAGCCTGCCGCTGCAAGAAATGAATAAAAACAGTTTAGCTTCATAGTTTTTTTCCGTGTTTTTAATTTTCGCAAATCCTAATTAAGAGTTAAAAGGTTATGAGGATAAAGGTAAAAAAGAAGATGGAAGTCATCAGGGGGAGGATGCCGCCCTGAGGTATGGAACAATCATATGGTTTCAATCTTCCAAACGATGGAGTGTCGACGATATTGCCCATGGTCTTCAATTTTACAACCTTTTAACTTTTAGCTCAATAGGATTGCGGAAGTTAACAATTATATGATTAATACCAGCCTTCGTTCTGCTTAAGAACACCATTGGACAGGGTTATCTGATCCTGGGGAATCTGGTTGAGACCCTTAGTCTTGATAATCTTGTCGCGGTTGTAGGTCACGGTGCCGGGGACACCGCCGTTGGTCACATTACCGCCGGTAGCGGCAACGGCGTCGGCAAGAGTCTCCACGCCCTGACGGAGGAGGTCCCAATAGCGGATGCCCTCGAAAGCAAGCTCGCGGGCGCGCTCATCCATGATATTCTGCTGAGTCACGGCAAGAGCGGGGAGACCCGCGCGGCTGCGCACGGCGTTGAGATGGTTGGAAGCCTGGGCTGATCCAAGCTCGGCAGCCATGAGGAGCACATCGGCATAGCGCATGATTACCCATGGCTGTGCGTTACACTCCTGGAATCCGGCGGTACCGGTGGCGTTGGTAGCGGGGAGACCGTTGCCAAACACCATGGGGGTGTATTTCTTAACGGTGTAGCCGGTGTATTCGCGCCAGTCGTTGACAGAGGTCTGCCATCCGTCGATCTTGACGCAACCCTCAGCCTCGAGGTCGATGACAGAGGCGGTGAAGCGGGGGTCGCTGCGGAGATATTTGTCAAGGAATGCGGGAGTGATGTTGCAAGCGCCCCATCCTTTGCCGTAGCCCTTATCGGTGTCGTTGAGGTTACGCATACCCATCATTACGAGCCAGCGGTTGGAGTCGTTGTTACCGTTATAGTCCTGGGTAGGGGTAAAGTTCTGGGCGAGGATGACCTCGGAGTTAGCGTCGCCGGCGTAGGTCGATGTCGAAGCCCAGCCAAGCTCACCGGGTATCGGGTCGAGTGAAGCGGCAGGCCAGAGGTTCTTGAAATTAGCGACAAGCGAGTAGTTGCCGCTTGCAATCACGTCCTCGACTGCGGCGAGAGCCTCAGCCTTTGTGCAAGTACCGGTGGTCTCGCCGGCTTCATTGGTGAATCCGGGCTCCTTACCGTAGTAACCGGTATAGAAGAGGTACACGCGCGCGAGGAGCGCCTCGGCTGCATATTTGGTTATGCGACCGAAATTGTCAGTGCCGAGGTTGGCATTGGCGGGGATGTTGGCGATCGCATACTTGAGGTCGTCGACGATGAGGGCATATACCTCGGCGGGGTCAGCCTGGCCGCGGTTGTCCTGCGAAGCCTCGGTGAATAGGGGGATGTGGCCCCACATGCGCACCATGTCGAAATATAGGAGGGCGCGGAGGGTGTGAGCCTCACCCATGTAGAGACCTTCGTTGGCGGGATTTTCCCAAACGTAGGTCTTGGTGAGCATCTCGTTGCAGCGATACACCCCGGCGTAATACACTTTCCAGTTGGTGGAGAAATACTGAAGGTCGGAAGGTGACTGCGCGGGATCAAACATGTCGAGCATCTGGAACCCGCGGCCGTCACCGTTGCCGGTCGAACCGTAGCACTCGTCGCTCATGACGGTAGCCTGTAGGTAGATGTTGGCACTACCGGGATTAGAAGAAATCTGACGCCATCCGTCGTAGCATCCGATAAGCGCGCGCCAGGCGTCGCCCTCGGTCTTGTAGAAGTTGCCGGTGGTCGACTCGGTCTTTGACGAGACGTCAAGGAAGCTTTCGGAGCAAGCACCGAGGCAGAGGGCGGAGATAGCCACACCGGCGGTCAATATGTTGGATTTGAATCTTTTCATTGTATATTCAAAGTTTTGTAGTTTTCAATCTTAGAAAGCAAGGTTAACACCTACCAGGAATGTGCGGGGACGTGGGTAGTAACCGAGGTCAACGCCCGACACCCAGCTCTGCGTACCGTAACCTATCTCGGGGTCCATACCGTCATACTTGGTGAAGGTCAAGAGATTCTGAGCCTGGAAGTAGAGGCGGCACTGGCTGCACCATTTCCGGTTCATGAGCGGGGCAAAATCGTAGCCGAGGGTGACGTTGCTGATGCGGAGGAAGTCGCCGTCCTGAAGATATAGGTCGGAGAACTGCCAGTTGATGTTGGTGTTGGTCACGCGCGGAATCTTGTTGGAAGTGCCTTCGCCGGTCCAACGGTCGAGGATGCGCTTTGTGTAATTGGCTTTCTGGTTGACCTGGTTGCGGTAGCTCTGCACGAGCTTGTTGCCGGCGACGCCTGTAGCGACGATGCCGAGGTCAAAGTTTTTCCAGTAAAGGTTGATGTTGAAGCCGTAGGTGAACTTGGGCATACCGTTGCCGAGGTTTGTCTTGTCGTTGGCGTCGATGATGCCGTCGCGGTTCTGATCGACAAACTTCACATCACCGGGCTTCGGTGATTCCTGGAGAGTACCGTTGCCTGCTGCAATCCAGTCGGTGATCTCTTTTTCATTCTGGAAGATGCCGGCGGTCTGATAGCCCCAGAAGTAACCGATGGGCTGACCGTTTTCGGCGCGGTAGAATTCATCCGAGTTGTCGAAGAGCTGGTTGGTGTCACCGTGGATGATACCGTCTTCGGTAGGGATCGAGCCTACCTTGTTCTTATTCCATGCACCATTTACGCCTATGCTGTAGGAGAAGTCGTTGCCGATGACATCGTTCCAGGTCACGTTGAACTCGACACCGGTGTTTTTCACGCTACCGCCGTTGATGAAGGGAGCGTCGGTACCGGCTGTCGCAAGCACGGGGGCGACAACGAGCCAATCCTTTGTATCCTTTATATAGAAGTCGAAGTTAACGGCAAGACGGTTGTTGAGGAATCGGGCGTCGAAACCTAAGTCGGTCTGCTCCGAAGTCTCCCAAGAGAGGTCATAGTTGCCGAGACGGCTCGGGTAAGCACCCCAGTTGTTGCCGAGGATAGTGTCGTAACCGCCGTTGTATACTCCGTTGGGACCAAGATACTGCCCGAAGAAGTAATGAACGTTCTGTGTCTTGATGGGGGCAAGGAACTGATACGGGTCGATGTTCTGGTTACCTACGCGACCCCAGCTTGCACGGATCTTGAGGAAGTCAAGCCATCCGCGTGTAGCCTCCATGAATGACTCGCTCGAGATGTTCCAACCGGCCGATACGGAGGGGAACCAACCGAAGCGGTGTCCGCGGGCGAAGTTGGAAGAACCGTCGCAACGGAGGGTGAAGTTGATCATATATTTTTCAGCCCAGTTCCAGCCGAGACGACCGAAGTAGCTGACGCGGCGGCTCTCATTGTGAGGATTACCGGCAGCATTCAGACCGTCGCCGGTAGAAGCTGCGGTACCGTTGCTGATCCATGCATACTGCCAAGAGTCAAAGCCTTCCTTGAGGTAAGCCTGGTTGGCGCTGAGATAAGTGCCTGAATAGCGGTATGCCTCCATACCGATGAGGGCATTGAAGGCATGGTCCTTAATTGTCCAGTCGTAGGAAGCGGTGTTGGTCCATGTCATGTCAAGACCGTGGTTCATATTCTGCGACACGCGTGTCTGCGAAAGGTTCTGGTTGTAGGGAGAGAACTGATAGAGAGGAGTGTAGCTGCGGTATTCAGAAGAAGAATAGTTGACGCCGAATACAGTGCGGATACGTAGATTCTTGATAGGCTCTACCTGGGCGTATACGTTGCCGGAGAAACGAGCTACCTTGTTGCGGTTGTTGGTATTGGTCATCATCGCTCCGTAGGGGTTGCCCTCATTGGCATACCAGTCGGAGTCGGAAGTGTCGTTGAACGGAGATCCGAACTTGCCGTTGTCGCTGTAGACGGGAGCAAGCGGGGTCATGTCAAACGCACCGCGAAGCGAGTTGTTGTACTGGTTGCCGACGCCGATACCCACACTCTTCACATAAGAGAAAGAAGCCTGCTCGCCTACGGTCACGATGCCGTCGAAGAGCTTGTGGTCGGAGTTGATACGGAAGTTGTAGCGTGAATAGTTGGAGACATCCTTGCCGCCTACGATACCTTCCTGGTCGATGTAGCCGAGCGAGAGAGCGTAGGTGCTGTTGGCCGAGCCACCGCTCACACCGAGGTTGTAGCTCTGGGTGATGGCGTTGTCCTTGAACATGGTGTCGATCCAGTCGGTGTCGATGACGCTCAGGGGCTGGCCTGCGGCGTCATAGTTCCATATGCTCTTGAAGCTACCCCAGTCATAAGGAGCGGCACCGGAGTTGAGCATGGACTCATCCTGAATGGTCATATATTCGTAGGCGTTGAGCATTTCCATCTTCTTTGCCGCGCTCTGCCATCCGAAATATCCGTCGAAAGTCACCTTGGCGCGACCCTCCTTACCCTGCTTCGTAGTGACGAGGACAACACCGTTGGCTGCCTGCGCACCGTAGATGGCGGCTGACGCGGCATCCTTGAGCACGTCGATCGACTCGATGTCGGCGGGGTTGAGTACATTTATATCGCCGGGCATACCGTCGATAAGGTAGAGGGGTGAGGAGTTACCGGTAGTACCGAGACCGCGGACAGTCACCTTCATGCCTTCACCGGGCTGACCGGAGCTTGAGGCGATATTTACGCCCGGGAGCTGTCCCTGCATTGCCTGAAGGGGGCTGGTGGTATTCATCTTGGCGATATCGTCGCCCTTGATCTGTGCTGTCGCGCCGGTGACGAGCTTTTTCTTCTGCACGCCATAACCGATTACGACAACCTCATCAAGCACTTCGGAGTTTTCCGACATCGCCACGTCAAGGCGTGAGGAGGTGACAACGATCTCACGCTGCGACATCCCGACGTAAGAAAACACAAGAGTCTGACCGGTGTCAGCCTTGATAGAGTAATTGCCGTCAATGTCGGTGCTGGTACCGTTGGCGGTACCCTTAACCTGCACAGTCACGCCGATGAGAGGTTCACCGTCGGATGCAGAAGTCACTGTTCCCGTCACTGTCAAAGTCTCGGCACTGATGAAGCCGACACTTGTCAACAGGCACAATGTCACCAATGCAGCTCGGAAGAATCGTGACTCCCGGCAATGTTCCATTAGTTTTTTTCCCATTGAAAAATGATTTAAAGTGTTAGAATTAAAGTTTGTTTTAGGTTTGACTTATTCAGACCTTAAAAAGGCACTAAATTTTTCAATGTAAAAGTAGGCTAAATCCGTTTAACTTACTTTATCAAATGTGTTGTGGATGGGTACAATTACACTCCGGAAGTGGGTTAAATGTTGCATGAAAATGTATAAAATGTTTACTTAACATTAAAATGTGTTATACAGCATGTTTTTCGCGGCATAAAAATTGCAGAAATAGCGCTAATTTTGGGTAAAATTATATCTGACATAGCACAGCTTTAAATATTTTATGAAAATTCGTGAGTTATTAACATTTATACTGCTTTTAATAATATCCGACGCCCACGGCGCGAGCCTGCGCTTCAAGCAGATCGAGGCGACCGACGGACTGTCGGACAATAAAATCAATGCCATTCTGAAAGACCGCGACGGATTTGTGTGGATAGCCGGTGTTTCGGGACTGAACCGCTATGACGGCTACGGAATCAAAATCTACCGAAACGAGCCTTCCGACTCCACTTCTATCACCGACAATTATGTCGACGACGTAGTGCAGGCAACCGACGGCACGATATGGGTCAAGGCATCGGGGAAATATGTAGCCTACAATCCTGAGACCGACACGTTTGACAACAATCCCGGGCATATCCTTGCCCGATACGGCATAACCGGAAGTCCGGAGACGATAACCTCCGACCGTCTCGGGGAGTGGTTTTTCGTAAGAAACGACGGCCTGTACCGCCACATCGGCGGCCGGACTATAAAAATCGACGGAGTGCCTTCCTCAGACAATGACGTGACCGCCATATGTACCCTCTACGACAATTCAGCGACAGCGATAATCGAGGATACGGGGCGCATAACGCTTGTCGACTCCGTCGGCAGCGTTATGCGCCGTGACGACACCATAGTGCCGCAACTCAACGGCACCACGCAGTTCTGGCTCTTCGCCGACCGCGAAGGGCTTCTATGGGTTTACGGAAATTCCGGAGTGTGGGTCTTTGACTCGCACTCCGGAGGATGGATCCATCCTCCGCTGCCGCAAGGCGTTCAGCCGGGGTCGCTACGCGCCATCGCACAGGACAACATCGGCAGGATATGGCTCGGACTCGATAACGAAGGTGTCGCCGTCATTGATAAAAACGGAGGCGTCATGAAGCTTGTCAACAATCCCAACGACATATATTCGCTCGGCAACAATTCCGTCACCACACTCTTTGCCGACGATGACGGCACAATGTGGGTCGGCACCCAGAAAAAAGGAGTGTCGATATACAACGACAGCGAATTCAAGTTTGACCTTGAGGCAATGCCCGACGTCAACTGCATCGTGGAGGCGTCGCAACCGGGACAATACTGGATAGGCACCGACAACAGCGGGCTAATGCTATGGGATCGCAAGACCGGGAAGCAAACCCCTGTCACCGACCCGGCTGAGGGTTCACGCCCCCACGCCATAACCACCATCACCAAGTCACGCGACGGGTCACTGTGGACAGGCACGTTCAACAACGGCATGAGCCATTACGTAAACGGCAGGTTTACACATTATAATACAGGCAACGGTCTTCCCAACAACAACGTGTGGGCAATAGAGGAAAATAACGACGGGACGCTATGGATAGCCACCCTCGGCGGCGGCCTTGTATTGATGAATCCCGCTTCAAACACGTTTACCACCTACACCGCCGCCAATTCCGGTCTTCCGAGCGACTATGTTATGACACTGACCCGCGGAAGCGACGGCAAGCTATATATCGGGACTCCCGACGGGCTTGCCACGCTCGATCCCGTCACCAACAAGATACTCGCCGTAAAAGGAACCCGTGACAATGGCAAGCAGCTTGAGGACAGAGCCATAGGACAACTTTTCACCGACAGCCGCGGACTGCTTTGGATAGGCTCACGCGACGGGCTCTGCGTATATGACCTCAAACATGACCGCATCTACGAGGTGCCGCTTTTGCCCGACATCCCGCGCCCCTACATACTCGGCATGGCGGAAGACGCCGCGCGCAACCTCTGGGTAGGTGTCGACGGCAGCATAATAAATGTCACCGTAGCCCCCGACCTCAACAACTCCGGCTACAGCTTCACCCCACATGTGTACTCAGGCAAAGACGGCTTGCAGAACAGCACCTTCAACCAGCGGTCAATGGCGATGCTTGACAACGGTGATATCGTCATCGGCGGACTATACGGGCTAAACAGGGTATCGCCGGGAAGCATCCGCTACAATCTTTCCCGCCCCAAAGTGATATTCACCGACCTCATACTCCAGGGAGGCGAGCCTGTGAAGCCGGGTAAGGAATATGACGGTCGCGTCATCCTCGACAAGACGCTCAACCACACCGACAAAGTCACTCTCACCTACCGCCAGAACAGCTTCACCATATATTTCGCCACCGACAATCAGATCCACCCGGAGCACACCACCTATTATTACAAGCTCGAAGGGTTTCGTGACGAGTGGCTCGAATGTCCCGCCGGCATGCACCATGTCACCTACACCAATCTCAGCCCCGGCGACTACAGGCTTTTGATCAAAGCCGTGAACAGCGACGGCGTTGAAGGCGACTCCGAACGATCCCTCAACATCACCATAACGCCCCCGATATGGGCCACCGTATGGGCGAAAACCATCTACACCATCCTCGCGATAGCCCTCGTGGCACTGCTGTTCATGGGGCTGAGACGCCACGAACACCGCCGCTACATAAAGCGACAGCAGGAAGAGTCGGCACGCAAGCAGGAGGAAATCAACCAGATGAAATTCAAATTCTACACCAATGTAAGCCACGAGCTCCGCACTCCCCTCACCCTCATCCTCTCCCCGCTGGAATCAATGATGCGCGACACCAACGACGAGCGCACCGCCAAGCGCCTCGGCATCATCCACACCAACGCCTCCCGCCTGCTCTACCTTGTCAACCAGCTCCTTGACTTCCGTAAAAACGAAGTGGCGGGACTCACGTTCAACGGCTCTACCGGCGACATCATAGGTTTCCTGCGTAATGCCTTCAACTCATTTACCGACATGGCGGAAAAGAAAGATATCGACATGTCGTTTCAGACCAATGTAGACAGCCTCGACATGCTCTTTGACGCCGACAAGCTCGGCAAGATAATAGCCAACCTGCTATCCAACGCAATGAAATTCACCCCCGACGGAGGCAGTATCAGAACCGACGTGCAGCTCGTAGGGCAGATGCTCCGTATAAAGGTCGCCGACACCGGTTGCGGAGTGCCCGACAATGAAAAGACCCATGTGTTCGAACGCTTCTACCAGGCAGGCAACAACAAAGGCGGGGAAAGCGGCTCCGGCATAGGACTGAGCCTCGTGAAAGAGTATGTCAGGCTTCACGAAGGAGACGTATGGGTACAGGACACACCCGGCGGCGGCGCGACATTCACGGTCGACATACCCGTAAAACAGGGCGCGGCAGGACATCCCGCCGAAGAGACCGGCAACGAGACAACCACCCCGTCAACCGAAACAAAATCCGAAGCGCAACGCCCCACCGCACTCCTTGTCGACGACAATCATGACCTGCTTGACTTCATGCGCGACGAACTGAGCAACGAATTTGACATACTCACCGCCGGCGACGGCACGGAAGCGCTAAAAGTGCTTTCGGAGCGGAAAGTGGATATCATAGTCACTGACCTCATGATGCCCCATATGGACGGCATAGAACTGTGCCGCCGCCTCAAGACAGGGGCAACTACAGTCAACATCCCCGTCATCGTAGTCACCGCAAAGCAGGATGTACGCTCGGTGGTCGAGGGACTGACCGTAGGCGCCGACGATTATGTCACCAAGCCGTTCAACAACGAGGTGCTGCGTCTCCGCATGAAACGCCTTGTCGAGCTAAGCCGCCGAGGCGCCACGCGCACCCCGCTGATGCCCGATCCGGAAAAAGTAAAAATCACGTCACTTGACGAAAAACTCATCGAGCGCGCCGTGAAATATGTGGAGGAAAACATCTCCCGCAGCGACCTTTCCGTCGAAGAGTTAAGCAAGGCTTTAGGCATGAGCCGCGTACATCTGTACAAGAAGATACTCCATATCACCGGCAAGACCCCGATAGAGTTTATCCGCATCCTGCGACTGAAACGCGCCACCCAATACCTGCGCGAAAGCCAGCTCAACGTGTCGGAAATCGCCTATCAGTTAGGGTTCAACAACCCCAAGTATTTCAGCAAGTATTTCCAGGAGGAATTCGGCATCTCACCGTCGGAATACCAGAAACGGGAGGGGATATAACATTTTATACCCATAGGAAAAACAATCTTAACAATGTTAAATCATTTCTTACGCCAACATTCAACATAACAGCCACTCGTGTGTCACGCCGCTGAAGTAACTTTGTAACAGCAATACCTAAATCACTAATTAACCAATATGATTACAAGACAACTAACCTTAACACTCGCCTCTGCGCTCCTGCTGGCTTCATGCGCCACACGACCGTATGAGAAGTCTGATACCGGAGTCACGGTAAATGTCGGTAACGCCGACAGCGAAGGCGCCCGGTTGGTAAGGCTTCAGGTGTTGGGCGACAAGCTGATACGCGTATCGGCAACACCCGACAAAAAATTTGCCGACAATCCGAGCCTTGTCGTGGTGCCGCAAGAGGCTACACCCAAGTTTGAGGTGGTGGAGACCGACTCATCAGTGCAAGTGATCACCTCGCAGCTAATAGCCGACGTGCTGCTTGCCACGGGCGACGTGAAGTTTTACGACAGCGAAGGCAAGCTTATCCTCGCCGAAGAAGAGGGTGGCCGCCGCTTCACCCCCATTGAAGTCGAGGGGAAGAAAGCCTACACGGTAAGACAGCTGTTCCAGTCGGTCAACGACGAGGAAGGCATCTACGGACTCGGACAGCACCAGGCCGACGAATGGAACTATAAAGGAAAGAACGAGGAACTGTTCCAGTACAACACCAAGGTGTCGGTGCCGTTTATAGTGTCGACCGACAACTACGGTATCCTCTGGGACAGCTATTCACTCTGCCGCTGGGGCAATCCCGAAAACTACAAGCAGCTTGGCGGCGTGTTCAAGCTCTATGACGAGAATGGACAGGAGGGCGCGCTCACCGGCACCTATGTGCCCGCCCAGGGCGAGCCGCTCGTGCAGCGCGAGGACTCGATCTACTTCGAACACCTGATACGCGGCGATCTCGCCCACGTGGTCAACCTGCCGAAGGATTTCAATTTCGCCGGCTCACACGTCACCTATGAAGGCTGGATCGAAGCTGACAAGACCGACCTGTACCGCTTCATCCTCTATTACTCAGGCTATCAGAAGGTATATCTCGATAATGAGCTGATCGTACCGGAGCGCTGGCGCACGGCATGGAATCCTAACAGCTTCAAGTTTTCCGCCAATCTTGAGGCAGGCAAGCGCGTACCCATCAAAATCGAGTGGGAGCCCGACGGTTCTGTGGCCTACTGCGGACTCCGCGTGTACAGCCCGACCGACCCCGAGGAACAGCTGAAGATGAGCTGGTGGGGCGAGATGCAGGAGCAGATAGACTACTACTTCGTCTACGGCGACTCGATGGATGACGTGATCAGCGGCTACCGTACCCTAACCGGCAAAGCCCCCATCATGCCGAAATGGGCAATGGGCTACTGGCAGAGCCGCGAGAAATACAACACCGAGGAAGAGGTGCTCTCGACTTTCACCGAGTTCCGCAAGCGCAACATACCTATCGACAACATCGTCATCGACTGGCTCCACTGGAAAGAAGATTCATGGGGAAGCCACGAGTTTGACCCCGCCCGTTTCCCCGATCCCAAGGGAATGGTTGACTCCATCCACGACATGAACGGAAGGGTGATGATCTCGGTATGGCCGAAATTCTACGTCACTACCGACCATTACAAGGAATTTGACGAAAAAGGGTGGATGTACAAGCTCCCCGTACAGGACAGCATCCGCGACTGGGTGGGTCCCGGCTATCTCAGCTCGTTCTACGACGCTTACGACCCCGAGGCGCGCAAGCTATTCTGGAAGCAGATGTATGAGCATTACTACCCGCTCGGTATCGACGCGTGGTGGATGGATGCCTCCGAGCCCAACATCCGCGACTGCACCGACATCCAGTATCGCAAGGATCTCATCACCCCGACCGCCCTCGGTCCCTCAACCGAATATTTCAACGCCTACGCCTTGATGAACGCCGAGGCGATATATAACGGACAGCGCGGCGTCGACCCCGACAAACGAGTGTTCCTTCTTACCCGCAGCGGATTTGCCGGCGAGCAGCGTTATTCCACGGCTACATGGAGCGGTGACATAGCCACCCGCTGGGAAGACATGGCCGCACAGATCTCGGCAGGACTCAACTTCGCCCTGAGCGGTGTGCCCTACTGGACCATGGATATCGGCGGCTTCTGCGTGGAAGACCGCTACGTGAAGGCTCAGCAGGAGTTCAACAAGACCGGCAAGGAGAACGCCGACCTCAAGGAATGGCGCGAGCTTAACACCCGCTGGTATCAGTTCGGTGCATTCGCCCCGCTCTTCCGCGCCCACGGCCAGTGGCCTTTCCGCGAAGTGTTCAACATCGCTCCCGAAAGCCATCCCGCCTACAAGTCGATCGTATATTACACAAAGCTCCGCTACAACCTTATGCCCTACATCTACTCGCTTGCAGGCATGACATATTATAATGACTATACGATCATGCGCCCGCTCGTAATGGACTTCCCCGCCGACAAGAATGTGCGCGACATCAAGGATGAATACATGTTTGGTCCCGACCTGCTCGTGGCACCCGTCTACAGCTACGGAGCGCGCAGCCGCGAGGTCTACTTCCCCGCCTCGGCAGGATGGTATGACTTCTACACCAGCAAGTTTATCGCAGGCGGACAGACACTTGACATCGCCGCACCCTACGAGCGCATGCCGCTCTTCGTGCGCGCCGGCTCTATCCTTCCGATGGGAGGCGACATACAGTCAACCGCCGACGTATCGACAGAGCCCGTGACCCTCTTCGTGGCAGCAGGCGCCGACGGCAGCTTCACCCTCTATGATGACGAAGGCATCAACTATAACTACGAAAAAGGCATTAAATCCACCATCCCGCTCACCTACGACAACGCGACCTCGACTCTGACCATCGGAGCGCGCGACGGCGAGTATCCCGGCATGCTGAAGGACCGCAAGTTCAACGTAGTCAAGGTTGACCCGTCACATCCGGTGGCATTTGACAAGAAAGCCGCAGGCAAGGTGGTGGACTACACCGGCAAAGAGATAAAAATAACCCTTGACTGAGTATAATTTCTTTGTAAAAAAGATTTTTGGGTTATGAACAGAGGGCGACTCGCTGATGAGCCGCCCTCTTTGATTTTTAGTAACGACCTTAGGGTCGTTAGAGACTTTAAGGTCATTAACAATTTTAGAGTCTACAATGGGGTGATTGTCGCGTCGGGCGGGGTGATTGTCGCGTGTCGCAGGGTGTTGCGTAGCCGATTACTGAGTAAATTTGCACCGTTGCATATCATGATAATAACCAGTCATCAGCTATGAATATATTTTTACGTTACATGTGCATCGCGCTGCTTCCCGTGGCGTTGTTGTCATGCTCCGACGATTCCCCCACGGAAATCCCCGGATCGGGAGAAGAGGATACCGACATTTTTATCGGCGACCATCACTCTTTCATCCTCGGAAAGGAGACAACCGGATTTGACCGAGAGGAGTTCAAATGCCGCCTGCTTGCACCCGACGGCACAGTCATCACGCGCGAGGGCACACATGCCCGTGAGGGGGACAACTCACATTTCTATCTCCCCGGCGGACTGAAAGAGGGAGTATACAGACTGCTCTATTTCGAGTATGGCTCACCCGACGGCAACCCCGCCTACCCCAACGAGCAGTTCGGTCTCGGCATGAGGATCGAGGTCACAGCCGAGGGTGTACGCACCATCGACTCCTTCGACTCGCTCATGCAGATGTGTGGCGACGGCAGCGAGGAACGCCCCTACATCATCACGTCATACACCCACCTGCGCCAGCTCAAAAAGATCGTGAATGACCGTCGTACCAACGGACTGATCACCCCTGACACACATTTCCGCCAGTGCGGGGAAATAGACATGGACTACGCATGCTACTCATCCCACAAGGAATATGGCTGGGATCCTATAGGCAACAATTCCAACGTGCCATTCCGCGGGCATTACACCGGCGACGCGCTCCCCGGCTTCTGGTCACTACGCCCGCGCTCTGCCGCCGTAGGACTTTTCGGCTACCTTGAAGGCGCGACGATCGACAGCATATCAATGCCTGAGGCGCGCATAAACGCCAATTTCGCCGCAGGCGCGATAGCGGGCGCGGTAATCAGCAGCGGCACACTCCGCAAGACCACCACGATAGCTCACTGCAGCGTGTCGGGCGGCGAGATCACAGGCTCTGAGCAGAGCATGGCAATAGGCGGAATCGTAGGCGGACTCGACATGCAGGCGGGCCTCTCAATAATAGGATGCAGTAATGAGTCCACCCCTGTCAGCGCCACCTACAATGCGGGAGGCATAGTAGGCGCGTCGGGCACATTCTCCCTGATGTCGGTCAACAATTGCAGCAACAGCGGAAAGATCACCACCGACTTTTCAGGTGCGGGCGGCATTATCGGCGTCGCCGACACGCTGTATGTGACCGGATGTGTCAACACGGGCGACGTGAGCGGCGCGATATCATACACCCCTGCCGACAAAAACAATGCCGGCATAGGCACCGGGGGCATCGTGGGCGGCACCGGTGTGTCGTTTATCACGGCGAGCAAAAACTACGGTGACATCAAGGGATATGACGGCACCGGGGGCATTATCGGAAGTACCCGTGTGCGCGGAAGCGACACCGAGGCATATGTCTATAACAACACAATGCTCCGCTACTGCGGCAACAACGGCACCGTCACGGGCAACAACGCCGTGGGCGGCGTATGCGGCGAGGCACAGTTCGGATGCTTCGGCGTGTACAACAAAGGAAACATCACCGGCAATGACTATATCGCCGGAATAGTCGGGTGCACGTCGATCGCTGTGACCCACAATTCGGCAAACTCGGGAGAAATAACCGGACACAGCTATGTGGCCGGCAGCGTCGGCAAGACCGTGCTCGGGTCGCTTGCCTTCAACCAGAATTACGGAAACATCAACAGCTCAGGCACTAACTGCGCGGGAGTAGTGGCTCTCGCCGGAAACAACACGATAATCAACCATTGCGGCAACCTCGCCACCGTGACAAGCACCGGCAACGGCGCTGTGGGCGGCGTAGTGGGCGAGATCGGCGACCCGCGCCGGTGGTCGGCGATGAATATAGCCGAGTGTGTGGTAGGAAGCCTGGAGATGGTGATGTGTGTCGCCGGACCGGTAATCGCCATCGTTGCAGAGGCGTCACACGGCATCGGGGCTGTCCTTGAAGTAGGACACCTGCTTGCGGAGACGATACTGCTCGACACCGACAACGCCCTTCTGTGGCTCGGCGTCAACGAAATGCTTCATCCGGAGGAAATGGAGGCTGTCGAGACTGAGATTCACGACATAATCACCAATACCGGCAACGAGGTCAAGGATGAACTGCACGCCATCCGCTCCGGATATGACAGCTTCAACTCCAACGGATTTGCCAAGGAACCGGCGGCAAAACGCTATGCCGACAATATCCGCGACAATATCAACTGGCTTGAGTCGGGCGAAAACAACGTTGAATCGTTCAACAAGCGCATCAACACCGAGCGCGACAAGCGTTACGAAGAGCTTGAGGAGCTGCATGAGTCGCAAGAGCGGATACACACCATCGTTGCCGGGGTGTCGATTGTAGTAGGCATAATAACCGCCACGGCCGAGACGATGGTGACCGGCGGCGCGGCAGTGCCACTGATTATAGCAAGCAGCGTCTCGGCCATGGTAGGCGGACTGAACGCCGTCACCAAGAGCGTGCAAGACTACCAGCGTAATGCCGTGATCGTGTCGGGATGCCTTAATGCAGGACAGATCACCGCGACCGAGGACTCCGATGAAAAGGTAGGCGGAGTCGTGGGCATATTGCAGGACAACTGCATATTCCGCGACAACCTAAATATCGGACAGGGCCCGGGCTACGTCAATCTCCCGCGAGGAGGTCACTTCATCGGAAGAGCAGGCAGCAACGTAGAGCTGCACACCTCGCTGACGATAGCTCCGATGAATGGCTGGAAGGACCTCGTAGCCTCGTGGGACCATGCCCTGCTGAAAGACCATGACCACATAGACCTGAACCATGTATACTTCTACTCCGACAGCTACGTGCAAAACAACTATATCCTTTCAGAGCTGGCCCCGCTTTGGGACCACCTCAATACGTCGGTCAAGCGCCGCAGCGAAATAGGCGACAAGACGCGCTTCTCCGGCTGGAGCATAAACAACGGCAACAATGCCCGCTGGAGCATACCGAATGAATACAAGAACTCCTATCCTGTCCCCGCGCGGTCAGAAATGAGATAACTAATTAAAAAAATTGATATCTATGACACTGAAAAAATATATCCTACCGGCTTGTGCAGCCATTCTCACCGTCATATCGCTGACCGGCTGTGACGACGACACAGCCGAATTCTACAGCAACGAACTCGGCTCAACCCTCGAGATCAACGATTCTCACAAAATCAGCCGCTTCCGTGTAGCAAAACGGTATGTCGAACTGTCAGACGACTGCGACCGCGCCATAATCACCTTCAGCCGCGCGGGCGAATCCTCCGTCAGCCTCACCTATGAGGCGGCGGTAAGGTTTATTGACGACAATGTGGAATTTGCCGTCGAGATACCGCGCACCGCAAATATCACCAACGGCGAATACACCATTTCCGCAGAAGGAGCCGACGGCAGGCGCATAGGCACAGACTTCACGGTGGAATTTCGCGACGAGATGCTGCACGCTATACTCGGACAAAGCATGTCATATACGCTATCCAAAGGCTCCGGCACCGCCGATGACCCCTACCTGATACGCAATCAAGATGAATTCAACCAGTTTCTCTACGACATAAGCCGCGACTCAACCGCCCGCGGCAAAGGGAAGCATTTCCGGCAGACCACTTCGATCAATGCCCCTTTCAGCGGCGAGTCGACGCAGGGACGCGGCTATGAAAGCGAGTCATTTGCAGGGTCATACGACGGCGGAGGTTTTTCAATCGAACGCCTCAACTACATCGGCAATAACGATGCCGCGAAAGATGTGTCGGTAGGACTCTTTGACGAGCTTCTCGACGGTGCGTCGGTAAGCAATCTCACCCTCGACGGAATAAACATCCAGAAGGTGAATTCCGACTGCGGGGCAATCGCGGGCCGCAGCTCCGGAAATGTGAATATAAACAATGTGAAAGTAACGGGCACGATTTCAGACTGTGGCAAAAACATAGGCGGTCTCATAGGATATGCCGAAGGTGACCTCACCGTCAACCGCTATGATTTCAGCTTGACGATAAGAGGCAAAGAGGCTGTCGGAGGAGCCGTCGGCAGGAGCCGCAACGCGTCGTGTGCCATATCGGGCGTGACGACCCAGGCAAAATATTTCCTTATCGAGGGAGAAGAAAATGCCGGAGGGCTCATCGGCTATGCCAATGGAAGCGTCAAAATAAACAATGCACGCCTCACCCATTCCGTCTCGGGTGAGGACAGCGACATAAAGACCGTCAGCGGCCGCCGTAATACGGGAGGGCTTATAGGCCTCGCCGAGCTGAGCTCGGAATCATCAATCACGGCAAGCCGCGTGCAGGCGCCCGTCGGCAACAACAATGAAAACGCGGGAGGGTTTATCGGCCAATGTATCGCCCGCAACACCACACTCACTATTGACGGGTGCGGATTCAATTCGATCGTTACCGGATATGATGGCGCGGGAGGCTTTTTCGGCATAGCCGATCTTGCCGACAACGGATTGCTATCCTTTGAAGGTGACAACGATTTTTCCGAGATCAACAGCGGGGCTACCGGTGTATCGGCACAATTCAATGCGGGAGGCGTAGCGGGCACACTCTTCGGAATCGTGGAGCCGCGCGGCACCGTCATCATTGAAGCCAACATCAACTGTCACTCTACGACAGGCGGATTTGCAGGCTATGCCCAGGGCGTTACCTTGTCGGTCGATAATATTAAATTAGGCAAAAATGTGCGCATCAGCGGCGATTATTATATCGGTGGAATGTTCGGCTACCTGAGCAAATCCACAATCACTTCATCACAGCGGTTTAATTATGCCGATCCCGGCTACCTCGAGGTACCGAAAAAATCGCGTTTCACGCCGCATTTCTCCGGGACAGTCAACGGCAAGGAGGATATAGGCGGCATCGCAGGCAGGATCTATGAAAGCAACCTGAAGGCAATACACTGCGCAGCGACCGTCAATGGCGAGAAATACACAGGAGGCATCGCGGGCGATGTCGACCAAAACGGCAACATGGACATGCACATAGAGGACTGCACCTTTTCCGGCACTATTTCCCAGGGAAGCACCGTCGGAGGCATAGCCGGGGCCATCACCGGAGGCGGATATATGGTTGACTGCATAAACTATTCAGACATCAGAGGAAAAGACCGGACCGGCGGCATTGCGGGTCATGTCGAATATAATGTAAGCCCCCCTCGTGTTCATTATTGCGTGAATACAGGCAGTATCACCGGCGCGGAAGACGTTGGCGGCGTGATCGCCCGCATGACCGGAGGCGGACATTACTGCAAGGTAACCTCCTGCGGCAATTACGGGAGTGTGACAGGCACTTCGGGCGGCGTGGGCGGTATAGTGGGGAGGTGTACCGACAAGCGCATCAAGGTGCTTAACTGTGCCAACCACGGGCATGTCAGCGCATCGGGCGACTGCCACGGCATAGGAGGCGTAGCCGGGGCTCTCGGCGAGGATCCCAACGGGGTGATGGTATCGGAAAACTTAGAAGTAGGATACTGCTTCAACGACGGTGAAGTATCGTCGAGCTACTCCAACAATAATCTCGGCGGCATACTCGGCTATCAGGAGGAAGGAAATTCCGACAAGCACGACCATGACTCATGGCTTCACGACAGCCTCAACCGCGGTCATATCTCCAGCAAGCAACATGACGACAACGGGGGCATACTCGGCAAAGCCGACCATTACGCCTATGTGGAGAAAACGGTAAATCTCGGGGACATAGCAAAAGGCAACGGCATAATCGGCACTCACAAGAGCGCGGCAATCCTGTATCACGACAACAACTATTATCAGGATGGAAAGGGCAAGGGCTGGCCTGACGCCAAGAAAGTGGATTCCAACAAGGTCGGTGACAAATCGTCATATCCCGCCCTCGATTTCAACAATATATGGACGATCTCCGACGGCTCGCCATGGCTGCGCGACTGTCCGTTCCAGCGTGTCAGCTATCACCCCTGACACACCCTACCCTTGCGCCGCTCTTTCCCTTGAGCGACGGCGGTATTCCGACGGGGGCATGCCGTAGCGCTTGTGAAACGCACGCTGGAACGTGCGTATAGTCCCGAAGCCGAGAGCTGCCGCTATATCGGTGAGCGACATATCAGGCTCTGCGACAAGCATGTGGCGCGCCTCGTCAAGACGCTTCACCGCGATATACTCCATCACGGTCATTCCGCGCTCCTCTCGGAGGATGGCGGTAAGCTGCTGCTCCTTGACGCCCACGGCGTCGGCGAGTTCGCGGCGTGACAATGCCGGATTACAATACGGGCGACGGTCGAGCATGTATCGGTCAAGACGAGCAATCACAGAGCCGTCGCCTGCCGCCGGGCCATCAGTGCCGGAGACTGCCGGGAGCCGCATGCGGTCATACTCCTCAAGACGCGTCACCATAAGCCGGTTTTTGCGCCTCAACACACGCATGTAGACAAGCGTGACGGCAAGCACCGCGGCAATCAGCAACGCCACAACCCCTACAATCACGAGATGCAGTCCCTTCCGCTCGCTCTCAAGGCGCGCCGTCTCCACCCCGTGGATCATGCGCAGCTCGTCGAGACGCCGCCCTACATCCAGGCGCGTGACAGAGTCGCTTGCCTGAATATAATCGCGATACATCGCGACGCTTTCCCGATGACGCCCCGACTCATCAAGCAGCTGAGCCTTCAGCAGCATGTCGTTGAGATAAAACGGATAATAGTCACGGTGGGTAGCCATCAGAGTGTCGGCACAGGCGAGAGCCATGTCATAGTCACGGACCGACGCGGCAACCAGGGCGCGGGCAAGATAATATTGCTCATAGGCACGCGAGGGGAGCGAGGGATTTATCAATATACGTGCAGAGTCAAGACGTGAAAACGCCCTGTCGGGACAGCCCGTGCGACATTCGGCAAGAGCCTGCATCCCGGCAGCAGTCACGCGGAAATGTCCTGTCGGGTCATCCCATCCGGTCGACAGGCGGTAATCCACCGCCTCATTGTAGCTACCGGCGGCTGCGGCAAGGCACTCATTGTCGCCAAGCATACGTGATGTCATCCAGATCCATTCGTCGATGCTCACCCCCGTGGAGAACGCATTAAGGCTCTCGCGGTAACCGGGAGTGACGGAGCGCGCCCCTGTAAAAATATCAAGAGCCTTTTCATATAGCTGCATCTTATAAGCCATCTGGCCCTGCACACGCAAAGCCATAGCCATGCCGAGCGAATGCCCCATAGCCACGGCACGGTCATACATCGCCTCGGCCTCCTTGTCGGCGGCGTCATAACGGCGATCGGAAAAGAGTCGGTCAATCAGCACATTATCGGCGGCAAACGCATAGTCGTGGCATTCAAGAGCTGTCAACTCGGCTACGATCGCCGTAAGCTGCGGCACTATAGTATCGGCAGGCTCCATGTTCTGCAAAGCCTGCGCGTAGCTTACAAGGGCAAGCGCGGTCAAAGAGGTGTCGCCCGACTCGCGCGCCGCGTCAACCGCCGCACGCCACAACACGGGGCTTTCAGAACGCCTCGCCGCGTCGATCATCTCTTTTGCGCCCTGTGCCGCCAACGATGCAGGCCGAAAGGAAAAAATGGCGATAATGACCGATAATATGACAGAGATACGCCGCATATCAGTTTATCCCGTCAAGAAGTCCCGGGCGAAGACGGCGCGTGCGCTCCAATGCCTGCTCATGGCGCCACTCGTCGATACGCGCCTGATGCCCCGACAGGAGGATGTCGGGCACTTTCCAGCCATTGTATTCAGCCGGGCGCGTGTAGATAGGGGGAGCAAGGAGATTGTCCTGGAAGGAGTCGCTGAGCGCGCTCTGCTCGTCGCCGATAGCCCCGGGGATAAGTCTTACGATAGCGTCGGTGATCACAAGCGCGGGAAGCTCGCCGCCGGTGAGCACATAGTCGCCTATGGTTATCTCCCTCGTGACAAGGTGCTCGCGTATACGGTAGTCGACACCCTTGTAGTGGCCGCAGAGTATAATGATGTTTTCAAGCATCGACATGCGGTTAGCCATCTGCTGGGTGAGCTGTTCGCCGTCGGGGGAGGTGAATATCACCTCGTCGTAGTCGCGCTGACTGCGGAGATGGGATATGGCTCGGTCGACAGGCTCTATCTGCATCACCATGCCCGCCTCGCCGCCAAACGGGTAGTCATCGACCTTACGGTGGCGGTTGGTGGTGTAATCGCGCAGGTTATGTACCACGATCTCGGCAAGCCCCTTGTCTTGGGCGCGCTTCAGTATCGAGCATCCGAGCGGCGACTCGAGCATTTCGGGCAACACAGTCAGGATATCTATTCGCATAAACTTAAATCTTTTAAACCATGCAAAGATAACACTTTTATGCGTCACTAAGAAACCGCACCGCTACTCCGCAAGAGCCTCAAGGATGGATTTCTTCATCAATGCGTGGTCGCGGAAGTCATTGCGCAGGGAGTATGTGCCGTCGCGCCTTACAAGCACATAGGAGGGAATGCCGTCAAGATTAAATTGCTTGTAGAAGGATTGCATCTGCTCCTCGCTCATGCGATAGTGGAGCCCCCTGACGCCGTTTATAAACGTCAGATATGCGGGAAGCGACGACGAGGTATCGGCAAGGTATATCCACACAATATCGTCATCAGCAAAAACGTCATCCTTAAGCGGCTCGTTGGAGGTGATTGAAGCCCGGCACGGGCCACACCAGGTGTTCCAGAAATCCACAATCACCACTTTCCCCTTGTGAGGGGCGACTATCGCGTCAAACAGCTCGCCATCGGCAACGTCGGGCACAGTCTCAATCTTCACCTTCTCCTTATAAGAAGCAATTTGAGCTACTTTGTCATCATTCATCTTGCGGAGCGCGGCGGCAAATAACGGATTGGACAGCGAGTCAAGCGCGGCAAAATTTTCCTGTGTCATAGTGCCGCTCTTTGCCAAATCAATCACCGAGCAAACCGTCTTTATATCTTTTATCCTTTCAGGATCGGCAAAATGTCCACGCCAGCCAAACAACAGCGCCATCCCGTAACCCGGAAAATCGGACAAGAGGAAGCGGTCGTCGGAGAGGTCAAACATTTCCGCCATCCTCTTTATATCGTCGGCAGAAGGGCCGCAAGTGTCGATTACAAACTGTGCCGAGTCAGCGGGAACCGGTTTTTCTTCCAGACGCTCGTTGACACGTATAGCAGTGCGCACCCCCATGGAATAGGCAAGTCCCATCGACATATCAATGATACTCATCGCCTTTATAACCTGAGGTATATCCATAGACTCGACCCCCCGACGCGCATTGTTGTAGAGGTCAATCATCTCCCCGTAGACCCCGGCATCACCGTTAGGATTCATGAAGGGAGACAAGTTTAATGACGAAATACCGTAATCATAGGCGGAAAGATTGTTTACGTCGGCATAACGCCCGCTGAAAGACGCCAAAGCCTCGTCCGACGCCATTCCCCGGCGCCGCGCCATCAACATGTCGCCGCTTTTATGGGTGTTTACATCCACTTGCACATCATCACCCGGGGCGATGAGAAATCCGCTGACAAGCACCTCCCTTGAATCAAGCACCAGTGAGGCCCGACATGTGCCATACTGAGGAAACCGGAAGCTGATCACATCACCGGCAGTCGAGTCAGGCCTTATTTCTTCCTGACCAAACACAGGTGAGGTCAGAATCAATGAAACCGACCTGCCGTTTCTGTTTTTCTCGGGAAAATGCAGGGTAAGGCGGCTCTCACCTGTCTCCCACATAAATTCGGGATATGCCACATCGGAGGCGACGGGTTTTATTGCGGCGGGAGAGTGTGATTTTTCCCCGGACAGGTCGACGCCCCAAATGCGGAACGCACCCGGCTCATTCCCCTCAATAAAGTCAAATGTACGGGTGTCGAGAGGCAGCGGCTCAAAATAAAGCGTGAACACTGAGTCGCCCGACTCCGGCATCCAAAGCTCCTTGCCCAATTCCGCTCCCTTGGCATCCCTTGCGGCATATGCCTTGCCACCGGCCATAAGCACAGTCTCGGGGACAATACGTATCCACATGTGGGGTCGATAATAACCGTGCATGTCAAGCACCGTCACGGAGTCGGTCAGCGTGACGCGCTCTATATCAATAGATGAGGACGACGCGCTTTCTATATAAGGAGAGTCAACAACTTTCTGCGCCTGCACCGCAGAAGTGGCGGCAAGCACAGCCGATGCCGCCATTAACACAAATCTTTCCATTGTAATAAACCTCTGATTTTAAAATCGTAAAATTACTATACAATCCACAATATAACATAATTTTATCAATAATTAACCATATGGCATTGAACATAAAGGCATATTGAAGCCTTTAACTGTAGCGAAAAAACAGAATACATGAAAGATCGAAAAAACGATACCGGCAGAGAGCAAATATTATTAAAAAAATGTAATTACGGAAATAATTCCGTATTTTATATTCGTGATTAGAAAAATTCAGCTAACTTTGCACGTGATACAATAGGTGATTGTCGCCAAGATTTAAGTGAACGATAAAAATTCAAGAACTAAATAATTAAATGTCTAACAAAATGAGCAAAATCGATTTAACACAGTACGGTATCACCGGTACTAAGGAAATCATTTACAATCCTTCCTACGAAGAACTCTTCAAAGAAGAGACTCTCCCCACCCTCGAAGGCTATGAAAAAGGCGTAGTGACCGAACTCGGCGCAGTCAACGTGATGACAGGCGTGTATACCGGCCGCTCACCCAAGGACAAATTCATCGTGCTCGACGACCAGTCAAAGGACAATGTATGGTGGACAACCGAAGAATATCCCAATGACAACAAGCCCGTAACCGAGAAGACCTGGGAAGCCGTAAAGGAAATCGCAATCAAGGAACTCTCCAACAAGAAGCTCTATGTAGTTGACCGTTTCTGCGGCGCCAACAAGGACACCCGCATGGCTGTGCGTTTCATCATGGAAGTAGCATGGCAGGCACACTTCGTGACCAACATGTTTATCGCTCCCTCAGAAGAGGAGCTCAAGGACTTCAAGCCCGACTTCGTTGTTTACAACGCATCAAAGGCAAAGGTTGAAAACTATAAGGAACTCGGCTTGAACTCAGAGACAGCCGTAGTATTCAACATCACTTCCCACGAGCAGGTAATCATCAACACCTGGTATGGCGGCGAGATGAAGAAAGGTATGTTCTCTATGATGAACTACTTCCTCCCGTTGAAGGGCATCGCATCAATGCACTGCTCCGCCAACACTGACAAGAACGGCGAGAACACAGCAGTATTCTTCGGTCTTTCAGGAACAGGCAAGACCACCCTTTCAACCGACCCGAAGCGTCTCCTCATCGGTGACGACGAGCACGGCTGGGACGACAACGGCGTGTTCAACTTCGAAGGCGGCTGCTACGCAAAGGTCATCAACCTTGACAAAGAGAGCGAGCCCGATATCTACAACGCCATCACCCGCGACGCACTTCTCGAAAACGTCACCGTCGACGCAGAAGGCAAAATCGACTTCAAGGACAAGAGCGTGACTGAGAACACCCGCGTATCTTACCCGATCAACCATATCGAGAGCATCGTACGCCCCGTATCGGCAGGTCCGGCTGCAAAGAATGTAATCTTCCTCTCGGCCGACGCATTCGGTGTGCTTCCTCCCGTATCTATCCTTACTCCGGAGCAGACCAAGTACTACTTCCTTTCAGGCTTCACCGCAAAGCTTGCAGGTACAGAGCGCGGCATCACCGAGCCTACCCCGACATTCTCGGCTTGCTTCGGTCAGGCATTCCTTGAACTCCACCCGACAAAATACGCTGAAGAGCTCGTTAAGCGCATGGAAAAGAGCGGCGCAAAGGCTTATCTCGTAAACACCGGCTGGAACGGTTCAGGCAAGCGTATCTCTATCCGTGACACCCGCGGTATCATCGACGACATCCTTGACGGCGCAATCCTCAAGGCTCCGACCAAGAAACTCCCGATCTTCGACTTCGAGATCCCGACCGAGCTTCCCGGAGTAGATCCCAAGATCCTCGACCCGCGCGACACTTACGCTAACGCAGAAGAGTGGGAAGTAAAGGCAAAAGACCTCGCTGCCCGCTTCATCAAGAACTTCAAGAAGTATACCAACAACGAAGCCGGCAAGGCACTCGTTGCAGCAGGTCCCCAGCTCTAATATAAGCTGACCTAAATAGCTAACGGGCGGGTGAATCACTATGATTCACCCGCCTTTTTTCGCTCAACCAACGACCTTAGGGTCGTTAAGGTCTTTAAAGTCCTTAACAAATAAGCTATTGCCGTTTTAGCAAATTTCTTGTATCTTTGCGATTCAACCATCATTAATGACATGAAATATTTAATATCTAAGCAAGCACTGACACTTGCCGCCGCCATATTGTCACTATCGGCGACCGCAAACACAACTTCAGTGCGAAACGACTACGGACACGGAGCCATAAGCAAAGGGTTCTCCGGGAAATACAGTGCAGGGAAATCATTGGCGCCCGTAAACGCCCGAGAAAATGATGCGGTATTGTTCTTTGAAGGATTTGAAGGAGCCAACGACGGGGATGTGACATGGCTTCCCACCGGTTGGGAACGTCTGTCGAAAGGCGCTCCCGGGCTCGCCGACGTAAACAAATGGTACAACAGCCCCACTACATCCACATCGACCGACCTGCTCCCCGCCGGATCGGAAGGGAAGCGTTTTGAGGCAATCGTCGCCTCGAGCGACAAGGAGCAGGATGAATGGCTTATCACCCCTGAAATGACGGTAAGAGAGGGCGACATACTCTCGTTCAAGACTTATTTCCTTCCTTTCTATTTCTTCTACACCGACAGCAAGCATTATGACTGGCAAAACGGAAAATGGATCAAACAAGAGATATGCCAGGATCTGAAATTATACATTAAAGAAGGAGAAGGCGATTTCACGCTTCTTCACAGCTTTGCCGAAGATTACATGGGGGTGGACTATAATACACTCATGACCGACAATCTCGGCGGCAAGATGAAAGATTTTCAATTCCCGCTCACAAATTATGCAGGCAAGGCGGTAAGGTTTGCATTCCAGTATGTCGGCATTGACGGCAATGCCGTCTTTGTAGATGCCGTAAGGGTAGGACTACCGGAGACCACACCCAAATACATCCCGCCATTCTCGACTCTTTATTACGGCACACAGCTCGGAGGATCGTACGGACTTGCCCCGCAGTCAATCGCGGTATTCCCGGTCAATGCCCCCGTGACATTTATGAATTACAGCGACTACATCGAGGGACAATCATTTGACTGGAGCGCACAGAACGCCGACTGTGAGACAACAGACACAAAAGACCCCAATGAATTTGCTGTCACATACAAGCCGAAATATTCGAAAGACGGAACATTCGTGCCGTCAGAAAACTGGCATGCCGCGCCTCAGCTCACGATGTCGGCACCCGGGTATGCACCCGCAACCTATGCCTGGGACATCCACGCCATGCAGACCGGAGGCAACGCCTCATACGCCATTGCCGGCGGAAACGCCAATTTCGGACTGCTTCAGGCAAACCCGAACCTTGACTTCGACTTCCCGACCGAATATATCGATTTTGGGAAGCCCTCTATGCCTTTGTTCGGCTACGACTCCGACAGCAAAGAATGGTGGACCAAACATACTATCGGAGAGGAAGCCGGACCTGACGATTATGCCATCGTGAAAGGCGTGCTCAACTTCATTTATCCCTCGACCTCACCATTGGTAATCAACGGAGTGACCGCCATGGCATATGGCAATGTTGACGCCGACCTGGAGCTAAAAATGGAATTTTTCGTCATCAACGAAGATTATACCCCGGCCGATCGCCCGTTTGCATCCGCGACAATAACCGGCAACGACATCATCGGCAGAGACCCGGAGATAAACAATATGCTTGTACTTCCTTTCCGGTTCGAGACTCCGGTCGTAATTGACGACAGCGAGATGGCATATATTGTAAAGCTATCCGGATTTGACAGCGAAAAGGTGACATATTTCGCACCTTACCAGTCATGGAAGCCGATGGATCTTTGCCTCAGCTTTATCGAGGAAGAGGTTGCATACGACGGACAAAAGGACGTGACCTTTGTACCTACCGCCAATTTCAAAAATGAAGACGGCGACGAGCTTATGAGCGCATTCTGCTTCAACTTTGACGGATATTTCCCCTGGCTGACAGCCGACCTCGTAGAAATCGACCTTGGCACATCGCTCTCAGGCATCATATCACTTGACAGCTTCAACGACGGAGCCGACTATAAGATAGAAGCCCCCGAATGGCTCACCGCCACCGTTACCGGCAGATATAACTCAGCCAAGCTCAATCTCACTGCAACCGCAACGGAAACCCCGCGCGACGGCAGCGTGACGATATCCGCTCCGGGTGTAAGCAAGACATTCAAGGTAAGCCAGGGCGTCACCGACACAACCGGCATAAGCGACATCACGCCGGATGACAACAGCATAAGCGAGATCTATACAATCGACGGCAAACCGGTCAACATCGGAGAGCTCGCACCGGGCATCTACATAGTGCGCCGTAACGACGGAAGCACATCGAAGATCATGATCCGTTGATTAATATTACCCTAAAAACATCAGGGGCGACGTTTTGCATGAACGCCGCCCCTGTCTGTTTTTTTACAAAACCTATAAAAATTACAAAGGGCGGGTCTCACGACTCACCCTTTGTAATTAACCTTAAATCTAATACCATGAAAAACACAGTGCAAATATAGTAATTATACCTTTAGAACAAGGGTGACACACGTTAGTTCACAATCAAAGCATATTTAACAGTAATTAACACGGATATCCACCTTTTATATTTAACTTAGCATCAACAATAAAACAGACAATACTCATGAGGATAAAAATCTTGGTCGTAGACGATGAGGAATCAATCTGCGACATCTTGAAATACAACCTTGAGCTTGATGGCTATGACGTGGATTATGCACTCTCCGGAGAAGAAGCACTGACACTAGACCTGTCGAGCTATTCGCTCTTCATCCTTGACATAATGATGGATAAGATAAGCGGATTTGACTTTGCAAAGCGGCTGAAAGTCAACTCGGCGACTGAAAACACGCCCATAATCTTTTGCTCGGCGCTCGACGGGGAGGATGACACTGTGATGGGTCTTAACCTCGGTGGCGACGATTACATCACAAAGCCATTCGTAATCAATGAGGTGCTCGCCCGCGTGCGTGCGGTACTCCGCCGCAGCCATGCCTCCCAGCAATATGCCTACAATGTGTCGAAAAGCATACAGGAGCCGGATATCACGTTCAAGACCTTGCGCGTCGACCGCAACGAAAAGACCTGCTATCTCAACGGCGAGCCGGTAACGCTTACTAAGACAGAGTTTGAGATACTGCTTTTCTTCCTCTCCCACCGCAACCGCATATACTCCAGAGAGGAAATCATACGTGAGGTGTGGCCCGACGACGTTGTGGTCTCGGATCGCACGATAGACACCAACATCACCCGACTGCGCAAAAAGATCGACCCTTACGGCAACAACATCATAACCAAGGTGGGCTTCGGATATGGGTTTAAAGAGACCAATTAGTTACCAGTGGCGATTGTTTTTCCCGCTCGTCGCGCTGCTATGGTCGGTGATCATAGTGCTCGCGCTATTTCAATATGAGCGCGAGAAAGATTACCGCACCACACGTCTCAACGATGAGTTGCGCCTGATAAACTCGCGTATAATCAACGCCTACGAGAACGACCTCGACATGGAGCCGTTCATGCGGTTTCTTGCGCAATATTACGAGCACTCGATACTCAAAGGTATAAGGGTGTCGGTTTACGACAGCAATAACACCCTGCTATACTGCATAGGCACGCCGATACCGCGCAATCATGACCAATCGCTACCACCGGAACTTGCAGAGGCAACAGTAAAAGGATATGGAACGGCCCTGCGCAAGAGTGATGTCGAGGCCAATAATCCTTATTACTTTTTCGGAGCACGCACCAGTGCTGACGGAAAAATCTATGTCCACACGGCAATGCCGTATACCGGTGCAATCTCGGAGCGAGTGACAGTCGACCGCAGCTTGTGGCTGCTTATAATAGCAATAGCGTTTGGCGTAACCATGATCGCATATTTTTCCACCCGCTATTTAGGCAAAAACATAAAACTGCTCCATGACTTTGCCAACCGCGCCGCCAACGACAAGGACCTCGGCAACCTGGACTATGAGTTTCCGCAGGATGAGCTTGGTTCCATATCACGCCAGATAGTAACGCTTTTCCGGGAACGAGAAGAAGCCATCGAGCGTTCGGAACGCGAACACCGCATAGCACTAAAAGTGACTGAAGAAAAAATACGTGTGACAAAACAGCTTTCCAACAACATAAATCATGAGCTCAAGACTCCGGTAGGCATAATAAAAGGCTATCTTGACACAATGGCTGATCACCCGGAGATGGATGAAGCGGCGCGCACACGCTTCATAGGCAAAGCCCAGGAGCATATGGAACGCCTCTGCAACATGCTCAACGACCTGTCGTCAATAACACGCCTTGAAGAAGGCGGAAAAGGACTTATGCGTGAACGGATCGACTTCCATGAGTTGCTTGCCAACGTAGAGACAGAACTGTCGAACATAAATCTACCCAACTCACTGCCATTCTCCTATGATGTGCCGCCGAATTGCAATGTCGTGGGCAATTATAACCTGCTCTTCGGCATGATGATAAATCTTATCCGCAATTCCAACTTTCATTCGGGAGGCACAATGTGCTGCATAAAGCTAATCGGGGAAAATGACCGGGAATACAGATTTTCATTTTTCGACGACGGAAAGGGCGTGGAAGAAGAGCATCTCCCCCATCTCTTTGAACGCTTTTACCGCATAGACAAAGGCAGGTCGCGCAAGGTAGGAGGTACAGGACTCGGACTTCCGATAGTAAAAAACACAGTAAATGTAATGGGCGGTACAATCCGCGTGCTTAACCATAAGCCTCACGGACTTGAATTCATCTTTACCCTTTTAAAATGGCGCGAACAGTGATTATTTAAAGGGGAACAGACGACCAAATGGTTGAGGGATGCAACAAAAAGTTAACTTTATTAAAATTGGCACACGGTTGTAACGCGATTGCAACAATGAGACATTATCTTTGCAACATCATAAGAGTGAGCGAGTATCCTCTTATCAGCAAAGCATAGAATCATTACCACAACGAAGCATTGCTTGCAAAGATATAGTAATTTAGACATAATTCAATAGTGGGACTCAACGCCTTTCCCCATCAATAGAGAGGCACCGAAATCCCGGTTAGAGTCAGGAATTAGCCTCAAAGGTCGAGATGACCGAAGATTCCATCCCACAAACTCATATCCGTGGCATACAATATGCCTTAAAAGCTGCCTCAACAGGCAGCTTTTTTTATTTCCCCTGAAATCACATCCCCGCCTACACATGCCGCCGCACGACCTCGGCGGCAATATGACGCACGCAACGGTGAAGCAAAAGCTTTTTGATAGAAAAATCAAAGTTTATCTGAATTTTTTCTTAAAAATATTTGCAAAACAAAGAAAAGTGTTTAATTTTGCAAATATTAGAAAACGATAACAAAACCGAACATAATTTATTAATTCTGTTTTTATGAGAAAGTTTACACTCTTAATTGCCGGATGCCTGCTTGCATCCACAACATTTGCCGGCAATCCGGGTTACCGTCAGGACACGCGTTTTCACAAACTGACAGAACGCCGCACACTGACGCATGCAGAAAAGCCGGTAAATGCAATCAGCGAGTTGACCGAACACAAGGCGGTCGTAAAAAAAATGGCCAAAGTGGCTTCTACGGAAGCACCGACCGTAATCACCGATGCCCCGGAAGGTGTCACCAAAGTGTACAAGAAAGCTTGTGCCGGGTACAGCCCGTATTACTTCTGGATTATGGAATACGAGGAAGAGTCACTCGCCGCCGAAATCGTATTCACGTCAGACAATGAGGTGTATTTCAAGGATATCATCTCAAACGCCGTCGCCGACACATATGTGAAAGGCACGCTTGCCGAGGGCACGATCACAGTCCCCATGGGACAGTGTATATTTTTTAGTGAAGAACAGGGCTATGGCTACAAGCTCGTAGCTATGACAGAAGATATCGAGAACTCCACTTTCCTGACCGACGACAGCAAAGAATCAGTTAAATTCACCATAGCGGAAAATGGCGTAATATCCATGGAAGAAGGGGCTCTGCTCGGACTTGCATATACCGACGACAATTCATGGGGCGGCTACGTCGATTTCTATCAGACCTATACAGAATTCAACGTAAGTCCCGTGACCAAGCCAGAATCGCTCGCCACCGAAAAGTGGGCGCTGACGACCTCTGAGGGCGACGGGCACTTCCTCAAGGTAGGCATAGACGGCTCCGACCTGTATATCGGCGGGCTCTCTGAGTCAATGCCCGACGCATGGGTCAAGGGCAGCATAAGCGGAAGCGAAGTAACCATTGACGCCAAGCAGTACATGGGCATCTACGGCGGCATGTTCCAGTATTTCATGACCTGCGAAAGCTTCACCGACCCCGAAAACGGCACAGGCTACCGCCTTGTAAACACTCCCGCGACATTCAGCTATGACGCAGCCGCCAAGACTCTCACCCAGACTTCCAACAACATCTTGCTTGTAAACGCCGCAGAAGACCGGGTGTATTACCTTGACATGTTCAAGGACGTCTTGATCGCCTATCAGGATGCCTACAAGCCCGCAACGCCTCTCAACCCCCATTCGTTATATACCGACGGATTCAACCCCGGCTACGGAAACGGACTATTTTCATTCATGCTCCCCAAGGTAGGCACCGACAGATCTCTTCTCAACACCGACGCATATTATTACAACATCTATGTAGACGGCTGGAGATTCACCTTCTATCCCGACGAATACGAAGGGCTGGCTGACATGGAGATCGACGAGCTTACTAATGTGCCGTATAATTTCACCGACTATTTCGACATATCGGTGTCAGGCGCGGAACATCAGATCTATTACTACTTTGAGGGCTTCGAGACACTCGGCGTACAGGGTGTATATACAATAGACGGAGTGACCAACCGCACGGACCTCGTCAACTATAACGTCGAGACCGGCGAGGAGACCATTATAAACGCCGCCTCAATCGACTCCGTAAACGCCGAACGCAAGGCTGTAAGCGTAACTTACTATGACCTCACGGGCCGAGAGCTCGCCAATCCTTCAAGCGGGCTTGTAATTAAGCGCACAGTATATTCCGACGGCACAGTCAGAAGTGTGAAAAGCATGATAAAGCAGTAAAAGAAAACGAGACCAAAACCTCAAAAGAAAAAAAGACATGTTAAAGAAAGCAATAACATCAGCCATCCTCGGAATAATGCTTGTGACGGAAGCCGGGGCCGCGACAATCACATATACCTACGCCAACGAAGACTATGCCTTCTGGGGCACAAGAAAGAAAGAGAACTACGATGTGGCCATCCGCATAGACGACCCTCGCCTCATCGGCAAAAAAATCACAGCTATAAACGCCACCCTCTATGCCACCTCCGGCATAAGCCATACCTCGCTATGGCTCTCAAAAGAGCTGCGCCTTGAAAACAGGGTAAATGCGCCCGACATCACCTCTGTAGCAGTTACACCCGACGCCTATGGAGAGCTGAAGGCAACCCTCGACGATCCCTATGTCATTACGGGCGACGGGGTCTATGCCGGATATTCTTTCGTGACCGACGAGCTTAACGAACAGACCGTCAATCCGCTCCTTTTGTCGACGGCAGTCAATAAAAACGGATTTTACCTCCACACGTCCCGCTCGGTGCTGAAATGGATGAACTACGGCGTAGACAGACTCCAGGCAACCGCTGTGATAGACGTCAAAATCGAGGGTGATTTCCCCGAATACTCCCTGGATCTCACCTCTCTCCCGGAAATCTACGGAAAGGCGGGCACAATGGGCACAGTAATCGCTGAAATTCAAAATACAGGACTCGAGCCGGTGAAAGAGATCGAATATTCATATACAATCGACGGAGTGACAAAAAGCGCGAAATATACATTTTCCACTCCTGTGAAAACCAATTTCGTAAATCCCGCCCAGGCATCACTGACACTTGAGACACCTGAAAAGACCGGGGCATATGACATCACGCTCACCATCGACAAGATCAACGGCAACAACAACATGTCGGAAGCCAAAAGCGCAAAAACGACATTCAATTCCGTAAGCATAGTACCCAAGCACCTGCCGCTAATGGAAGAGTATACCGGGACATGGTGTGGATGGTGTCCGCGAGGATGGTTTGCGCTCGAGAAGATGAACAAGCTCTACGGCGACGAGTTTATCGGCATCGCCTACCATAACGGCGACCCGATGGCGGTAGTGCCTGAGAGTGACTATCCCATCATAGTTAATGGCTTTCCGTCGGCATCAATCGACCGCGGCGAAGAAATGGACCCCTATTACGGACTTGCCGATGACGGCTTCGGCATAGAGGCAGCCTGGAAAGACGCCCGCTCTATATTCGCCCCGGCGACATTGGGCGTATATGCCTGGTGGACCGACGACACACAGACAGCAATAGACGTGACTTCATTTACAAAATTTGTAGTGGCAAAGGAAGATGCCGACTATCGCCTCGCCTATGTGTTGTGTGCCGATGACCTCCACAGTGTCGACACCGAGTGGGATCAACACAATTATTACCCGGATTACGCGTCAAAATATATCGGCACGGAACTCTATGAACTGTGTGAGATGGGCTCCACAATCAACGACCTTCACTTCAACGAGGTAGCACTCATCGCCGACACCCCCGAAGGCATTGACGGCTCTCTGCCCGGCGACATAGAGGCCGACAAGGTCATAGAGGATCACTATACATTCCGCACGGATGGCGTAAAGGAATTGATTCAGAACCCGGCCAAATTGTTTGTTGTGGCAATGATAATCGACAGCAAAACCGGAAAGGTGGTAAATGCGGCGAAAGGCGCAGTCGCATTTGAGGCCGCAGGGATCGACGCCGTAAGAGCGACCGAATGTGAGGAAGTGTCATCAGTGCGCTATACCGACCTTCAGGGACGTACCGTCAAGTCACCCAATGCAGGTGTATATGTCAAGACAACAAAATTCAAGGACGGCAGCATCCGTTCAGAAAAGATAATGAAGAAATAGCCAATATATCCATCTATCTGCAGCGGCAGTCAACGGTCGGCAAAACCGTTACTGCCGCTATTTTTTATGGCTGCGCTTGGTATTGCATGGCAAAAGCGATACCTTTGCGGGAGCTACATCACTCAAGCCATGCTACGCTCACTGCAATCACTAAGAGGCATCTTCGCCATCATGATATTTTTGCATCATTTTCCGGTAAACAGTCACGGACTGTTTGCGGCGGGAGGCGACTGCGGCGTTGACTTTTTCCTTATGTTGAGCGGATTTGTAATGAGCGCAGGCTACGGCGACCACGCCGCCGACGGATCGCTCGACTACCGTAGCTACATGTGGCGCAGGATCACGCGCCTCTACCCTCTCCACCTGCTATGCCTTATGATCTACCTGCTGCTCTGCGGATGGAGGATAGGAACAGGCGAGTACCTGAGGCTTGTCCCCAACCTTATGTTGCTGCAGAGCTGGATACCGATAGAGTCGGTGTACTTCTCGGGAGACGCCGCTTCGTGGTGTCTCTCAGACCTGATGTTTTTCTACGCCGTTTTTCCCTTTCTCGCCGCGTTTCTCCACCGCCACGGCAAATTGTTCATCTCGGCGGCAATCGCTGTCACAGCGGCTTATTTTACGCTAATCTGGCACATTCCCGAGCAATGGGTCACACCTATCATTTATATTCTGCCGCTCACACGCCTTATCGACTTTGTATGGGGCATGCTGCTGTGGCGCGCATTCACCGCCATAAAACAGACACAGAGACATCGCAAGCTGAACATGTTTTGGGGAAGCGCAACGGAATTTGCCGCCGTAGGAGTGACCGTAGCGGCCTGCATATATTTCGAGGAAATCACGCCACGTCTCAGTCTGGCAAGCTACTGGTGGATACCGTCAGCGATCATGATAATGGTGTTTGCACTCCACGACGGCGAGGGCGGCATACTCAGCCGCCTTCTCAACCGGGAAGCAGCCGTGACATTCGGCAACGTCAGCTTCAGCTTCTATATGCTTCATCTGCTCGTAATCATCGGCTACAAGCTACTGCTATCCCTGACGGAAATGGAAGAACAACCGTGGTTGGCGCTGCCGACACTGCTTGCGATAACCACCCTGCTGTCATTTATTGTGTATTACCGCGTGGAACTCCCCGTAAGCGCATGGCTCAGGCGCAAGTTTACGCGTTGAGATGACAAATATTCATTTAAGATTCATGCAACGCATTGTAAATCAGCGAAGCACGTACAGGACCGGTAATCTCGGCAATCGCGTCGACCGACGCCTCTCGGAGTCGTTTCACGCTCTTAAATGTCTGTAGCAGAGCAGCTTTTGTCTTCTCCCCAACTCCTTTTATATCATCCAGTTCACTGACTATCTGCCCCTTGCTTCTGCGGTTGCGGTGATGAGTGATACCGAAACGGTGAGCCTCGTCGCGCAAATGCTGCACCACGCGCAGCGACTCGGAATTTTTATCTATATAAAGCGGCACACTGTCGCCGGGGAAATATATCTCCTCAAGACGCTTCGCAATACCCACGACAGCGATTACGCCGCGCAGCCCCATTTCATCAAGTGCCTCTACAGCCGCGCTAAGCTGTCCCTTGCCACCGTCGACCACTATCAATTGCGGCAGCTCCTCCCCCTCTTCCATAAGCCGGGTGTAGCGCCTTGTCAGCACTTCTTTCATTGACGCGAAATCGTCGGGGCCTTCCACTGTCTTTATATTGAAATGGCGGTAGTCGCGTTTTGCCGGCTTAGCATTGCGGAACACAACACACGACGCGACCGGATTAGTGCCCTGTATATTGGAATTGTCAAAACACTCTATATGGCGCGGCAACTCCGTCAGGCGGAAGTCTGACTTCATTCGCTCCAAGGTGCGCTCCACCCTCTTCTCAGGATCATGCTTCTCCATCATCTTCAGCGAGTCGACCTTATTTTGGCGGGCATTGTGGGTAGACACCTCCAGCAGCTTCATCTTGTCGCCACGCTGCGGTATGGTGTAATTGACACCCTCCATTTCCACGTCGGGAAGCACGGGAACCACCACCTCGTCATAGCTAAGGTCAAACTTCTCTTTCGCCTCCAGGATGGCATAGCCGAGTATCTCCTCGACAGGCTCGTCAAGACGCCGCTTGTATTCAAAAGTGATGCTGCGCACAATCGCGCCGCGCCTCACGTGCATGTAATTCACATATACCTGGTCGCGGTCGTCATCGACCCCAAACACGTCGATATCGTCAAGTGTCTGGCTCACGATCACGCTCTTCGACTGGTAACGCTCGATAAGCTGATATTTCTCCTTAAGCAACTGCGCCTCCTCAAAACGCAATTCTGCGGCAAGAGCCGACATCTCACCTCGTAGATAATCGAGCAGTTCCTGAGTGTCGCCACGGAGTATCTGCTTCACATGGTCGATCATCTCACCGTATTTCTCCTGACTGATCATACCGGTGCAGCAGCCGAGACAATTCTTCAGGTGATATTCAAGACATAGCCTTCCCTTCCCTTTTGCCACATAGTCGGGCGTGATGGCATGGCGGCATGTGCGCACAGGGTACAGCTCGCGGATAAGATTAAGCACAGCCTTAGCCACACCGGTATTGGTATACGGCCCGAAATATTTCGAACCGTCTTTGATGCGCGTACGGGTCATGAAAACTCTTGGATAATGCTCCTTTGTCACCACGATCCAGGGATAAGACTTGTCATCCTTGAGCAGCACGTTGTAGTGAGGCTTGTACTCCTTTATGAGGGAATTTTCAAGATTGAGCGCATCCTGCTCCGTAGGCACGACGATATACTTCATGTCGGCGATATTTTTCACAAGGAGCATGGTGCGTATGCTGTCATGGGTGCGGTTGAAATATGACGAAACACGCCGCTTCAGGTTTTTCGCCTTACCGACATAAATCACAGTCCCGGCTGCATCATAATAAAGGTAGCAGCCGGGAGTGTCAGGGAGGATTGATATTTTCTCCTTTAGTTCTTTTGATTTTTCGATCTTAGCCAATAGCCAACTTAATTTTAACAAACATTACAAGGGCACCAAGGGGTCAATATGTAATCAGCGAGGTCACCTCAGCATCGGCGGGAAGATTTTTTCTACCGCCAAGGTCGCTCAGCTCGACTATAAAACTGATGTAGACCTTCTTCGGGTTCATGCTTTTTACAAGCTCGTAGCAAGCCGCCATTGTGCCACCGGTAGCAAGCAGGTCGTCATGTATCACCACTACATCGTCGGGCGTGATGGCGTCGCGGTGGATCTCGATCACGTCGGTGCCATATTCCTTTTCGAAAGATGCGGTGATGGTGTCGGCGGGAAGCTTGCCCGGCTTACGGGCGGGCACGAAACCGGCACCGATCTCGTAGGCAAGGATCGCTCCGCCGATAAAACCGCGCGATTCAATACCCACTACTTTAGTAACGCCTTTTGCACGATAATGTTGTGCGAGGTCCCAGCCCACGATGTGCATGGCGCGCGCATCCTTAAACATAGTGGTGAGATCCCTGAAGATGATTCCCTTCTTCGGGAAGTCAATGACATCTCTGATTTTTGACTTGATGTATTCCATATAAGCTTAGGTTAATTAATTGTATTCTATTGAGTTAATCCTGTTCCACGTGAAACAATCATCGTCCCATCATCAACAGCAGGATATTAATATCACTCGGTGAAATTCCGGGTATTCTGCTCGCCTGAGCCACTGTGACCGGGCGGATACGTTCAAGCTTCTGGCGCGCCTCGGTCGAGAGTGCCTTTATAGAGGCATAGTCCATCGAGATAGGAAGCCGTAGCTCTTCAAGGCGGTGTATCTTATCGGCCACCATTTTTTCACGGTCAATATAGCCTTGGTATTTTATGAGAATTTCAGCAGCCTCTATGATCTCATCACGCCTTACATCCTCTATTCGCTCGATCTCCTTTCGCAGGGCATCAATATAAGGCGCAAGGGACATTATGGAAATCTGCGGGCGGAGAATCAAATCTACAAGCTTCACGCCCTGCTTCAAGGGAGAAGTGCCGAGAGCCTCAAGCGCATCGTTGATCAATGCAGGCTTCAGAGAAAACTCTCGTACAAACTCAATGAGACGGTCGCGCTGCTCACGCTTCGATAGCATCAGGCCGTACCTCTCCTCGTCAACAAGACCAAGCTCATAACCTCGCGGAGTAAGACGCATGTCAGCGTCATCCTGACGCAAAAGTATACGGTATTCGGCACGTGAGGTAAACATACGGTAAGGTTCATCCACACCCTTTGTCACAAGGTCATCAATAAGCACGCCTATATACGCCTCGTCGCGCGACAAGACAAGCGACTCAAGGTTGAGAGCCTTTGCCGCGGCATTTGTCCCTGCGACAAGCCCCTGCCCCGCGGCCTCCTCATAACCGGTAGTACCGTTGACCTGACCGGCAAAGAAAAGACCTGCGACAAGCTTTGTCTCCAATGTATGATTAAGCTGTGTAGGATCAAAAAAGTCATATTCGATTGCATATCCCGGGCGATATATCTGTACATCGGAAAGAGCCGGCACGGTTGACAAGGCCCTCACCTGAATATCGAGCGGCAATGACGATGAAAAGCCGTTAAGATAAAATTCCTGCGTATCCTCACCTTCCGGTTCAAGAAACAGCTGGTGTTCCTCCTTATCGGCAAAAGTAACAATCTTTGTCTCTATGCTGGGACAATAACGAGGACCGATACTTTTAATCTGACCGTTATAAAGCGGCGAGTCGGGCAAGCCCTCACGCAAGATTTCATGTGTCGCAGGATTGGTGTATACCGTATAACATTTGCGTTGGCGCAACTCACGCTTTACATCGGGAAGATAGCTGAACTTGTGAAAATCATTTTCACCTTCCTGAGGCATGGTAAGCTCCCATTTTACGCTTCTGCCATCAATTCTTACAGGCGTGCCGGTTTTCATCCGCGCCGTAGCAAAACCAAGTTCGGCAAGCTGCTCCGTGATACCATGGGAAGCCGGTTCGGAAACCCTTCCGCCCTCCACCTGTGCCCTGCCGACGTGCATAAGCCCGTTAAGGAAAGTGCCGGCAGTCAATACGACAGCACTCGAATGAAACTCCACTCCGAGCACAGTCTTTATGCCTGTCACCCTATCGCCGTCAAGCAAAAGCGACGCCACAGAGTCCTGCCACATGTAAAGTCCGGGGGTATTTTCAAGAATCCTACGCCACTCGGCACTGAACTTCATACGGTCACTCTGGGCACGGGGACTCCACATCGCCGGTCCTTTTGACCTGTTAAGCATGCGAAACTGGATAGCAGTGCGATCGGTAATTACACCCATCATTCCGCCAAGCGCATCAATCTCACGAACGATCTGCCCCTTTGCAATACCTCCAACAGCCGGATTACAGCTCATCTGGGCGATCTTGTTCATATCCATTGTGATCAAAAGAGTGGAAGCACCACGGCGCGCCGACGCGACAGCCGCCTCACATCCGGCATGCCCCGCACCGACAATTATCACGTCATAATCAAACTTCATAAGAAAAATCTATTTCTATACATATCATGCTTTATCGCGCAACGCCCTCAGCATGTCGAGAGCTTCATTTTCGTTGCGCTCCATAATTTCACGCTCGCCAGGACCCTTGTCATTTATGCCGCAAAGATGAAGTACACCGTGGATTATCACGCGGTGAAGCTCCTCGTCATACGCAGCACCTACAGACTCGGCGTTTGTAGCAACCGTATCAAGCGAAATAAACATGTCACCACTTATCATCTTTCCTCTCGAATAATCAAAGGTGATTATATCGGTATAATAATCATGTTGCAAAAACTGCCGGTTAACCTCGATTATACGCTCGTCGTCACAGAATATATAGACGAGCGGACCCAATATGCGACCATGAACCGCTGCAACATCAGCAATCCAACGCTCAAGGAGCGGGCGGTCGATAACGGGCAAAGCAACATTCTGAATTATCCAATCTATACTTTTCATTTGTCACAATTTTCCTATTGCAAAAATAGCTATTTTCAGCCACTAACGCAGGCTATTAATGAAAAAATATATATGCGGCGACAATGCCGGCAACCGACCCCACGACATCAGCAAGAAGAGCATAGGGAACGGCATAACGGGTCTTTACCACGCCGACACTGCCAAAATATACGGCAAGTATATAGAAGGTAGTGTCAGTACTTCCCTGGATAGCGGCAGACACACGCGACACAAAAGCATCGGCACCGTATGTGCTCATCAGATCCACCATCATCCCCCTGCTGCCCGAACCGCTCAACGGCTTCATAAGTGCCGTAGGCAAGGCAGCCACCCACTCGGCGTCAATTCCGAGGAAATTAAAACATGAAGCCATGCAGTCGGTAATAACATCCATTGCCCCAGAGGCACGGAACATACCTATCGCCACAAGTATCGCCACAAGATACGGTATAATCATCACAGCAGTCTTGAAACCCTCCTTGGCACCCTCTATAAAAGAATCATAAACATTTATGCGTTTTCTAAATCCGGCACCAAGAAACATCACTATCACACTAAACAGCAAAATATTAGCAATGAATGAGGAATATGTTTCAACCTGTTCTTTTGGAAGAGAAGAGAAGAACCAAACTATACCTCCCACTATCAGAGCAAGGCCGCCAAGCCAAGCAAGCAATACTTTGTCTTTCAGGCTTATACCCTGTTTGAGGCACATAGCCACAATTCCCACAAAGGTCGCGATAAAAGTGGCAAGCAAGATCGGAAGAAACACGTCGGTAGGATTTGATGCACCGGCTTGCGCCCTGTACATCATTATACCGATCGGGATGAAGCACAGACCTGAAGCATTAAGAATCAGAAACATAAGCATGGCATCGGTCGCCGTATCCTTCTTGTCATTGAGCGACTGCATCTCCTGCATCGCCTTTAATCCGAGCGGAGTGGCAGCATTGTCAAGTCCGAGCATGTTGGCCGACACATTCATAAATATCGAGCCCATAGCCGGATGCCCCTTGGGAATACCCGGAAAGAGCCGACTGAACAGCGGACTTATCAGCCGACCGAAAAACTGTATCACACCGGCACGCTCGCCAATCTTCATCAGGCCGAGCCAAAGGGCAAGTATGCCCGTAAGCCCGAGAGAAATTTCAAACGCCGTAGCGGCAGAATTGAACGACGCGCTCATGATCGCGCCCCATATGTTCAGGTCGCCGTAAAATATCGTCTTTCCGAGTGCCACCAAAAAAGCGACAAAAAAGAAAGCCATCCAGATGTAGTTTAGTGCCATTGCAAGAGTTTTTACAAATTTAATTCAATTTTTCCAAGCAGCCACGCCATAACCGATTTTTCTGCGGCAAAGCGAGAAAGGACAAAATGCGCCATACCAAACTATACATCAACCAATTGCGCAAAATTACACCTCCTCAGAATTAAATATTTAAATCCGACTCGTAAATATATACGTAATTTTTAATTCTTGGAGCGGTAAAAAGACGGCTCTCCCCTACCCCATCCTATCATCAACTAAAAAATCTTTCGAACTAAGAAAAATCACTTTATCAATCATGACAAAACAAAATCCACTAAATTTTATATACATTTGCAAAAGAAAAGACTGACTATGGTTGAGCGATGGAAACATGACCTCCAAGAGGTGGCACGAGAAGAAAAAGTAAAAATACTCTCGTCATTCTTCAAGACCGGAAAAGGTGAATATGGAGAAGGCGATATATTTATAGGAGTATATGTGCCCGACAACCGAAAAGTGGCACGACGATATCACAACGCCCCCGCCGATGTGCTTGAAACCATGCTCCACTCCCCCATACACGAACACCGCCTGTCGGCATTCCTCGCCATGGTGGAATCGTTTAAAAAGTCAAAACGCGACGAAATCCATCGCAAAAGTATCCTCAACCTCTACCTCGCAAATCTGCAACGCGCCAACAACTGGGATCTCGTAGACCTGTCAGCCCCGTATATCCTTGGAGAGTGGCTTCTGCTACATGACGAGGCCGAAGAAACGATAATGCGCCTGTCTGACTCAGAGAATCTATGGGAACAGCGCACGGCAATCGTTGCCACCATGACTCCGATACGCCACGGCAGGCATGACCTCACCTACCGTCTTGCGGAAAAATATCTCTCCCATCCCCACCCTCTCATCCATAAGGCTACGGGCTGGATGCTGCGCGAGACCGGAAAATATGGCGGGATGGAACGCCTTACCGAATTTCTCGACCGCAACGCAAGCGCTATGCCAAGGACCATGCTCCGCTATGCGATAGAGCGCCTGACACCCGAACAACGTAAACATTACCTCTCAATAAAATAAACACCACTTCACCATGAAGCACATCTCCGCTACAATAATCACCTATAATGAAGAACGCCGCATCGAGGCATGTCTCGCCTCGCTTGAAGGTATCACCGATGAAATAGTCGTAGTCGATTCCTACTCCACCGACCGAACCGCCGAGATATGCGGCAAGCACGGATGCAAGGTCGTGAAACGTGATTTCCCAGGCTACGGGGCGCAACGCCAGTTTGCCACCTCGCTTACCAGCCACAGCTATGTGCTTTCAATCGACGCCGACGAAGTGCTGTCGCCAGCGCTCAGGACTTCAATCATGCGCCTGAAGGAAGAGGGTTTTGCCCACAGAGTCTACCGCATGTCACGACTGAATTTTTATTGTGGACAGCCGATAAGGCACTGCGGATGGTATCCCGACATACAGATTCGTCTATTCGACAAGCGGTATGCCAATTGGAACCTGCGCGACGTGTCGGAGCGAGTGATATTCCCCGATTCTCTTCGTCCCGAGATGCTCGACGGCGACATCCTGCACTACCGCTGCACCACCCCTGAAGAATATCGTCAGGTGCAGACACGCCATGCGGCAATCACAGGAAAAGTAATCTCAGCCAAGAGTGATTCAATCTCTCCGGTGACCCCGTATATAAAAGGCGTCGGCGCATTTCTCGGTTGCTATATCGGCAAGGGAGCCATACTTGACGGTCACGAGGGAAGAGCCATAAGCCGCGAGCAATACCGATCGGCGTTTCTCGCCTACAACATTGCCCGGCGCACCCTTAAAAAGGCACGCTGACAAGTCATATCAGTAAAACCGTTATCGAAATGTTGAAATACAATCTCAAGATAAGCTCGCGATTCGAACACCTGCGCACCGGCATAGCCTCGATATTGAAAAACGGCGTACCGAAGGAAGCCGTGCCAATATATGTTGACAACAATATTGTGTACCGCTATACCATCGACAACAATCCTATAGTCATAAAGTCATTTCAAGTACCCAACCTCATAGACTCATATATTCAGACAATAGCGGGAAAAAGCAAGTCACACCAATCCTACCTCAATGCCAAGAAGCTTCAACAGCTCGGATTCAGGACACCGGCACCTATCGCCTATGGAGAGGTACTGAACGGCAACCGACTCCTGCGCAGCTATTTCATGACCGAGTTTATAAACGGGAGCGACATGCGAGGCTGGGAAAACGACCTTGACAATGAGCCGTTGCTGCGGGCATTTGCGGCAGAGATGGCGAAGATGCACGAGGCGGGTATACTTCATCGTGACTTTTCGCCGGGCAATGTGCTGATTACCGGAACACCCGCAATCGGATTCAACTTCTATCACATCGACCTTAACCGTATGAAATTTGACGTCAAATCGCGCAATAAACTACTGACAATGTTCAGCAGCCTGTCAACGTCGCGTGACGCTATCTCCCGCCTCGCCGGCTACTACGCCGAAGCGGCGGGCAACCCCTCGCTTGCCGCCGAAGCCCTCAAAATCTACGACAATGCGCATCGCCGCTGATGAGCCCCGGGCAATCACATCTTTAGTTAAAAGCTTCCGCTTTTAAAACGGCTGTTAACTACGGGATTAACTTTATTGCACCTTCGTAATAGCAAATCTTTTCGGCCAAAGAGTTCATATAAAGAGATTCCGCTCTTGATACTTTCGACCTCCGCAACTTGTCTCTCCATGGAGCAAGCAATAGTAGCCGACCTTGGGCACATAGATCAAATTCACGACCATGAGGCTTAAATCGTTTTTCAAAACTTTCATTGCGAATAACAATAATCCTACCACCTATTTTAATAGCTTTATCACGGATTGCTTTTTCGTCAGGGCTGATAAAGGGTGATACGAGGACTCCACCATTATCTGCACATGCGAGCCATCTGCATTCATTTGTCTTACGAGCCTCCGCACTATCTGCGCGATGCACAATAACTTGCTGACGGTCAAAATCCCGAAGCAGAAAGATATTTCCATATGCCGCAAATTCACTATCTCCTATCAATAAACGGGTGTAGCGACGAAAGAGATCCGGATACCGTCGCTTGATTGCAAGTCTATATGGATTATCTTTTACATATCTACGACAAGTGTCCAGCTGTCCCGGGCGCATAATTATGCGGTCATGAAAACCTTGCTTAAACAATTTATTTGAGAAAGCAACCGAAAACAGACAAGAATAATGCCTGTTACAAGCCCCTATGAATCCAGTTAAAATCATGCCTAAGGGTCGAGGGAGAACCCTCTCCACAAATATTATAACATGAATATGATCAGGCATTATTACGTAATCATATAACTTTACTTCCGAATGATACCTGGGTAAATTTATTATTTCACTTTCAATTTCGAGCCCAAGTCGAGTTGGTATTGTCTGTATATTTCCCCTATAATCAACAATTGTACTTAAATCCGGCCTTTGCTCTTCGCAAGTAAACGTAAGCATATATAATGACCTACCTGTATAATCATGCCATGGAGCACGACGATTATTCCGATGATTGGTCGGCTTAAAGAAAGAAGGCTTTGAATCCATCATAATATTTATTTGAACGCAAAGAATAAAAACAGCCGTTGTCAAAGCTGCTGCTTTGACAGATTGGCGCCCCAGGTGGAGCGGTCGAGGTTGCGGTAGGAGATTGCCTCGCTGACGTGGCGCGGGAGGATGGGAGACACGGGGGTGGCGTCAGGCTCGAGGTCGGCGATTGTGCGCGCGACCTTGAGGATGCGGTCGTAGGCGCGTGCCGACATATCAAAACGTGTCATCGCCGCCTCCAAGAGCCTCATGCACTCTTTGTCAAGACGGGCATGCACAGAGAGCAGGCGCGAGTTCATCTGGGCATTGCAGTAGACATTTTTCTCACCGGCGAAGCGCGCCGTCTGTATAGCCCTCGCCTTTACCACGCGGTCGCGTATGGCGGCACTTTTCTCCCCCTCTTTCATAGATGACAGCTCTTCAAACGGCACCGGCATTATCTCGACCTGCAGGTCGATACGATCCATCAAAGGGCCGGAAATACGGTTGAGATATTTGCTCACCTGTCCCGGCATGCAGGTGCACTGCTTCACGGGATGATTATAGTAGCCACACGGACACGGATTCATCGAAGCCACAAGCATGAATCCGGCAGGATAGTCTATCGAATAGCGGGCGCGCGAGATGCTTATGTGGCGGTCCTCAAGCGGCTGTCGCATCACTTCGAGCACCGACCTCGGAAATTCCGGAAATTCGTCGAGGAAAAGCACTCCGTTGTGGGCAAGGGAAATCTCGCCCGGCATGGGATTTGTGCCACCACCCACCAACGCGACGGGAGAAATCGTGTGATGCGGCGACCGGAAAGGGCGGCTTGTCATCAGCCTTGCCCCGCCTTTCAACTTACCCGCCACAGAGTGAATCTTAGTGGTCTCAAGTGCCTCCTGGAGGGTAAGCGGAGGGAGTATTGAAGGAAGCCTCTTTGCCATCATAGACTTTCCGGAGCCGGGCGCACCGACAAGGAGAATATTATGGCCGCCCGCACAAGCCACCTCAAAAGCCCGCTTGACATTTTCCTGCCCTTTCACTTCCGAAAAATCAAAGTCAAAACAATCGACGGCACGGCTGAACTCCTCACGGGTGTTTACTATAACCCGGTCAAGCTGCGCCTCACCATTGAAAAAGCCGACAACCTCCCGTAGCGATTTCACACCATAAACCTCAATATTGTTGACTACAGCCGCCTCCGTGGCATTGGCTTCCGGGACAACCATACCCTTAAAGCCGAGCTTACGCGCCGCAATCGCCATCGGCAGTACGCCTTTCACGGGCAACACCGACCCGTCAAGCGACAACTCGCCCATTATAACATATTCCCCAAGACGCGAGGCTTCAAGCTGACGTGACGCCGCAAGTATAGCCAAGCTGATAGGGAGATCATAAGCCGCACCCTCCTTCCTTACATCGGCGGGCGACATATTGACAACCACAGCATGACGCGGAAACTCGAATCCGGACTGCTTCACCGCACTTCTGACACGCTGATAACTCTCTTTCACGGCAGCATCGGGCAACCCAACAAGATTAAAAGAGGCACCGATCTCCACCGTCACCTCGATCGTGACGGTAATTGCATCAATCCCTTGCACCGCCGCACCGAAAGTCTTTATAAGCATAATGATTACGAGTTAAATGGACTACTACTTTTCACAAAGTTAATCCATTTTACGGTAATTTTGATTTTATTTCAACAAAAAGTTGCCGCTCATCGCGAAACAGGGCGAAGAATATAGAGCGGAGAGCAGTCAAAACGAGGGAGCGCAACAAGTTGCAGATGACACCCGGCATCGCCCGGCGCGTTAGTCCCCGTACCCACTTTCAGCCCCTTTGCCACAAGCGAGCCCCTCGACTCCTCAAGAGCCACCTCCGGGGAATTATTGTCATGGCTGAGATGACACAAAAACACGTAACGCAGGCGCTCGGTATATATATCGGCAAGATACCGGGCAGTCACCTTGTTGTCAAGATGACCGTTGACATTTTGTATACGCGCCTTCAGATATTCCGGATAAGGACCGAAACGGAGCATATTCAGGTCGTAGTTGCTCTCGATCATAAGATAGTCGGCACGGCGCATGTAATAATCCACACGCTCCGAAATACAACCGAGATCGGTGGCGATTGCAAACGCGCGATCGTCATGCTCGACATAAAACCCGACATTGTCGGAACCATCGTGCATCACCTCAAAAGCCGTAACGGTAAAATTGTCGATGGCAAACGGTATCTCCTTATAGATATTGACCTGATAATCCTTCAATCGACGCGACACATTATGACGCCTCAACATGCCGTTAAGTGCCCTTGGAGTGCAATAGAGAGCCATGTGGCGGTATTTTTTCAGCAACGCGTAGGCAAACCGCATATGGTCGCTGTGGTCATGGGTCACACATATCCCCTTTACGCTCTCCATCGGTATCTTGTAGGCCGCGAGCCCTTCGGCAACCGTCTTCGGATCCACGCCGGCGTCAATCAGAAATCCCGACTTGGTGTCACCGATATAGGAGCAGTTGCCGCTGCTTCCGCTACCGAAAGACATGAACATAATCTTGTTGGGCACAGGCTTCACCACAATCGGACCAAACGGCAATTCGCCGGCATCGCCACTATGCCTTGACATACCGCCGGAGAGACGCACCCGCCTCGCATAATCCTCAATATCGGGATGAGTGGGAAAAGCCACTCCCGGAGATGGAGCGACACGCCCCTCAACCTCGTCAAAAAGCCCGGGGCAGTCATCAGCAGGATTATGTCGACCGCGTCGTGTCATTGTTTATATAAAAGAAATATTGACGGTATCTTGTCGTAATCATAGCTTGCCTTCGCCCACCAAGAGAGCGGTCGGGAGATAATGCTCTCGCGCCCACCGGTTATGTCGGAAGCCACACAGAGCAGCAGCGATGCGGGAAGCGACTTGGCCATCTCGGCTATGAGACGGTTGTTGCGATAAGGAGTCTCGATAAAAATCTGGGTCTGGCTCTCATGCCTTATGCGCCGTTCCATTTCGTGCATCTTTGCAAGACGCGCCTCCCTGTCGACCGGCAGATAGCCGTTAAACGCGAAGTTCTGTCCGTTGAAACCGGAACCCATAAGCGACATCAGAATGCTTGACGGACCCACAAGCGGCACAACCTTGAAACCCTTGCGCTGAGCCACCGCAACCAGGTCGGCACCCGGATCAGCGACAGCTGGGCATCCCGCCTCCGAGATCACACCTATGTCATGCCCCTCTTCAGCAGGCTTCAGGAGAGCGTCGACCTGCTCGCGCCGCGTATGCTCGTTAAGTTCGGCAAAATTCAGGTCATCTATTACAATCGAGCGGTCACACTTCTTCAGGAAGCGTCGCGCCGAGCGCAGATTTTCCACCACGAAATATTCAAGCGACCGTATAATCTCCAGATTATATGACGGGAGTACCTTTTCAAGCTCGCAATCACCCAACGTGACGGGGATAAGATATATACAGGAAACTTTTTCTTTCATAATGCAGTGACGATTCAGCGCAAACTCTTACAAAGTTACCCATTTCCCTCCAATAAGCCGCATTAATATTTGTGAAAAAGCTTCCTGCAAAAGATATCATACCGACATCGGGCATCAGCTCTGCTCCATGCCGCGGAACCAGTCGGCGACAGAAGGGGTATCCTCGGCGATACCCGTCCCGGCTTCCACACCGTATTCCTCACCATGCTGCGACAGGTCAAGCCCGATTTCCTCGCTATGGCGCGACACACGCAGTGGTATTATCTTGTTGGTCAACCAATAAAGAAAATAGCTCACGGCAAACGTATAGACAAACACCATCAGCAGCACGAGGATGTGATTCCAGAAAAATTCGGTGCGAGAAATCTCCATCGCACCATCGCGAGCAAAGAAGTCATAGGCGAAAATACCGGTAAGCACGGTGCCGATGATACCGCCAAGACCATGGGTCGGGAACACGTCAAGCGCGTCGTCAAGCATCTGCCCGTAGCCTTTCCAGGCGACAGCCATGTTGCAACAAAGCGTGATCACAAAGGCGATAAACACACTCTGTCCCACAGTAACCCAACCGGCACAAGGGGTTATGGCCACAAGACCCACTACCGCACCGATAGCAGCGCCCATCGCCGACGGCTTGTGACCGCGGAGGGCATCAAACACCACCCATGTCACCATAGCCGTAGCAGCCGCCGTGTTGGTGTTGAGAAACGCCGACACCGCAATGCCGTCGGCAGCGAGCGAACTACCGCCGTTGAAGCCGAACCAACCAAGCCAAAGCAGTGCCGCACCAAGGAGCACAAACGGCACATTGGCAGGCTTCGCCGCCTCCTGTGAAGGAGTGCGCTTACCAAGGAACATCGCACCGGCAAGAGCGGCTATACCGGAAGCCGCGTGTACCACTATACCTCCAGCATAGTCATGCACGTGGAACATTCCGAAGAGGCCTTCCGGATGCCATGTGCAGTGAGCAAGCGGGCAATACACGAGCACCACCCAAAGCACCATGAAAAGCAGATAGCCGGAGAAGCGCACACGCTCGGCAAATGAACCGGTGATAAGCGACGGAGTGATGATGGCAAATTTCATCTGAAACAGGGCAAACAGCGCCAGGGGAATTGTCGTAGTGGCAATACCGATTTCCGACAGATCACCGCCCGTGACATTACCGACCCCCACGTTGTCAAACATAAAGAAATCCAACGGATTACCGATCACATGAGCAATGTCGTCGCCAAACGCAAGGCTGAATCCGAACACAACCCATATCACACTGACAAAACCCATCACAATAAAACTCTGCAACATAGTGGAGATCACATTTTTAACCCTAACCATCCCACCATAGAAAAATGAAAGACCCGGGGTCATCATAAGCACAAAAATCGTGGCGGTGATCATCCATGCCACGTTGGCATAAAGATGATTGTTAGGCATATCAAACAATGCGAGTCCCTCATCACGACTTGTAAACAAACCTAAAACACTTACGGCGGCAATAATGACAAACGTAATAAGCCATCCGTAACTTACTTTCCTACCTTTAATATACATACCGTTATACTTTTATATGAATTTCCATCATGTTTATAGCAAATGTTAAGCAAAGCGACAAGCGAGACAACCAATTGCCATATCTTCCCAATAAAACAAAGCAAAAAGCAATATTTTACGAAGCAAAATAAGACAAAAGAAATTAAACCACCAAATTTTAAAGCAAATTTCTTTTAACAAATCCATAAAATTAACACTTGTCAATCGCATTTGCACCATTACCACATTTTAGCTATTTTTGCAATAATGGAAAACGAGACGTATAACCGACATCACAGCCTTGCGGCAACCTCAGGCATAATGCTATGGCTCACGCTATCGATTGCCTACATGTCGCAGTGCATACTGTTTATCGCAGGCATCGGAGTCACGGCATGGGCATTTCCCGCAGCATTCCTATTGGCTGCCTCAAGCACAAGGCTATGGTCAAAAGACACAAGGCAATTACTGCAAGCTGCCGCCGTAAACATAACACTCATAACGTCATTCATATTATTCTGCTCCTTCATTGAAGATTACAGCTATGACGGCAACTATTACCACCAGGAGATAATAGCGCGCCTGCTCGCCGGATGGAATCCGTTTTATGGCAATCCCGTTGATGACACGTCACTGTGGGTATCCCACTATGCCAAGGGGGTCGAAATAGTGGAAGCCGATATTGCCGCCGCATGCGGCATGATAGAGGGAGGCAAAGCCTTCAACCTCATCCTCATCACCGCGACAGGACTTTCGGGATACGCCTTTTTGGGCCGCTTTGAGCAGTTGAGGCCGGTAAAAAGAAGATTGCCGCTGCTACTATTGTTCATACTCAATCCGGTAGGGGTAACGCAATCATTCACTTTTTATATAGACTACACCAAATATTATTACCTGCTGCTCACGCTGATGCTGCTATACCGCCTGCGGGAGGAATACACAGTTCGCGACCTCTCACTGCTTGCATCAGTGATAATACTCGCTATCGGCACAAAATTCAACATATTTTTTGAGGAAGGGGTCGTGCTGCTTCTCGCAATCGCATGGTTCTTCGCCACCGGAAAGCGACGTCTCGCGTCACGCCTTGTCGCAACAGGACTTGTTGCCCTGATACTCGGCGCCTGTGTAGCGGGATACCATCCATATGTCACAAACTATCTAACCCGCTCCCACCCGCTATTTCCGCTTATGGGCGAAGGAGCCGCTGACATAATGTCAACCAATACACCCGAATGCTTCACGGACAACAACCGGGTCATCAATTTCTTCATATCTCTTTTTTCAGTCAACGCGCCTACTTACGACGGGCGTTCAGGCGCGTTTTCTCCGTTGATGCCTCTGATGCTTCTGCTCAGCGGAGCGATGCTGATATATTACCGCAAGAGGATTCCCGGCGCAATTATCTACATTGCAATATGTACCCTTGTCAGTTGCTTCTTTTTCGAGCAATCGTGGTGGGCGAGATACATATGCCAGCTATGGCTCATCCCGCCATTAGCGGTAATGGGCGTCATGCTTGTCAGTGCTGCAAAATGCCGAATCGCAATATGGACAATCATCACTTGCGGACTCATTGCAGCGACAGCGGGCTTGGTGCGCACGGTTTATCCGGCACTGGCAAACACCGTTTTCCGCCATTGCCTCTATGACAGGCTTAAAGGTAAGGAAGTAACTACATACAACACCAGCCTACAGATGATCAGACACCTTGACGAGCATAGCATCAATGCGGTAAGCAAGCCGGTAGAAAGCATGCCCCCTGGGAGCTGCCACGCATATTATTACGGCTCCGACGATCCCGATTATTTTCAGATGATCGAGATTTCGCCCGACGACTACAACAGCATGACCTATCATCCACTGGCAAAATCATTTAATTTCAATAAACGGCTATACATAGCGACCTACAATAATGATAAGTGACATCATAACACTCCTGCGCCCAAAGCAATGGGTCAAAAACACATTTGTCTTTCTGCCGATGTTTTTCAGCGGCAACCTGCTGCGATGGGAATATTGGGCAGAATCGTTTGCTGCATTTGTAATTTTCTGCATCGCGGCGTCAGGAATATATTGCCTCAACGACGTCATGGACTCGGAACTTGACCGGATGCACCCATTGAAGCGCACGCGCCCTGTCGCGAGCGGAAAAATATCCAAGCGGATTGCCCTTTCTGTGATGAGTGCACTGCTCATAGCGGCCATAGCCGCCACGGCATTGCTGTTCAGCAACAACACCGGAGCCACGGCAACAATAGCGCTGTATATAGCACTCAACATCGCTTACTCCATACGCCTCAAGCATATCGCCCTTGTCGACGTATTTATCATCGGCACGGGATTTGTGTTCCGCGTGCTGTTCGGCGGACTTGCCTGCCACATTCCGTTATCACCCTGGATAGTGATTCTGGTATTTCTCGTCACAACTTTCATGGCACTTGCCAAACGCAGAGATGACCTTCTCCTTTATGAAAAAGAGGGCAAAAAAATGCGCAAAAGCATCACCAACTATAGCCTGAGTTTCCTCGACCAATCACTCGGAATACTCGCCGCAACCTCGATAGTGTGCTACATACTATATACCGTATCGCCCGACACCACAAGCCGCCTCGGCAACGACTACGTGTACACCTCCACCATCTTCGTGATAGCAGGCATATTACGCTATCTCCAGCTGACATTAGTCGACGAGAAATCGGGAAGCCCCACGGAAATCCTATGTCACGACCCTTTCATACAGACATGCATAGCAGGCTGGATCATCCTTTTTATAATCCTAATCTACTTATAGACCAATGGAAAAACGCAGAATAGTGACATTTGACTTCGACGGCACGCTTACAACCGGCGACACATTCATCGCCTTTGCCCTTCATGCCCTTACGCGGCGACGTGTCATCGCCTCAATAATCGCGGAATCGGCTACTCTTACAGGCTGGAAATGCGGCATAATATCCAACGGCAAGGCAAAGCAACGGCTCTTCAAAAGACTGTTCGGCGGCATGACAATAGCAGAATTTAACCGGCACTGCTCGACATTTGCCACAGAAATAGACAAGATGATGCGCCACGAAATGATCCAAACACTCAAATCGGCGCGCGAGGGAGCCGACAAAGTTTACATAATATCGGCAAGTATCGAAAACTGGATAAAACCCTGGGCTAAAAGCCTTGGGATAGACGAGGTGATAGCCACACGCATAACCGTGGACTCAGAAGGAATTGTAACCGGCGGTTTTGACGGCAACAACTGCTATGGCGCGGAAAAAGTGAGACGCCTGCAAGAAGCAGAGCCACAAAGGGAAAGCTATATACTCACCTCCTATGGCGACAGCCGGGGCGACCGCGAAATACTCGCGTTCGCCGACCACCCGCACCTTGTATAGAATATTACACGATTGCTTGTGTGTGCGACGGAAATGACGTAATTTTGCAATCAAAATATTATCATCACGGAAAACCATATGAAAAAAGTTTTGCTACTCGGTTCCGGCGCCCTAAAAATCGGGCAAGCGGGCGAATTTGACTACTCCGGCTCCCAGGCACTGAAAGCCATGCGTGAGGAAGGAATCTCGACAGTGTTAATCAACCCCAACATCGCTACTATCCAGACATCGGAAGGCGTTGCCGACCAAGTCTATTTCCTCCCCATCACCCCCTATTTCGTTGAGGAGGTCATAAAGAAAGAGCGACCCGACGGCATACTACTCGCTTTCGGCGGACAGACTGCGCTTAACTGCGGTACTGAACTTTATCTCAACGGCACCCTTGAAAAATACGGAGTCAAGGTACTCGGCACTTCGGTAGAAGCCATCATGATCACAGAGGACCGCGATCTCTTCGTGAAAAAACTCAACGAGATCGACGTAAAGACCCCGGTGTCGCAAGCAGTGGAGTCAATCGACGACGCAGTGGAGGTAGCCCACCGTATCGGTTTTCCGGTAATGGTGCGCTCAGGCTATGCGCTCGGTGGCCTCGGCTCCGGAATATGCACCAATGACGAGGAATTCCGCCGTCATTGCGAAAGCGCCCTTGCCTACTCCAAGCAGATACTTGTCGAGGAGTCGCTCAAAGGCTGGAAGGAGATCGAGTTTGAGGTGATCCGTGATGCCAACGACCATTGCTTCACAGTAGTGCCGATGGAAAACTTCGACCCGCTTGGTATCCACACCGGCGAGTCGATCGTGGTAGCACCTATCGTGTCGCTCACGCCCGAGCAGATAAAGATGCTTGAGGATATCGCCACCCGCGTTGTGCGCCACATCGGCATCGTAGGCGAGTGCAACATCCAGTATGCTTTCAACGCCACTACCAACGACTACCGAATCATCGAGATCAACGCACGTCTGAGCCGCTCGTCGGCACTCGCGTCAAAGGCATCAGGCTATCCCCTCGCCTTTGTTGCGGCAAAACTCGCACTCGGCTATACACTCGACCAGATCGGCGAGATGGGCACCCCCAACTCGGCATATGTCGCACCGTCGGTCGACTACATGATTGTAAAGATACCGCGCTGGGACCTCACAAAGTTTGTGGGCGTCGACCGCGAAATCGGCTCATCGATGAAGTCGGTGGGTGAAATAATGTCAATCGGCAAGTCGTTTGAAGAAATTATCCAGAAAGGACTCCGCATGATAGGCCAGGGCATGCACGGCTTCGTAGGCAACAACGACCTCCGTTTCGATGACCTTGACAACGCACTCTCCCACCCTACCGACCTCCGTATATTCGCCATCGCACAGGCTCTTGAAAACGGCTACACCGTAGAGCGCATAGAGGAACTTACAAAGATTGACAAGTGGTTTATAAGCCGCCTCGAGAACATTGTAAAATATAAGTCGGTGCTTTCCCAGTACAACAAGATCGAGGAACTCCCCGCCGACGTGCTCAAGGAAGCGAAGCGACTCGGCTTCTCCGACTTCCAGATAGCTCGCTTCGTGGAAAACCCCACCGGCAACATGGAGGCGGAAAACCTTCGTGTACGTGCTCATCGCAAGCAGCTCGGCGTCACCCCGTGCGTGCGCCGCATCAATACCGTCGCCTCGGAATATCCCGATCTCACCAACTACCTTTACGTGACTTACGGAGCCAACGAAAACGCCATACGCTACGACATGAACGCCGGCAACAATATCGTGGTGCTTGGCTCGGGAGCCTACCGCATCGGAAGCTCGGTAGAGTTTGACTGGTGTTCGGTCAATGCCGCCAACACCTGCCGCAAACTTGGCTACAGGTCGATAATGATCAACTATAACCCGGAGACGGTGTCAACCGACTACGACATGTGTGACCGTCTCTATTTCGACGAACTGAGCTTTGAGCGCGTAATGGACATCATCGACCTTGAGACACCGCGTGGCGTCATCGTGAGCGTAGGCGGTCAGATACCCAACAACCTCGCCATGAAGCTTTACCGCCGTCACGTGCCGGTGCTCGGCACATCGCCGGTGTCGATCGACCGCGCCGAAAACCGTCACAAATTCTCGGCCATGCTCGACCAGCTCGGCATTGACCAGCCACGCTGGAAAGAGATGACCACGGAGGCAGAGATCGACAGTTTCATCGAAGAGGTCGGATTCCCTGTACTGATACGCCCGAGCTACGTGCTTTCAGGCGCGGCGATGAACGTATGCTATGACTATGACCAGATGCACCGATTCCTTGCCCAGGCGGCAAAGGTATCAAAGGAGTATCCGGTAGTTGTATCGGAATTCCTTCAGAATGCGAAAGAGATCGAGTTTGACGCCGTGGCGCGCAACGGCGAGATCGTCGAATATGCGATCTCGGAGCATATCGAGTATGCCGGAGTGCATTCAGGCGACGCCACCCTCGTGTTCCCCGCACAGAAGATATACATGGCCACAGCACGCCGCATCAAGCGCATCAGCGCCAAGATCGCTAAAGAGCTTAACATCTCCGGACCGTTCAATATCCAGTATCTTGCCAAAGACAATGACGTGAAGGTGATCGAGTGTAATCTCCGCGCCTCCCGCTCATTCCCATTTGTCAGCAAGGTACTCAAGAAAAACTTCATCGAGACGGCGACACGCATCATGCTCGGTGAAAAAGTCGAAAAGGTTGACACCTCGACATTTGACATCGACTACATAGGCATAAAGGCGTCGCAGTTCTCCTTTGCCCGCCTCCACAAAGCCGACCCGGTGCTCGGCGTCGACATGTCGTCGACCGGCGAGGTAGGCTGTCTCGGCAAGGATTTTGACGAAGCGCTGCTCAACGCCATGATTTCTGTAGGTCACCATGTGCCGCAGGGTGCGGTGCTTGTAAGTTCGGGCGACGTACGTGGCAAAGTCGATATGCTTGATGCCTGCCGTATGCTTGCCGACAGCGGCTACAAGATCTACGCAACCGAGGGAACTGCAAAGTTCCTCAACAACAACGGCGTGGAGGCACATCCCGTTTGCTGGCCCGACGAACAAGGAGAAAACGTGCTTGACCTCATATCAAGCCATACCGTGGACCTGGTGATCAACATCCCCAAGAATCACACCAAGCGTGAACTTACTAACGGTTACCGCATACGCCGCTGGGCAATCGACCACAACATACCGTTGCTGACCAACGCCCGCCTCGCAAGCGCATATGTCAAGGCTTTCATCAACAAGCCGGTCGAAAAACTCGGTATCACCCCCTGGAAAGAATATTAAACACCATCTTCTCTACGGCGATTTAACGATCGGATATAGACGAAAGTCAAGGAAATTGATTAAATTTGTCATGAATAACATCGTTTTATCCAATGAAAATCGCTTCTGTCGGCAGAGAAATAATTGTCGCCGTGCTATTTTGCACGGCGGCAATCTCCTTTGCTGAAAACGGAATTGACTATAACCTGTTCCGCGAACAGTATGACCGACTGCCGCTTGCGGAGCTCACCGCCCGCGGCTGGAGCAACATCAAGAAAGAGCGGATAGACTCAGCCGCAGCATTTTATTCCATCGCCACATCACGATATTCCGAGTCCTTGTCACGGGATGAGATGGAAAGATGCGGCATTGCCTTTATCAATACCGGATACATATGGCTTTTCAAACGGTATAACGCCGAGCAAGCTTACCCCTGGCTTATAAAAGCGGCAGAAATAGGCGAGCGCCATAACTTACCTCAGGTAAGAATCGGCGCCTATGACAATCTCGCAAAAGTCTACGCCGATTACAATAATTATCAAAAAGCCATGGAGCTGTACAAGAAAGCGTTTCACGAAGCCATAAACGAGCACTTCGACAGTGGTGTCACCATGACTTTCATCGACCTTGCGACAGCCGCCCGCAACAGTGGTCACCTCAATGACATCGCCGAAGAGATAAAGGCACTTAACGACTACGATTTCGGTACGAGTCCGCTGTCAAGCTATTGCAAATATTTCGGCGCAGGGCTTGAACATCTTGTCGCCGGCGACGTGGATGACGCCGTCAGCATGCTTGAGGGGGGAGAGCGACTCCTTGACCCGGTGTACGAACGCGAGCGTTACCATACCAATCACGTCATGTTTGAGGGTACGTCGCTCCTTGCCGCAGGAAATACCCGCAAAGCAATAGTAAAATTCCGGCTGGGAGAGGAACTGTCGGCAAAATACGGTCTTTCGGATGTCATGCAGACCGCTTGCAACGACCTCAGACAAGCCTATCGCACAATAGGCATGACTGATTCAGCCCATTATTATGAATATCGCGCCCTTCTGCTACGCGACTCACTATATACCATGAGCAAATATGACATCATCAAGGATATCGAGTCGGCTGCCGCACTGTCGGGACTACGCGATGACATACGCAAGTCACGCATAAGGGAAGAAAAGCAGCAGGCGCTCGCAATTGCCACGTCGGCAGGCGCGTTTGTGGCAATACTACTGCTTGCATGGGTATATATAAAAAACAGGAAATTACACAGGACCAACAACGAACTTTACCGCAAAAATATGGAGGCGGCAGAACGCCGCATGATACCATGCCCGCCACGCGACACCAAACAGCAATCAAACAATGATGACAAAATGCGCGACATACTCGAAAAAATCTATGATATTCTTGAAAACAGCACCGAGATATTCAGCCACGACTTTTCACTCGAGCGCATGGCATCGCTCGCGCAAGTGAAGCCACAGCAGGTATCGCAGGCAATCGGTGACCTTACAGGCAAAAATCTCAACACACTACTTGGAGAATATCGCGTCAGGGAAGCATGCCGACGCCTTTCCGACACATCAACCTACGGCCGCTACACCATTGAATCCATTTCAGAGAGTGTCGGCTACCGGTCGAGGACACATTTTTCCCGCGTTTTCAAAACCGTGACAGGCATGACAACGACTGAGTTTATCCGACAGGCAAAAAATCAAAGTGGAAGACCCAAGGAACAAAACTAAAGCAAAATGCCACAACAAATGTCTCAAATATAAATTTCAGACATATTTAAGACCTTTTTTATTTATATTTTATAGCTTACCGCTTAAATTTGTGAAAAATGCAATGCGGTAAATTCAAGAAAGCATATATTATCAAACCCATAAATAAACCAACGTATGAAAAATTTTTACAAGCTTGCCATTCTGATCACCATGCTTGCCCTTGGTCCGACAGCGAGCGCGGCATGGAACTCCAATCTATCACAGAATCTGCTTATCTCAGAGAAAGGGATGCCCAACCAGTCCTATACCCTCTGCGCCGCCACACCCCAGGGTGACATGTGGGTCTCCTGGCTGTCATGGGAAGGGATGAACGCTTACCTTAAGCTCCAGCTGCTTGACAAAGACGGTAACACGCTGCTCGAAGAGGGCGGAATCTACGTGTCAAAACACCCCACCCCGACATGGAGCAGCGGATACGACCTCAAGAGCACAGCCGACGGTGACGCGGTCATAATATACTGCGACAAGCGCAACGGCCAATGGCACGCATATCTCTATCGCGTGGGAAAAGACGGTGAGATGAAATGGGGCAAAAACGGCGTCGCCATAGTCGAAGCCGACAGCAAGGAAACATGCCTTGATCCCAAGCTCTGTGTAACAAAGTCGGGTAACATCCTCGCCGGATTCGGATCAATGCTTACCGGTGCCGACATGACTAAAATCTACAAGTTTAACCCCGATGGAACACCTGCATGGGGCAGCTATATCTCAATTCCCGAGACCAACGCCACCTTTACATACAACATCACCGCGACGGGCGACGACTCGGCTTTCGTGAGCTATTTTACAGCCGGAGGCGAATATGAGATGATGAAATATACCGCCAACGGCGAACCGGCATGGGAAAACGTCGTGAAAATTGATGATTCCGGGCTTGTCTCCGTGACCACAGAGCCGAGCGTCGCAGTTGATAACAATGACGGCATACTCTTCGGCTGGAACAACAAGAGCGGACAATTCTCCACATCAGGATTTGCACAGCATTTTGACAAAAACGGCAAAAAACTCTGGCAGGACAATCTTGAAGTCGCAGAGGCTCCGCAGGTAGCCATTACCCCTGCCGGTGACTGCTACATCGCCTACCGCATCAACATTCAGCAGAATGTCGCCCTATCTCGTATCACAGCCGACGGCAAGGAGCAGTGGACAGCCACAATGCTCGCCAACGACACCTATAAGGCAAGCGTATATGGCACTATTCCATGCGCTGAAGGGATGATGGTCATATACCGCAACGCATCGGATTATGATGAGGCAGTAATCGAATATTCCGTCGTTGGCGAAAACGGCGTTACTTCCGCAATGAATGTAACGGTGAGCGACGCACCCGGAGACAAGGGGAAAGGTGACATCGCAGTGACTGAAAATCAAGTCTTGGTCGTATGGGAAGACAATGCCTCCAATAATAGCGGAGGTTGCATCTACGCCCAGAATATCGCTTTCAAGTCGGCTTCGATAGACGCCGTGATATCTCAAGCCGGAAAGGTATCAATCACCGGCGTCGGCAATTGCCTTACCTGCACATCAGACACCCCCTTTGACGGCGCAAGCCTGACCGTGACCGCCCTTGACGGGACAACCCGCCTGACCTGCAAGCTTAATGACGGCGACACCACCGCAACCGTTCCTGTCGAAAATATAGGCAGCGGTATATATGCCGTGACCATTATTACAAGCTCAGGCACACACACCGAAAAAATAATGCTCAAATAATCAATCCTCTATATGAAAATTATTACATTTCTGTCTTGCTTGCTCGGCACTGCATTGACCGTACAAGCTCAGTATTTTGGAAAAGTTGTCTATCTTGAGGGGTTTGATTCGGAAGAATTCAACTCAAGCTGGCAACAGACCGACGAGTCGGTCTCGGTGAAAACGACTTGGAAAAGTGTAGAAAACAGCGACAAACCGTTTTCCCTGATTGACCCGACAAGTACAGCCTCGGCTGAATTAAGGTTCACCACCAGAGACACCCGCCTATCCCTTGTCTCCCCGACAATCGACCTCACCGACAAGTCAGGACTTCAGGTGGGCTTCTATGCCTATGACCTAAACTATTGTCTCAGCGGCGAAGACTTCCGTTTCAGCGTGACCGGCGATGACGGGGCGACATGGCACGACCTTTTCTCCATGCAAAGAGACCAGTTCAGCACTATTTCAGTAAACGACTGGAAACTGTATCGTTATAATCTTCCCGAAGAGTTTGAGGGGAAGCGGATCAAGTTGCGATTTTATCTTGATGCCTCACAAGGATGGGGTACGGTGCCCCGCGGACTGCCGGGATATATCGACGGTCTGTTCATCTCCGAACGCCCCGAAGTAGACCCTGCGGCAACCGGCATAAACTTCTCTCAAAACGACCGACGCCCCACGACCGACGCCTTCGGCACAGATGTACCGGTGGAGATCACTTTTCTCAACAACGGCACCGCCCCACTCTCCTCTGCGACCATATGGTATACCGTAAACGACGGTAGCCGTATCGAGGAGACATATTCCCCTGCGTCACCCCTCGAGCCTAAATCAAAGGCAGTCTACCGCTTCAAGAGCGGAGCCGACCTCTCCTTGGCCCGCGGTAATTTTTCCATCACTTGTGGAGTGGATGCCACCGGCGATCCGAACACAAGCGACAACACGATAACAGGATACGCTGAAAACCTGACAGCATCCATACCCTATATACCCGATTTTATCAACGAAGCCGATTATGACAGCTGGCAAACGGATGAAGCCGGCTACGCTTATTGGGAATATGACGACTGGGAATACTATTGGTATATCGAGCCGGAATACGAAAGAGGAGAAGTCGAGTCTTATCTGATATCAAGACCGGTATGGCTTGAAAAAGGGAAGACCTACCGCCTCCAGTTCAGTGCCATGACTGACGGAGACGAACCCAACCGAATGTCGATATACGCGTCAACAAGCGCCGATGCAAGCGACGGTACTGAGATATGGGACAGCCGGGATATAGGCCAGGATAACACCATCAATCAGACTGCAGTCTATGCCTGTGAGGCAACAGGGCCATGTTACTTCATCTTCAAGTGCTATAGCGAGGAAGGCACGGGAATGATGATGTTGAAAGATATAGAAATCCACCGTCACGCCAATGTCGATGCAGCCATCGTCAGCATTGAAAGCCCGGAAGCCGACGCCTATACCTATTCAGCCGAAGAAACACTCGGCATTGTTATCGCCAACAAGGGTGCAAATACAATCGCGGCAGGAAACCTCGCGCTCAACTATACCATCGACGGAGAAAACAAGGTGACCGAACGGCTCTCGTCGCCACTCGCATCGGGAGAAAGTATCCGTTTCACATTCCCCGGCAAGCTTGACCTGTCGGATCCGGGTCGTACCTACGAGCTTAAAGTGTGGAGTGAGCTTGCTGGCGACGAAGCATCCGACAATGACACTATCACTACCGGACTGACCTCAATTGTCACGAAAGCACCCTACATACCTGATTTTGGAACCTCCGCAGGAAGCCCGGAGGTTGGTTACTGGACAGTAAATGACCGTAACAATGACGGATATAAGTTCACGACAAATTATGACTCATCGCTTGACACAAGAGTATTCTGCTTCGGCGGCGGTATGATCGGGACGACCATGGTCACAGTGCCTGCCGCCGACGAGCAATTGTTGTCAAGACCGATAAAGCTCGATGCCGGAAGCTATAAATTTGTATTTATGTCTACTGTAGGAGTTGACGGCGCAAGCATGCCCCTTGACGTAATCCTTTACAAGGAAACCGAAGGCTCTCTCGTGAAAGCCTCCGATATATGGAGCGGCGAAGTTGACAACCTCGGTGACAGGGAGACAGTAACCACACTTGACATCAAGGATGGCGGGATATACCGCATCGGTTTTGAGGTAGTATGTGACAAGCCGCTGAATTACAGGATATATCTTGGAGGCATACGCTTGACACCACTTTCTGGCATCGACCTCTCAATAGAAGAAATACTGCTTCCCACCGACCGCATTTCGTCAATCAACAGTATGCCGGTAGGAATTATTGTAAGAAATAACGGCACAGAAACCGCCACATCAATTTCCATCAAGGCGACTTCGCCGTCATCAGGGACCACATCATGTACATTTGACAAGGCGGCACTCGAACCCGACGGCACCTACGAGATATATTTCCCGGAAGATATCGTATTCGACTCCGCCACACACGACAGCGAGACCCTTACCGTAACGGTAGACGCCGACAATGACGGATATGATGCCAACAACACCGCTACGCGCATAATCAGCTATCGTGAAGCGGAGACCGTGCCTTACAATCCTGAGCCAAGCGTGGCAATGGATGAATGGATACTACTGAACCACAACCGCGACCTCTCAAGGTTCCGCAAGGATCTTACCTTAGGCAGAGGCTATCGTTACAGTTCCGACGGCTCCGTGACAGCCGGCGATATACTTGCCACCACAGGCATATCCCTGGAGAAAGACAAGGTATACGCCATTACATTCAGCTATTATACAGGTAAAGATGCCCCCACGACCTTCCGTGTCTATGCGCTTGAGGCGGAAAGCGGCAAAAATAGTGAGATTGTTACCTTCCACGAGGAAGCACAAGCAAATATGACACAATGCCTGCAATACTTCAAGGTGCCGGCATCAGGAATATACAACATCTGCTTCAGCCCGGAAGGCAAAGCCACCTCACTGTTTGTATCCTCAATGCTCAAGATTGAAGAAGCGCAATCAGCCCCTGACTTGAAAATCAATGCCGTTAAACCGTCAATAACCGAAGGTGTGCTTGGCAGCAACGAGACGGTCGCCATAGAGTTTGTCAACGCCGGAAGCGTACCGTTACAAGGAGTCCCGGTATCGATAGAGATCGGCGAAAGGGTATATCACGGAATATACTCACGCCATATCACCGTCGGCGATGACATACATTCAATAGAGTTGACCGGCATAGACATGGAGACACCGGCAGCCTATACGCTTAAGGCCGCAGTCCACGTAACCGCCGACGCCACCCCTGATGATAATGAGATGTCAATTACCGTCAACAGCCTTCCTGTTGTTGATGTAGCAGTTAAAGGAGCCGTATCACCCGTATCAGGTGACCTCGGCGACAGTGAGACTGTTTCTGTCACAGTTGAAAACCTTGGTAAAGGTGACATTTCCGGAATAAAAATGTCATGTAGCGTTAATTTTGCCAATTATCCGGAGCCGGTTGTGCTGGAAGGATTGATTGACGAAGTTCTGCCGCAGGGAGAAAGTATGACTTACCGGTTCCCGGGTACGGTTGACATGTCGGAAGAGGGTGTTTATAGCCTTACCGTTACAGCAACCGTCGAAAAAGACATTGATATCGAAAATAATAGCTTGACCACCTCGATAAGCTCCAGCGGCAAGGGCCTTGATGCAGGCGTAAGCTCGATTAACAGCCCCGTCACAAGTGCGCTTGGTCCTAATGAACACATTGAGATTACCGTGACGAATTATAGCGAAATCCCGCTATATAATGTATCGGTAAGGGTTAGCGTAAACCGTGATAATGTTACTGTAGCATCACTTGAAGGCGTAGTGACCGAAATTGCAGCCCTTAGCGACACCCGCTACACATTTAATGGAGACGTAGACATGCAGCAGCCGGGAGAATATGTAATCGAAGCGTACACCGTGTTGCCCCACGACGCCGACAGTGACAATGATGCATGTAAGACAATAGTTAAATGCCTTGGCAAAGATCTCGGCGTGACAGCCATATTGTCGCCTGTCAGCGGAATAAATCTTGGAGAAAGCGAAGTGACTGTGGAAATAACCAATTTTGGCGAAGCGCCTGTAAAAGATTTCCGTGTAAGCTATCAGATAGGCGCAATGCCACAGCTCGCGACAGTCAATGAAACTGTAGAACCGGGAGAAAAGCTCATCTTCACTTTCCCCACAAAATATGAATTCACCGCTTATCGTGAATACACAGTAACCGCAAGGACAATGCTTCCCGACGATCTCAACCCCGACAATGACGTTTATGAAGTCAAAATAAGCAATATGTCATCCGGCATGGAGAGTGTAACCGAAAAGGGATTCTCAATCACCCCCAATCCTTCCGACGGGAATATACATGTGGCATGCACCGGAGTTATTGACAATATCTGCATCTATAATGCGGCGGGGCAGATATCGGCACTGTTTACCGGCATCGGAGAGACAGAAACCGACCTTTCCCTGAATCTTCCTACGGGTCATTACATTGTAATAGTTGACAGCAATGGAAGCCGCTACTTTGACCGTCTGATCATAAGACGCTGAGCCGACGGCAACATACCATAGGACCTGAATTGTCGCTCCACGGAAGTAAATCTTTCCGCGGAGCGACATATTTATTGTTTTTTAACCCGATTGGGCTGCGATTCTGCACCGATTCGGAATTATCTTTGCATAAAACATTAAAACGATAACAATCATGGAAAAACCGAAGAAAACCGCTATAAAGAAGGGAGCGGCACCAGTCGACCCCAAGGCAGCCAAGAATGAGGCACTCGCCCAGGCTATGGCCAAGATAGAGAAGAACTACGGTCGTGGCGCGATAATGAAGCTCGGCGATGACCGCGTGGAAGACATAGAGGTGATACCTACCGGCTCAATCAGCCTTAACTACGCTCTCGGCGTGGGCGGCTATCCCCGCGGGCGTATCACCGAGATCTACGGTCCGGAGTCATCGGGAAAGACCACCCTCGCCATCCATGCGATAGCAGAGGCACAGAAGCGCGGAGGAATCGCGGCTATAATCGACGCGGAGCATGCCTTCGATCGTTTTTATGCCGAAAAACTCGGCGTTGACGTCGACAACCTGCTCATAGCCCAGCCCGACAACGGAGAGCAGGCACTTGAAATAACCGAACAGCTTATACGCTCGTCTGCGATCGACATTATCGTGGTCGATTCGGTGGCGGCACTTACCCCCAAAAGCGAAATCGACGGCGACATGGGCGACCGCAACGTAGGCTTGCAAGCAAGACTCATGTCACAGGCAATGCGCAAGCTTACCGGCACTATCTCTCGCACTAATACATGCTGCATATTCATCAATCAGCTCCGAGACAAGATTGGTGTGATGTTCGGGCCGTCGGAAACAACCACCGGTGGAAACGCGCTTAAATTTTACGCCTCCGTGCGTGTGGATATCCGCTCGGCGACATCAATCAAAGACGGCGATGACGTGCTCGGCCGCCACGCCAAGGTAAAAGTGGTGAAAAACAAGGTTGCACCCCCATTCAAGCGTGCCGAGTTTGACATAATGTTCGGTGAAGGTATATCGCGCGCCGGAGAGATTCTTGACCTCGGTACCGAACTCGGAATCATCAACAAGAGCGGCTCGTGGTTCAGCTACGAAGGCTCAAAGCTCGCTCAGGGCAGCGTCGCCGCCAAACGCATGATAGCAGACAATCCCGAACTTGCCGAAGAGCTTGAGGCAAAAATAATGGAAGCCCTTAAATCAGGCGAGACAACAGGCTCGGCAAAGAAAGCCAAGCTAAAGAAGTCACCGTCGGAAAAATCGGAAGAGAAGCCCGACGAAGAGCGTGATGAGGAACTCGACGACATCTCTGACAGCGATTTCCCCGACGATTTCTCCATCGACGAAGATGTCACCGAAGATTGACACAAAACAATTGACACTTACCACGGGAGGAGATAATCCTCCCGTTTTTTATTACTTCCATAAAGACATATAGCTTGCGGGCGACCTCCCGGTCGCCCATACAGTCCCTTTATCATCAATCCACAGTCCATAAATCATGAAATTTGAGGAATCGAATCCACAAAAATCCAAAGTTCCGGCACAATTTTCAGATGCGTATCCCGATGCCCTATTTAAGGTGATTACGCCGGATAATGTGGAAGAATATCTGTTGTAGCATGAGAGAAGGAAGCCGCGAAAATGAGCATTTGGAAAGTTATTCACGAGAATTAATTTGCCGTGTTGACAATTTTAATTAACTTTGTAGCATATTGCCGTAATAGTATTTCACTTTATAAAATCTATTCAATATGTCCCAGATTAAGACCATAGGCATTCTCACCTCAGGAGGTGACGCACCGGGCATGAACGCCGCAATACGCGCGGTGACACGTTCCGCAATATTCAGCGGATTTAAGGTAAAAGGTATCTACCGAGGCTATCGAGGCTTGATAACCAACGAGATCGTAGAATTCAAGACACAAAATGTATCCAATATAATTCAGATGGGTGGCACCATCCTGAAGACCGCACGTTGCAAGGAGTTTGAGACGCCGGAAGGTCGTCAGCTCGCTTACGACACCATACGCCAGCATGAGATCGACGCACTTGTAGTGATAGGCGGTGACGGCTCGCTTACCGGCGCACGCATATTCGCCACCGAGTTTAACTTCCCGATCATAGGCTTGCCCGGCACCATCGATAACGACCTGTACGGCACCGACAAGACAATAGGCTACGACACAGCCCTTAACACAATCATGGAATGTGTCGACAAGATCCGCGACACCGCGACAAGCCACGAGCGACTTTTCTTCATCGAGGTAATGGGCCGCGACGCCGGATTCCTTGCCCTTAACGGCGCAATCGCCTCCGGAGCCGAAGCAGCGATTATCCCGGAGATCTCCACAGAGGTCGACCAGCTTGCCGAACTTATCCAGAACGGATTCCGCAAGAGCAAAAACTCATCAATCGTGCTTGTAGCAGAAAGTCCGGTGACCGGCGGCGCCATGGGACTTGCCGAGCGCGTCAAAAACGAATATCCCGGCTATGATGTACGAGTGTCAATACTCGGTCATCTCCAGCGAGGCGGCTCACCGACCGCGGCTGACCGCATACTCGCCTCTCGCCTCGGCTCGGCGGCAATCGACGCCCTGCTCGAAGATCAGCGCAACGTAATGATCGGTATAAGCAACGATGATATAGTATATGTGCCTTTCTCCAAGGCAATCAAAAACGACAAGCCGATAAACCGAGAGCTTCTTAACACGCTCCGCCGCCTGTCAATCTAAACATGGATGGTGTCACAGACGACACCATTTAAGATTACGCATAAGTCCTTTAAGTTTGGTGCGCTTTACGGCAGAATGCCGGAAAAGCGCATTAAACTTTTCAGGGGTAAGCCCTGTGATAGCATCGCGGTCAAGCGAGAGAAACTCTTCTGTCGGGGCAAACTCCTCAATGGCTGTAGACACGGCTTCACGATTATAGGGGCACACCTGCTGACAGAGGTCGCAACCATACACCCTGTCGCCGACACATACATCCTCAGGCAATGCGTCGCCACGATATTCGATAGTAAGATATGAGATGCAACGCCGTGCGTCGATTCTGCCGCCATTCAACGCCTTTCCGGGGCAATGCCTCACGCAAGCCCCGCAAGAGCCACAATCGCCCTTAAAAGGGGCATCAGGGGCAAAATTCACTGTGGTTATAATCTCACCAAGAAAAAAGTAAGAGCCGAGACCGGGAATTATGAGCTGCGTATTAAGTCCGCGGAAGCCAAGACCCGCCTCCACCGCCCAATAACGCTCGGGAAGAGGGGCGGTGTCGACACAGACGCGCGTATCACCGCCGAAACGTTCACCGATAAATGCGGCAAGTTGTCCGAGGCGTTCACGCACCACCTCATGATAATCTTTTCCATAGGAGTAATAGGCAAACTGCGGGACACCGGCTCTTTGCTTTCTATCCGGATAATAATTGAACGCACATACAATCACCGAACGCGCGCCCGGAAGTAAATGCTCCGGATTAGCACGCACGTCATGGTAGCGGTCAAGATATGACATCTCGCCGTGGTATCCCTCTGCTATCCACTCCCTGTAGCGCGCCATCTCCGCGTCATCTACGTCATGGACACGCGCGACGCCGAGCCTTGTCACCCCCAATGAGAAGGCGACAGCGCGCAGCTCATCGCTACATGTCGATGGGAGCAAACTCATATCCCTCATTTTTAAGCCACTCGATAGCACGCGGCAGAGCATAGCGGAGATTACGCTCAGCCTTCAGAGAGTCGTGAAACACGATTATAGAGCCGTTGCGGGCAAAACGCTTCACATTGTGAAGCACCTGCTCACCGTTGAGCTTTTTCGAGTAGTCGCGGGTCACAAGGTCATACATGATGATATTGAAATGATCCTTTATCACCTTTGCCTGCCCCCAACGCATGATGCCGTGGGGCGGTCGGTAGAGAGGACTGTCGATAAGGTCATCGGCCTCCTTGATGTTGCGCAGGTAGATATGGGAGCGTTCCTTGAAGCCTTGCAGATGGTTCATCGTGTGGTTTCCCCAGCTGTGACCGCGCTTCTTGATTTCCTCAAGCAGTTCGGGATGGCGGCGCACATTGTCGCCTACCATGAAAAACGTAGCCTTGATACCGTAATGATCAAGCAGATCGAGCACCCATGGCGTCACCTCGGGTATTGGTCCGTCGTCAAAGGTAAGATACACCACCTTGCGACGCTTGCGCTTTATGCGCCACACCCCCTCAGGAAAGAGGATGCGGTACAAAAGCGGCGGTTGCTCGATAAACTTAAACATGACTATACGGTTACCCTATTCAAGCTTTTTCTCGCCGGTCTCCGGGGCATTCTTGAAATAGCGAGAGAAATTAATACCCTCAGCCTGAAGATCTTTCATCAACGCCTCCACATTGCCTCCACAATCGGAATAAAGCTGCAACAGCTGTATGAAATAAGAGTCGTTGATATAGCGGTCATTGCGTGTGAGCAACGAGTATTGACGCGGTGTAAGAGTTTGGAAATAGAGCACGTACTGCTTATAGAGGTTAATTTCATCAGTAAGCAGCTGAAGAGCTTTCTTTTTGTCTTCGTCATTGCCGGTCACATCACCGAGACGAGAATAAAGGTCGATGATCTGAGAGCCTGTAAGCACACCGAGCGGAGCGGTATGTACCGGAAGCTTCTCCATCATAAGGTCAAGGACTGTCTGTGAGCGTTTGTAACGGTCGGCGATGAAACCGGTGATCTTCTCACGCTGCGCCGCATCCATGTTGACACTGTCTTGATGGAAATATATCTCAGCCTCAACGCCCTCATTATAAAGCGCGGTGGCGAGGTCAATCATGGTCATTCGGGTAGTGTTGACCATACGGCGTATTGTCTCGTCAAGATAGATGTCGTCGGCCGAAGTGGTCTTGTCAAGCCCACCCCATAGGAACTTGTTGACAATGTTGTCATAAGCCTTGTCGGTATTCACGGCGATATGGTATCCGTCGTAGTCGGGATTCTTGATCGGACCGACCTCGTAGGTCATACCGGTCGAGCGCATATAAGGCGACAGGTTAAGATAGTAATCGTCGGGTACCGTCATTGCAAAATAGATGGGGCGCTCCCAGCCGTTGGCGGCATTGGTGGCAAGCATGTCAAGGGCTATCACATTGCTCAGACGCAAGCCTCCGTCAGGCTCATCGGTCTGATTCAAGTCGATATATTCCTCAATCGCGGGGGCCTCCTCTTCCGAAACCCGGCCTGCCTTGACGACAGCTTCCTTATCGACGGGAAGATACATGTTGGGATATTTGAACTCGTAAAGCCCCCACTCATTCTTGTTGGCATCGGAGCTGTAAAGCGCCTTGAGGGCGGCGTTGACATTTACCTTCGTGGTGTCGGGATTCAGGAAATAGCTGAACTGCCGCTTGTCATGGGCATAAATGTCGGGCGTAGCCATCATCTTTATAGCCGGGGCATCGTAGGAAGGCATACGCATCTGGTCGACATACCAGTCGGTGGTCAGGTAAGAGAGATTTACCACCCTGACGTCGGTGCGGTATCCCTCAACCTCCTGGGCGTACCATAGCGGGAATGTATCGTTGTCACCATTGGTAAACACAATGGCGTTAGGCTCAAGGCTCGACAGATAGTTCATGCCGAAGTCACGCGCCGTGTACCTGCCTGAGCGGTCATGATCATCCCATGTCTGCGACACCATCTGAAGCGGCACCAATATGCCCACGATGACACCGATCACGGCACCGATCAACGAGCGTGATTTCTCCTTCCCCTTGGTAAGGTTTACAACGAGACGCCACAATCCGGCAACACCCATGCCGACCCAGATAGAGAAGGCATAGAACGACCCGGCAAAAGCGTAGTCACGCTCACGCGGCTGATTGGGGGTCTGATTAAGATAAAGCACGATCGCAATACCGGTCATGAAGAAGAGGAATGCAACCACCCAGAACTGCTCTATGCCACGCTTTGAGGTGAAAGCCTGCCATCCGAGACCTATAATGCCGAGAATCAAGGGGAGCATGTAGAACACGTTGTGACCCTTGTTGCCCGAGCCAAGATCCTCCGGCAGCAACGACTGGTCGCCAAGACGCAGGTTGTCGATCAAGGGTATGCCGGAAATCCAGTTACCATGGGTAATCTCGCCATTTCCCTGAATGTCATTCTGACGACCGGCGAAATTCCACAGGAAGTAACGCCAGTACATGTGGTCAAGCTGATAATTAAAGAAGAAAGTTAGGTTTTCAAGGAATGTGGGCTTTATCTTGCTCTGAGTCTGTCCGGGGTAAGGATTACCGTCACTGTCGAGATACGGATTTACAGAGACCGGGGTGCCTTTCATCCCTGTCCAATCCTTATAAGCGGCGGCATATTTTCCGTCATACATGCGCGGGAAGAGCATGTTAAGCTCCGGATTCATCATATACTCGGTCTTGGTGCCGATAACCTCGTAGCGGTCAGGCTGATCGGGCGATGTCTTCACGGTCTTTCCATAAAGGGTCTTGCCCTCTTTCTTCACCGCCTGTGGGCGACCCTGGGCATCAATCTGATAGACAATACCGGAATTGAAAGTCTGTCCGTAGAACAACGGTCGGTCGCCATACTGCTCACGGTTTAGGTAAGAACTAAGCGCAAACACATTGTCGGGAGCATTCTGGTTCATCGGAGTATTGGCATTGGAGCGTATAAGCAGCAATGCGTAGGATGAATATCCGATAAAGATGACAAGTATGCTCAACACGCTTACATTCAGTATCCTTACCGGGACCTTCTTCATGTAGCCGAAGAGATATATGAGAAGTCCGAAGAATATTACCACAGGGACAATCCAGCTGTCGCCGATAAACGGGATACCGGAGAGGAACACGCTCAGGAAGAACGAAATCTTTATAAGCCTTGCGTTTTTCTGACGGTAAAGCTCGTATATAGCCCACACCATCACCGCAAGGGCAACAATCGTATAGACAATAGGACCAGTGTTATAGCTGCAATGGAACACATTGACAAACAAAAGCTCGCAATACTGTGCCATCTCGATGAAGCCCGGCACAAGTCCGTAAAGTATAAGCCCCACGATTACAAACGACACTCCGAGCGCAATCAAAGAGCCTTTCGCACTGATATTCTTGAACTTCTTGTAGTAGAATACCAACACGATAGCCGGTATACAGAGGAGATTGAGCAGATGAACGGCGATAGATATACCGATCACATAGGCGATAAGCACCAGATAGCGGTCGCTATGGGGTTGGTCGGCACGGTTTTCCCACTTCAGGATAAGCCAGAACACAAGGGCCGTACAGAAGGATGAAAAGGCATACACCTCACCCTCGACAGCCGAAAACCAGAATGTGTCGCTCCAAGTATCCACGAGCGAGCCACATACACCAGAGCCGAAGATGACGAGCATCTGCACGAGCGATACCTCAGTGGCGTCATCCTTAACCACCAGACGGCGCACAAGATGGGTTATAGTCCAGAACAGGAGCAATATAGTACCCGCACTCAACAGGGCCGACATGGTGTTGACCGCAAGTGCGACATGCTGCGCATCAGGGGCGAAATTGACGAAGAATCGCGCCGCGAGCATGAATATCGGGTTGCCCGGCGGGTGACCGATTTCCAGTTTGTAACCTTGCGAGATAAACTCCGGGCAGTCCCAGAAACTTGCCGTGGGCTCCAGAGTAAGGAGATAGGTGACCGCAGCGATGACAAACATTAGCCATCCGAGCGAGTCGTTAAGTATGCGATATTTTTTCATCATCTATATAATATGCTTATTCAAATTTCCAAGTTATCACGCCTGTCTGCTCAGCCGGCGCCTCAAGGTCGACCGAGAAACGCGATTGGCGCGACGCCGCTATACAGCTGCGCCTTACACCGGCATTTGCCGCCGCCGGACCCGTTCCACCGATATATTCCGGCGTACCGGTCACCTGTCCCTTGCGGTTGACACGTACCTTTATACGGACTGTGCCCGAAAGTGTGCTCGCAGGCTTTCCCCACGCCTCTGCTGTGCGCCCGCGCAGGTCATGGCCGGGCATTCCGCTCAACGCACCGGTCGTGGAATTACCGTTTGGCGAGCCGGGCTCACCCTTTCCTTTTTTGGAGTTACTGAAACCGCTTTTCATGCGATCCTTTATCTTAGCCTGCTTCTCGGCTTCCTCTTTCTGACGCTTTATGCGCTCACGCTCGGCGATCTCCTCCTTTGTAGGTCCTGCCTTTTCCGGCTTCGGCTTTTCAGTGACCTTCATTGTCGACTCTTGCTGTGAAGTGACAAGCGACGGAGCCTCGGCCACGGCGTCGCCGGCATCGGCAAGGTCAGTGCCGTCAAGGGCGGCGTCGGCCTGTGAATCGTCAGGCATAGGGGAATTGTCGGTATCTTCCATGGGAAACGGCATGTCGCCGAGTTTCACATATTCACCGCCAAATACAATCTCGCTTGAATCGACAGGCGGCCACTTGCGGTCCTCAGGAGCAGTGATCACCACACGATAGCGCATAAGCACCAGAGCCAATACAATAAGTATGACTACAATCGCCGTGCAGGCAAGGGCTATCAGTTGATCACGCTGCGACTCGCTCATTACAGTTAATGCGGTTATGGTTAGTTAGACAGTGCCGGAGCGTCATCGGCAACGGCCCCGTCAAGCGACATCGACGCCGCGGGTTCGGGTGTCTTTGCCGGCTTGGTGGCGAGCACCATCTTGAGATTGTTTCTCGCCCCGAGATCGAGGATTTCGACGATCTTGCCGTAGGTCACCTCCTCGTCGGCATATATGGCGATAAATCCGTCAGGCTCGTTCTGCTGGGCAAGTTGCAGAAAGGCGAGGAGCGATTCTGTCTCTATAGGCTGCGGCTGCTCTTCGCCGAAAGAGGCAAAGAGACGGCTCTCCTTGTCGATATACACACGTGTGCCCGGCTTGAGTGCCGTCTGCACCGAGCTTTGCGGCAGATTCACCTCCAGAGCCGTGGGAAACACAAATGTTGATGTAATCATGAAAAAGATGAGCAACAGGAAGATAACGTCGGTCATCGACGCCATCGAAAACATTGCCATCATGTCATGAGGTCGTTTAAGTGCCATGAGTAAGGGAGAGGTTAAGCCGGTTCGTTAAGCAGATCCATAAATTCCATGCTCTTGCCCTCAAGCAGCTTCATGACGCTGTTGAGACGGGCTACGAGGATATTGTAGGCAAACAGGGCGACAATGCCGACTGCAAGACCGGCCACTGTGGTAACAAGGGCTTCATAGATACCGCCGGCGAGTACTCCGACATTAGCCGATGACCCGGCACTTGCAAGAGCGAAGAACGCCTCTACCATGCCGACCACCGTGCCAAGAAAGCCGAGCATCGGTGCACCGGCGGCGGTTGTCGCAAGCCAGGGCAGTCCCTTGCCGAGGTTTGCAATCTCAAGGTTACCGGTATTTTCGATCGCCACAAGCACGTCGTTCATCGGTCGACCGATACGGCTTATACCCTTCAGCACAAGACGGCTGTAAGGCGAGCCGTTTTTCTTGCAGAGATTTTTCGCACTCTCGATCTCTCCCTCATGTATATAATCCTTTATGCGCTTCATGAAAGAAGAGTCCTCACGGGCGGCACGGCTTATGACTATGTATCGCTCGATAAATATATAGATGCTTATTATAAGGAGCAACGCGAGCGGAATCATTATAAACCCGCCTTTCATGCAGAGATCCCATACTGAAAGCTCGGCGGTTGAGGCGACAGGGGCTGATACCGTATCGGCGGCAACCGCTGTCGTGGTAAGAGACTCAAGCATCTCTACAGAATCGGCGACCCCTTGCGGCACCTGTGCGATAATCGTGTTGAGAATAGACATGTCGGAGTAATGTATGAATTTTTTATTTTAAGCAGTTTTTATATTGGTTTATAGCCTCTTTCAGCCCGAGGTAAAGGGCATCGGAAATCAATGCGTGACCTATCGACACCTCGTTGAGGTAGGGGACACGCTCATGGAAAAACTTCAGGTTGACAAGACTGAGATCATGACCGGCATTCACCCCAAGTCCCGCCTTATGCGCGGCGACACTCGCCGCTACGTAAGGAGCCACGGCAGCCTCGGGATCGGAGGGATAATCGTCGGCATACGGCTTTGTGTAAAGCTCCACACGGTCAGCCCCGGTCGAAGCAGCCGCCTTGATCATCTCCACATCAGGGTCGACAAACACCGACGAACGTATACCCGCCTCGCGCAGACGGTCGATTATCTCTGAAAGAAACTCACGATGCCTTACGACATCCCATCCTGCATTGGAAGTTATGGCGTCGGGAGCGTCAGGCACGAGAGTCACCTGCTCCGGCTTTACCTTCAATACAAGATCCATGAAGTCGGGCGACGGATACCCCTCGATATTGAACTCGGTCTTCACGAGCGGCCGCAGCGCAAACACGTCGGAATGGCGTATGTGACGCTCGTCGGGGCGGGGGTGCACCGTGATACCCTGCGCGCCGAATGACTCGCAATCCACCGCCACCTTCTCGACATCGGGCACATTTTCTCCGCGCGCATTACGCAGCGTGGCTATTTTATTGATATTAACGCTCAGATTTGTCATCTTTTTAACCTCAATTTATTGAAACCAATTGTTGTTATACTGTAAAGATTGCGTAAATCCGGGGAAATTTCCCTATATTTGTAATCTTGTTACAACAAATGCAACTGCAAAAATAATCAGAAATAATAAAACTGCGAAAAGAATTGACAGCAAAAGATGCCATAGCACCCCAAATTATACCTATAATATCGGATAACCTCTATACAGCCGAAGTCTCCGACCCGTCAAATCACCCCATAGTGGACCATGACGGGAGATATCTCGGCATGACATCAGCCGAGTCACGACCGGTCAAGGCAAGCACGCCGCTGTCGCTTGTGCTGGAAAGGATGACGTCGGGCTATGATATTGTAGCGGTCATAGACGATATCACTGAGCTGTATGTAGGCGCAATCGACAGGGACTCGTTGCTACAGGCAGTGTCGCGGTTGTTTCCGCAGCTCAACGAGTACACGGAGCTTACCATCACATGTCCACCCAGCCAGTACAGCGCTTCGGCTATAGCCCATGCCGTCGAGGACGCCGACGCCCACCTGCTCAACCTGAATGTCACGGCTGGCACCGAGCCTGACTCGCTCGCCACGGTGATGCTGCGTGTCAATCATTCACGCGGAGAGTCGGTGGCACGCTCGCTGCAGCGTTACGGCTATGAGACGGTGGAGATGACCGGCGATCCCGGAATGTTCCACACCGATCTTGCCGAACGTGTCAGCTCATTGCTTCACTATCTTGAAATCTGACAGGAGAATTATGAGAATAGCGGTTTTCGGCAATAAACACCAAGAGGCACATATAAAGGAGCTTTCCACGCTTTTTGACCTGCTTTCACGCCATAATGTGTGGGTAGAGATGGAGGAATCGTTTTACCGTTACCTTTGTTCGGTGATGGATACGCCTCCGGAAATCAACGACCTTATCACCGACGACAGCTTCAATGCCGCCATAGCCCTCAGCATCGGTGGCGACGGTACTTTCCTGCGCACCGCGCAGCGGGTAGGGGACAAGGAGATACCCATACTCGGCATCAACACCGGACATCTCGGCTATCTTGCCGATGTCAAGGTCGACGAAATCAACCATAAGCTTCAAAATCTGCTGGAGGGAAAATACAATGTAGAGCCACGCACCATGATTGCGGTGACAAGCCCTGACGCACCGCTTGAAATTTGGCAATATGCCCTCAACGAAGTGGCGATACTCAAAGAAGACACCTCGTCGATGATAGAGATGGAGGCGACCATCGACAAGAGCCGTCTTGCCACCTATCTTGCCGATGGATTGATTATATCGACCCCCACCGGGTCAACCGGCTACAACCTGTCGGTAGGAGGACCTATCGTCGCCCCTTCAGCCCCTGTATGGGTAATATCGCCCGTTGCCGCCCACTCCCTCACGATGCGCCCGCTCATTGTAAGCGACGACAGCGTGATCTCCGTAACCACGCGCTCACGCACCGAGACCTACCGTATAAGTCTCGACGGAAGGTCGCAGATACTTCCTGTCGGCACTACGGTGGAAATACACCGCGCTCCTTTCGTGACCCGCGTGATCCAGCGTCTCGACCATCAGTTTACCGACACCCTCCGATCAAAGCTTCTATGGGGAATAGACAAGCGGTGACAAGCCGCATACTGAATCATCCGACGCTTGGCAGCATAAAAATCACCATGCGCGCCTCGGCAAGCCGCTTCTCCGCACGATGGAAAGATGACATCGTACACTTGACCATACCGCCCGGATGCACAGCGGAAGAGCTTATGCGTGCCATCGAGACGCTTGCCCCACGCCTTCTGAAAAAGAAGCCTGAGCTCGTCTACCGGGAAGGCGACATTATAGATATCGCAGGTATAAAAGCCGTCATATCACGCCAGCGCGTGAAGCCTGACCGCATACTTGGCACCATGCGCGACGGCATGGTATATCTTGAAGTGGGAGAGGGGATTGACCTCAACAGCCGTGAGGCTACAAGGACAATAAGCAACCTCCTTTGCCGCATAGCCGAAACCGACGCGCCGGAATTACTGTTACCTCGCGCCATGGAACTCGCACGGGAAATCGGAGTGTCACCCGCCGCATGGCGCATAATGCGCGGATTCCGCACTCTCGGCAAATGCACCTCACAACGGGTCATCCACCTGAGCTACGTGATAGCATTTCTACCGCAGGAACTGCGCGACTATATCGTGTGGCACGAACTCGCCCACCTTTCGGAGATGTCCCACTCCCCGCGCTTCCATGCGATATGTGACAGTTATTGTGGAGGCAGTGAAAAGGAGCTGATCGCAAAGCTGCGCGCCCACAAATGGCCGATCATACGCAAATAGCAACACACAAAATAGCAATTGGAAATTTATTTTGCCATTCCGACATACATTTTGACTGTATTTTTCTTGAAATAATATTATTTTGCTAAATTTGCCGCATTGATTCTCATAATTAAATTTTTGATTGCATGAATAAACTTTACTTATCATTTGCGGCAGCTTTTCTCGCCGCAGGAGCAATGGTGACTACAGAGGCGCAAGAAACCGTCGAACGCATCAAGACGGCATTGGATTTTAAGAAAGCGGCTATGTACCAGTCTAATAAAGCCCCTAAAATAGGGGGGGTGACACGTGTGTCGGAAGCTACGGTCACACTTCCTTGGTTTGAAAATTTTGAAGACGAGGAGACTTTTGAAAACTTCACTGTCATAGACGGAAACGATGATTTCGCCACATGGGAATGGAGCGACGGAGTAGCGCAATATTTTTCACTTTTATCGGAAGATTCAGCTGACGACTGGCTTATAACCCCCGGATTTGAAATGACAGGAGGCAAAAGCTATCAGATTTCATTCAGGGCAAGAAGCTACGATTTTGAATCACCGGAAGAGTTCAGCGCATGGCTGGGTAACGCGCCTGAAGCCGATGCCATGACCATAGAGGTAGTCGAGACAACGACTGTGGCACAAGACAATTTCCTCAACTACGATGTCACCATAAAGGCAGAAGCCGACGGCGTATATTATTTAGGCATACATTGTACATCCGACCCGGAAGATTCCTTTACACTTGACATAGATGACATAAGCATAAAGGAAGCGGCAGTCGAGACAGCACCCGGAGAAGTCACTGATCTTACGATAATCCCCGATCCGGAAGGCGCGCTTAAGGCGACAATCACCTTTACCACACCAACGATAACCACCGACGGGACACCCCTCATGGCATTGACCAAGGTAGAGATATATCGTAATGACGTCAACCTTATCAAGACATTTGACGCACCTGCGGCCGACGAACAGTTGACTTATGTCGACGAAGGACCGTCAAACGGCGACAATCACTACACAATCACGCCATATAACGAGGCAGGAGAGGGCAAATCCACCAAACTAAGTCTTTTTATAGGAGAAGATATGCCATGTGCACCGAAAAACATCACCCAGAAAGTATCGGGCACCGATGTCATCCTTACTTGGGAAGACGAGCCTCTCGGATGGAACGGACACTACATCAACACCTCAAAGCTGAAATACAACATCTGGGAATCCAACGACGGCATAAATGTGACCGAAGTGGCTAAGGGCGTGACAGAAAAGAGCTACACTATCGAAGATCGTGCAGAGCAAGGAAAACAGAAACAGACAATATTTGTAGTACAGGCAGAATCAAGTTCAGGCACCGGATCACGCGGATATTCCAACAATATAGTCCTCGGAAAATCGGATGAACTTCCGTTCAACGAGTCATTTGCCGAAGGCAAAATCCATAACAACTGGTTCTTGAAATCGGATGACAGCAAAGACAAAGCCGAATTTATCGACGCAGACCAGAATGGCGACGGCGGCGCAATTCAATTATCGGGTCATGAAATGGGATGCACCGTCAACCTCTATTCAAGCAAGGTCTGGATCAAAGATGAGGCAAAGCTTAAGCTGAGCTTCTGGTATCGATCACCTGCCGACGGCACCCTTACAGTAGGTCTTTCCAAAGATTTCGAGGAGCTGAAGACACAAGGCGTTGACCCGTCGGATGAATGGAAGCAGGTCAACATGGATCTAAGCGACATGACCACAAATGAATACGGCCAGATCCTGTTCAGCTATAAATCAGGCACAGAGCCATGTCTTATCGACAATGTAGTGTTGACCTCGACAACTTCAGGCATTGACAATATCCTGAACGGCGAAAGCGACGTCGAGGTTATCGAACGCTACGGCATTGACGGCACACGCGTCGCTGATGACTACCGTGGCGTGGTAATCGAAAGCCTCAGCGACGGTACATTCAGAAAGAACATCATGCGCTAAACCGCATAAAACTACCCTCCAAAGGAGCGTGTCAATCTTGATACGCTCCTTTTTTCGGTGATTATCGACGCTATTCACCGCAAATTTGCGGCGAATATTTGGTATTTTCACCGCAAACAATTATTTAAATTCCTTATGATTTTGTGAGGAAGATAAAATTGGCTAATTTTGCAGTAATGTCAGGACTTAACCCAGATCACGAAGCGGCGCTTCGGGAGGTTGTCACCGAGCTCTCCGCCGGAGAAAACCTTGTAAACATATGCCCTTCACAGTGGCGTGGCGAACCGTTGCCCTCGCAGCAGGCGGTCAAGGAAATCATTACTCTTTCGAGAGCCATAATCTTTCCCGGATTTTTCGGCGACAGCGACGTGACTCGCGAAAACCTGCTGTACTTCACCGGGCTGTGGAGCGAGAAGCTTTACAAACTGCTGACAGAACAGATCCATGCCGGACTTTCAATGGATGTGTGTACGGAGGATGCACCCGAATTTGCCGCCACCGAGCGGCTTGCCTCGACAAAGGCGGCGGCATTCATGTCGTGTCTTCCGGAATTACGCAGGCTTCTCAACGCCGACGTACGTGCCACCTACTACGGTGACCCCGCGGCGTCATCCGTGCAGGAGGTGATATACTGCTACCCCGGCATACGAGCCATATGCAACCACCGCATAGCCCACGAACTTGTGAAGCTTGAAGTACCAATCATACCACGTATGATCAGCGAGCTTGCCCATGGCGAAACCGGCATAGACATACACCCCGCCGCCACGATAGGAGAATCGTTTACCATCGACCACGGTACCGGAATAGTGATCGGGGCGACAGCGATAGTAGGCAACAACGTGAAAATATATCAGGGTGTCACCCTCGGGGCAAAGAGCTTTGACCTTGACAAAGACGGCAATCCCGTAAAGGGAGAGCCGCGACACCCGATCATAGGCAACAACGTGATCATATATTCCAACGCATCCATACTCGGCAGAATCACCATAGGCGACAATGCCGTGATAGGGGGCAACATCTGGGTAACGGAAAATGTGGCTGCCGGAGAGCGGCTCATACAGGCTAAAGCAAATAATGTATTAAGAATAAAACATTGATGAAAACGGAAACTTACGAAATGGTGGCAAAGACCTTCCAGGGTCTTGAAGACATACTTGCAGAAGAGCTGACGGCTCTCGGAGCGCAGAATGTGGTCGCCGGGCGACGGATGGTGGCTTTTGAAGGCGACAAGGAGCTGATGTATCGCGCCAATCTCAGCTGCCGCACGGCGTTGCGCATACTGAAACCTATTGTTAAGTTTACCGCCGGTGACCCCGACACTCTTTATGAGATGACCAAGGAGTATGACTGGAGCACCCTGCTCACACCCGACAAGACATTTTCCATCGACTCCGTGGTCAATTCCGAGCTGTTCAACCATTCACGCTATGTCACTTACCGCGTGAAAGACGGCATCGTGGACTTTTTCAAGGATCGCTACGGAGCCGACAAGCGACCGGGAGTAAGACTCCAGGAAGCCGACGTGATGATCAACGTGCATATCGACGGCAACCGTGTCACCCTATCGCTCGACTCTTCGGGTGAGTCGCTTCACAAGCGCGGCTATCGCGTGGCGCAGACCGAGGCACCCATCAATGAAGTGCTTGCCGCAGGTATCCTGCTCAAAGCGGGATACAACGGCGACATGCCGCTTGTTGACCCGATGTGTGGCTCCGGCACATTCCTTATCGAGGCTGCGCTGATAGCGGCAAACATCAATCCGGGTGTCTACCGCCGTAATTTCGCCTTCGAGCAGTGGAAAGACTTCGACGAGGAACTCTTTGAAAGCCTCTACAACGACGACAGCAACGAGCGCGAGCCGGAATTCAAGATATACGGCTCCGACATATCGCCCAAGGCCATCGCCATCGCTGAGAAAAACATAAAGCAGGCAGGCGTCGGAAAATATATTGACCTTGAGATAAAATCACTTTCAAAATGGGAAGAGGCACCCGCCGACGGTATACTTGTCACCAACCCTCCTTACGGAGAGCGCATATCGGTTGATGACATGGACGGACTCTACGAGCTGATCGGCAACAAGCTTAAAAAGGTGTTCAAGGGCTATCACGCATGGATAATCGGATATACCGACGACTATTTCAAGAAGATAGGTCTCGCCCCTTCTCAGAAAATACCGATGCTCAACGGATCGCTCGAATGTGAGCTTCGCGAATATGTAATATTTGAAGGCGACTACAAGAGCTTCCGGCGCGAAGGCAACAGCCTGCACACTCGCCAGGAGGGCAGGGAAGAGCGTGGCAAGAAAAAAGAGTTCCGACGCGTGAGCGACGAGGAATGGCGCAATAATGCCCGCAAAAAAGGATTCGGCGGAAAAGACGGTGACCGCGACGACCGTCGACATGGTGGCGAACAGAAGAAAAAGCGTTCGGCTCTCGAAGAAAAATATAAGGCAAAGCCGGTCGGCAAGGCGAGAAAGTATGAAGAGCGTGAAAACAGTGACTACCGTTTTCGCAATGACCGTTTCCGCGATGACCGCCGGAAAGATTTCAACCGCGACAGCCGACGCAAGGATTTCCGCGACGATCGTCGCAGAGATCAGACAAGTGACAGCCGCAGAAACGACATGAATGATTCCGTGTCAGAGAATCCGCTTGCAATAAGACGCAACGAAAAAGCTTTGAAAATGATACAGGGCAAACAACCGAGTATCCCGGTGATGCGTTCACGCAAGGGATGGAAGCGCGGCGACAATAACAGTGACAACAACCAATAAACCAATCAACATCCAACTATAAATACTGACATGAGTGCTTACAACATTCTTCTCCTCGGATCCGGCGGCCGTGAATCGGCACTTGCATGGAAAATAAATCAGAGTCAATTGATAAGAAAGCTGTTCATAGCCCCCGGTAACGGCGGCACATCGCAATATGGCAGCAACGTCAACCTCTCGCCGCTCGATTTCCCCGCAATCGAGAAATTTGTGAAAGACAATGACATCAAAATGATTGTCGTAGGCAACGAGGATCCGCTGGTAAACGGTATTTATGACTATTTTAAAAACAGCGACGTGCTGGTAGTAGGTCCAAGCAAAGCCGGCGCAGCCCTCGAAGGGAGCAAAGACTTTGCAAAGCAGTTTATGGAACGCCACGCCATACCTACCGCCCGCTACCGCAGCTTCACAGCCGATACAATAGAGGAAGGATACAAGTTTCTCGAGACGCTTACACCCCCTTACGTGCTTAAAGCCGACGGATTGGCGGCAGGAAAGGGAGTGCTGATAATCTCCGATCTCGAAGAGGCAAAGAAATCGCTGCAAGAGATGCTATCGGGTATGTTTGGTGCGTCATCGGCAACAGTTGTCATAGAAGAGTTTCTCTCAGGTATAGAATGCTCGGTATTCGTGCTCACCGATGGCAAGGACTACCGTATACTCCCCGTGGCGAAAGACTATAAGCGCATAGGCGAGGGCGACACAGGCCCCAATACCGGTGGCATGGGAGCTGTCAGCCCCGTACCGTTTGCCGACGAGGCGTTTATGGAAAAGGTGCGTACCCGCATCATCGAGCCTACCGTAAAAGGACTTGCGGAAGAGGGTATAACCTATCGCGGATTCATTTTCCTGGGTCTTATCAATGTTGGCGGCGAGCCTATGGTGATAGAGTACAACGTAAGGATGGGTGACCCGGAGACAGAAGCGGTGATGCTCCGCATCGAAAGCGACCTTGTAGAGCTTATGGAGGCTGCCGCACGAGGCAATCTCGGCGACAAGCCTATGATCATAGACCCGCGCACGGCAGTCACCGTAATGATGGTGTCGGGCGGATATCCCGGCGACTACCATAAGGGTATGATAATAGAGGGGATTGAAAATGTACGCGACAGCATAGTGTTCCACGCCGGTACAAAACAGGGCGTGGGTGACCGTATCGTAACCTCCGGAGGCAGGGTACTTTCAGTAAGCTCCTATGGCAAGGATATAGAGTCGGCGCTTGCCCGCAGCTATGACAGCATAAAGCTAATCAACTTTGACGGGAAATATTTCCGCCGCGACATAGGAAGTGACCTGATGGCACTTCTTGACTCTAAAAAGTAGTGAATAATAAGTAGTGAAAGAGCAAGAGCTTACACAGCTGCTACACTCCCGCTACGGTTTCATACTGATGCTTTTTGTATCGGTTGCCGGAACCGTGGCGGCATGGTTTATGGGCGATGTGGTCCACATGTCGGGCAACAACGGCTTCGGATTGCCGTCGGCAAACGAATGGATCGACAACAGTGCCGTGTCGCTTGTAGTCAGTCTTGCGCTCAATATAACCATTTCATTCCTCCTGCTCTACCTCAACCGGCGTTTCAACATCATACGCTCGGTGTCGATGCTTTTTGCGGGAATGTTTCTCGTGATGCAGGGCGGACAGCCTTCACTGATGGGCCAGCTCTATGACGGACCGGTGATGTGCCTGATCATACTGCTTGCGATAATACCGTTTTTCTCGACATTCCAACGCCCTGACCGCACCCGGCGCATATTCCTGTCATTCCTGCTAATAAGCCTCGGCTCGCTTACGGGATACGCCTATGCGGTGTATCTTATAGTATTCCTGACAGGATGCTTCCAGATGCAATGTTTCTCCCTTCGCGGACTCCTTGCCGCAATAACGGGCATCATCACCCCTTACTGGATATTATGGGGATTCGGAGTCATCTCCCTGTCATCATTCAGGATGCCGGAACTGATAAATATATTTGACGCACTTGAAGGACGCGACCTCGCTCAGATAGTGGTCTATACTATAGTCAACCTTATATTGGGCGTAGGATTCGGTATTTTCGACATGGTAAAAATATACAGTTACAATGCCAGGGCAAGAGCCTACAACGGCTTTTGGATGATACTCACCATAATCACAACCCTGTTTGTAATCATCGACTACACCAATCTCATAATATATCTACCCATCTTGAACTGCTGCACGGCTATACAGATAGGGCATTTCTTCACCATCAACAACATGAGACGCACTTATATACCGATATGCGGTATATACGTAGTATATATAGTGCTTTATGTATGGAGCGTAACATTATGAAAATAATCATAGAAAAAAATATCCCTTTCATAAAGGGACTTCTTGATAATATCGCCGAGGTAAGCTACCTCTCACCTGAGGAAATCAATGCGGAGACTATGCGTGACGCTGATGCCCTTATAACCCGTACACGCACCCGCTGCGACGCCTCGCTGCTTGAAGGCTCGAAATGCAGCTTCATAGCCACCGCAACCATAGGCACAGACCATATAGACCTTGATTACTGCCGCAGCCGAGGTATAACGGTAAAGAACGCTCCGGGATGCAACGCACCCGCAGTCGCCCAGTATGTAATGGCATCGATAGCGGCTGTGAGAGGTTGTGGAAATGACTTCACTCTCGGAGTGGTAGGAGCGGGTCACGTGGGTTCTATTATCGTTGACTGGGCTCGCTCAATGGGAATCCGTACACTCGTATGTGACCCACCGAGAGCGGAAAAAGAGGGTGCGGAAGGCTTCTGTACCATGGATGAGATAGCCAGGGAATGTGACGTGATAACATTCCATACCCCCATGACAAGAGAAGGAAAATATCCCACATTTCACCTGCTCGACCATGAATTTACAGCAAAATTAAAACGTAAACCACTGATAATAAACAGTGCCCGCGGACCTGTCACCGATACCGCAGCACTGCTTGACGGATTGCGAGACGGAAAGATCGGACATGCGGCTATCGACTGCTGGGAGGGAGAGCCGGGAATATCCCGGGAACTGCTTGAAAAAGCGGTGATAGCCACTCCCCACATAGCCGGATATTCGAGAGAAGGGAAGATACGCGCCACCCGCATGGCTATTGACGCCCTCACCTCCCACTTCGGACTTCCCGAAGTGGAGATGAAAGAGCGTGTACCGTCAGGAGCGGCTACCGAAGTAACTTTCAGCTCGGTAGCGGCAAGCTATGATCCGCTTTCCGACACCGCCGCACTCAAGAGCGCGCCTGAAACGTTTGAACAGCTGCGCAACACCTACAATTACCGTGATGAAGCGCGCTGATCAGAGGATCGTACTTATTTGAACATCAATTCATAGAGGTCAAACAGAGGAGTTGCCTTTGTTTCCGATTCAATCACCAGATATATGGCATGTTTTCCTTTCAGATTTTCCGTACTTGCAAGATTTATATCAAAGTCAGTACGCTTTGCCGGCAAATCCTTTGAAAGCAACATAGTCCCTATATTCCTTCCATCTTTCTTTTCCCAAGGTGAATCAACCATCACCTTTATTTTCGCATCTTGACCGAGCGGCATCATATCAAGTATAAGCTTGTTGACCTTAACGTCATCAAAATTAAAATACTTGTATCCTATGATAGATCCGGCTGTATTGTTGACCACGGGCATCTTGTTTTCCGCAAGGTCATATGGCTTGTCAAAACGCTTCTTGTCACCATAATACGGCTTTACATACGATCCGGGGAAATAGACATTGGGATAGGAATGTCGAGCCTCGCCCGGACCGGTGTAATAGCATGCTATACCCGCAGGATAACGCTTGAGCGGGTTAAGACCTGCAGTCTCAAATCCTTCGGAAGTGTACTCAGCCTCTGATATAGTGACCTTACCACCTCTACCTTCTTCTACAGACACCTCAATAGGCGCGACCATAGCCTGGCGGGTATACTCGTTGGTACCTGTCTGACGATGGTAAAACACATACCATTTTCCATTCAGCTCTATTATACTTCCATGGGTATTGCCAAAAGGAGTAGCCGTGGGAATTATCTTACCGTCGGCATCAGTCTCTCTCGCACGACCGTCGATTATAGTGCCTCCATAAGTAAACGGGCCGAGCGGATTATCGCTGTATGCATAGGCGAGCGTATAATTTGTTGCCGGCAGCCCGAACTCGCCGTCATTGGTCCAGCGGCTATATATCAGTACATATTTATCCTTTATCTTGCGCATCGACGAAGCCTCGAAAAAGCGGAATACAGTGTCCTGGTCACGTGACGGGATAAGGTCTTCCACAATATTGCAACCGGGTTTTACAGTAGCCATCGTCATCGGGTCAAGCTCGGCTCCGTAAGACCGTTCAAAGCCCCAGTAGCCATATACTTTTCCATCGTCATCGACAAGTATTCCGGGGTCAAAGCGGAGTACACCATCGGTAACATAGGGATTTTCCTTGTTCCAGTTGCTTACTGTAAAGGGACCGTCGGGGCGTGATGCCTTAGCCACCATACCGTTTCTGCCTCCGGCCTGATTGTTAGGATAGAGATAATATGTCTTTGTTCCGTCGGGAGCAACCGTTTCAGCAACATCCGGAGCGAAAAGCACATCGCCTACACCGCCTTCATTCAAAGGCTCGCCTGCGGCATTCAACTTGGATTCAAATATCACTCCGTCGTAACGCCAGTCATTAAGATTGTCGATCGGAGCTGACCAAACTACCTGCTCCAGACCGCAGTATTCAGTTTTCCGCGAGTCATGCGACCCGTATATATAAACCCTGTACTTACCGGGATTGTCAGGATCCTCGAAAAGATACGGCTCACCATCGGGAATATATTCCCACAAAGGCAGAAAAGGATTTACCGCCCGGACACTCTCGCAAGGCGCCAATGCGATCAAGGCCAACGCACCACCGGCAACCGCCTTTACACAACGACTGAATGTTTTCATGCTATATATCATTTTAGTTAAGAAACCTCTGTAGAAAAAAGTTATTTGACTGAGGTGACGACGGTAGAGGTTGCTCCGCGCCAAGGGAGCACTCCCCAGTAGCGTTTATATGTGACAGTTACCTCCCTGCCCGTGCCTTTTGCGGCAGCAAGCTTACGCGCCACATCATCATTATCGACTGAAAAAACGAAATCGCGTGAATAGGGTCGCGTAGAGTCAATCAGAGCCGACTGAACTATCATCTGCCCTTCCCAGGTCTTGAACAACACACCCTGACGCTTGAAATCGACAACGTAACCATGCTCTTCCATATCGGTCTCATACGGATTTACATAACGCACCCATGCAACCATAGCGAGAGAGAGAACTACTACCACGACGCTCCACCAGAATATACGGCGCATGGTGTGACGCTTTTTAGGCTTCTCCGGCACAGAAGGCGAGCCGGCTTCAGCAGGCGCACCCCCCTCAAACTTTATTACAGGCTCATTCTTCTCTTCAGAGAGAAAATTATCGGGTTTAGAGTCAAGATCCATAACCGGGTAATTATAATTTAGTTAATTATATCTTTTACAGCCGGGGCGGCATGCTTCTTGTCAAGCGCGATAGAGATGAAGGCATACAGACCGAGAATCACCAACAGGCATGTCTGGGAACCCCATACTATCGTAGCGAAAGCCGCGGCACGGTTGTATTCCACTCCGTATATGCCGAGGGCAAATATAATCGCAAGATGCCACGGTCCGAGACCTCCGTTGCTCGGGATGCCCATCGAGATACTTGACAGGACAAATGCCACTATCGCGCATACTATACCGAGATCGGCGGTGAAAGAAAAGGCAAAATAGGCAAGATAGAGCTGGAAGAAGTAGCATCCCCATACGGCAACCGTAAGCAACAGCCATTTGCCTTTATGAGGCATGGTGGCTACAACTGCAAAGCCATTCCAGAGATTTTTAACAGCTTGACGCACACTAACAACCCACTTATTGGTACTCTTTGTCGTAAAAAGCCATACCACAAGCAGTATACCTACAACGGCAACTCCCCATAGCCATGGAGAATGGAGCATATTCAGAATACCCTGATAAGTCTCCGGATATTTCTCGCCGAACGCTATGAAGGCCTGGCGTGCTATGAAAAATGTAATTATCGTAAGCAATAATACCGTGGCTGTATCGGCAAGCCTGTCACACACCATTGAACCAAAAACGGTAGTGAACTTCGCATCCTGACGTTTTGCGATATATCCGGTGCGCCAGATCTCACCGAGACGCGGGGCAAGCAGATTGACCGCATATGTACCGAAAATACTCCATACAAGTGGAGGGAGCGGAGTGTGGATATCAAGCGCATCAAGCTGAATGCTCCACCTCATGGCACGGAAAATATGAGAAAATATGCTTACCACCAAAGCGATGGCGATCCACATGTAGTTACAGTTACGGATCTCATCAATTATCACATTTACGTCAATCTTTGAATACAGGTATATGCAAAGACACACACTCAACGCCACGGGAAGCCCGTATTTCAATATATTCCGCAGCAGATTGCTCGACTTTTTCTTTTCCAAAACTACTCTGTTAAAATGATTGATAAATGACCATAATATTCAGTCATCAGCTCTATTATCTGCAAATTTACATATTAACAATGACATTTCTATATTGGCATAATAAAAATATCTTTCCGACTTATAATATTAAGCATATGTAAAGATTGATAAAAGTTAGGTTTATTGGTCAAAAAGTCGAAAAATAAGTCCTTAAATTGGAAGTTATCATAAAAAAGACGATTTTTGTATTCCAAAAGGAACATAAGACATATAACAATGACCGTAAAATCAACAGGCATATCACATATTGCAGGTATAAAGAGCTTTTCGACAGATTTCAGCAGTTTCGGGGAGGATTACGTGTTTTCCCGTATATCACCGGGTAAAGCGGCCCATCCCGGTGCATTGCTCGACAATCCATGGCGCTTTGACGGACTCACGCTTGTACTCTCCCTCAGCGGGATAAAGAGCGTAAACATAAATATGGAATCAATTGACGTTACCCCTAACTCCATAATCATAACCGGTCCAAATTCAATAATAAGTCCCGGAGGAATAGACTGGGAGCATATAGATGCCTATACACTGTTTATCTCCAAGGAGTTCATGATGGACATAAACCTTGACGTAAATGTAATAAATATCCGACAACAGTTTCAGAAACGAAAACCTGTAATATCGCTTTCAGAAGAGGAAACAATGCTGCTTCGCCGATATCTTGAGCTGCTGCATCTCAATGCCAAAAATAGGGAAATGTCACTCTATGTAAAAAGCATAGCCCGTAATCTTGTCTCGGCTCTTGTTTATGAAATGATGGAGATTGCCGTGAAATACGACGAGCCCGTAAATGATGAAAACAACCGCTACAAATCACGCAGAATCGGATATGTCCACGATTTCATGCAACTTGTAACACGCTACCATACAAAAGAACGCTCCGTAGGATTTTACGCCGACAAACTGTACATATCCCCAAAATACCTGTCGCTGATAATCAAAGAGACAACAGGAAAAAGCGCGGCACAATGGATCGACGAATATGTGATACTTGAAGCCAAAAACATGCTCCGTTTTTCCGGAAAAAACATACAGCAGATAGCCTACGACCTTAATTTCACCAACCAGTCGTCGTTCGGAAAATTTTTCAAGCATCTTACAGGCATGTCGCCGACAGAGTTTCAGCATTCCTGAAATGTCAGCTAATTTTATTACCTTTACGTCATGAAGAAAAAGAGTATATGGGACCTCCACCGGGTAAGCGCCGAAGAGTTCAGACAACAGAAAAAATCACCGCTTGCAATGGTGCTTGACAATGTGCGCAGCCTCAGTAACGTAGGCGCTATATTACGCACATGCGATGCGTTTGCAGTGGAAGAAGTGCAGCTTTGCGGGGTTACAGGCACTCCTCCGTCGCCTGAAATACACAAGACCGCCCTTGGGGCGGAAGATTCCGTCAAATGGCGTTATTACGCCGACACTCTTGACGGCATAACAGAACTGAAACGCCGCGGATTCACCATATGCGTGCTTGAACAAGTGGAAGAGAGCATTTCACTCGAACGCTTCATACCCGAAACCGGAAAAAAATACGCCATCGTGGCCGGCAATGAAGTCAAAGGGGTAGCCCAGGAAGTGGTGGATGCCGCCGACATATGCCTGGAGATACCGCAGGCGGGCATAAAACACTCACTGAACGTGTCGGTAAGTGCCGGAATAGCCTTATGGCAGCTTTATTCGGAGATGATACGACGTCAATAATGGAATGACGAACCGCCGAGAAATTCCCTAAGCAGCGAAGTAGAGGGTATAAGACGATCGGTGATGGGAGTAAAGTAGCTCAACAATTTTCTAAGACGAAATGCTTCGGCATACTCCGGCATGTCACGAGGGACACCTTTGAGTATCTCGTCGGCAAACTCTTTCATGACACCAAGCTCAAAGATAAGCGACGAGTTAAACATCGCATCGGCATTTTCCTGATACGGAAATATCCATCGCTCCTCACCACGACGCACCGAAGGCCAACGGCGTATGGTATCAATCGCCGATACCCCACGGTATTTGAAGTCGCGGATTATACGACGCAACAGACGATTATCGGTGGTGGGCACCCAGTTATGGTCGTCAATCGACAACGTTGTAAGCGCCGACACGTATATCATGTATTTAAGCTTGTCGTCGATATGGGAGGTAAGCTCCGGATTAAGTCCGTGGATACCTTCGATAAGCAATACTGAATTACTGTTTAACTTCAGCTTTTTACCTTTATATACGCGTTGTCCGAGTTCAAAATTATAAGTGGGAAGATCAATCTCACCACCCTCTATAAGCGTGTTGAGGTCGCGGTTGAAAGTGTCAAGGTCAAGAGCGTACAATGACTCGTAATCATAGTCGCCCGACTCATCACGCGGTGTATTCTCGCGATTGACAAAATAATCGTCAAGCGAAATCATCTTCGGTTCGAGCAGATTGGTCATCAGCTGTATGGCAAGACGCTTTGTAAATGTGGTCTTGCCCGACGATGACGGACCGGCTATAAGCACTATCTTCGCGCCTCCCTCGGCATAACGGCGAGATATCTCGTCGGATATTCTGCCTATCTTTTTATCATGCAATGCTTCCGCCACATTTATAAGCATGGCAGTCTCCTTATTGGCTACAGTCTCGTTAAGATCACCTACATCATCCACCCCGATCACGCGGTTAAATGCAAGATAATCGGTAAACGCACCGTAAAGTTTTTCCTGTGCCACGGGTGAGGCGGGGCGATCGGGATTTTCACTATCAATACCCATAAGCAAAAATCCCTCCTTGTAAAGCACAAGGTCAAATACTTTCATCATGCCTGTTGACGGGGCAAGATTACCGTAATAGCTGTCACATATGCCGTCAAGACGGTAATACACAGTATAAAGCTCGTGCAATGTGCGCAGAAGCTTCACCTTGTCGTCAAGACCCTGCTTTTCAAATATAGCTATTACGTCGGTGGTAAGACGCTCCTTGCGCTCAAATTTAAGATCGCGCCTCACAAGATCGCGCATATATTCCTTAAGACTGTCAACAACAGCCTCATCAACCGTTATATCGCCTGTAAGACGGCAATAATAGCCTCTTGACACCGAATGCTCTATCACCAACCGCACACCGGGATATAGCGCGGCTACAGCACGGTAAAGCATCATACAGAGTGAACGCACGTATACCCTGTGACCCGAAGGACTATCCTTTGTGAGAAAAAGCACCTGCTTCGGTGAAAAAAGCGGAAACTGGAGATCCTCCGTGCGGTTGTTGACCTGGGCACATATAGGCTCGCCTTGAATACGGTCGGCTATGCCATTGTATATATCCATCAGCGTATCACCGCCATTAAAGGGTATATATTCACCAATATTCTTACAATATATTTTCAGCAGATTGCTCATAACGGATGAATTTTTTAGACAATTATTAAAGCATACGGAGAGCGCGCAGATGCTCGATCACCTCACCGCGTGACATACGTCTTTGAGCCTTGAGATCACGGGCAAAATCATGGGCTACGCCCTGTACACCCACATGATTGAACACCTTGTGAAGGTAATTGTAGCTCTTGTTGAAAAGGCGTTCGATCTCATCGCTTTCAAGCGAGCAGGTCTCCCTGCCCTCTTCATCAAGATAGCGCAGAAGTTCGCCACGCGTGGCATCATCCACCTGTTCCTTATGAAGTACATAGCTGCGACAAAGTATATTACCTATAAGCATACCCATCGACACCTGAAAATGCTGCACGATATGATTCCATGCCACTTTAGCCGACAACCCGGGATTACCGGCAAAATAAAACTCAGGTGTAAACTCCACCGTTTCATCAGCAGGTGCATCTACAGAAATCGCAGAAAGTACATTTTCAGCTTCCCACACCACCATGCCTATAGCCATGCCCGTTATGCCGTAGCATTTGTCATTTTCATCTATATACTGAAGTTTCATACAAAAACGTAGCTTATTAGTCTTTATTTATAACACCAAATATAACGCTTTTGATTTACATTACCAAGAGTTTCAGTTGACAACCATGATTTTGGTCACAGCACCGGAAGAACCACCTTCGCCACCCTGTGATGCAAACACGTAGTACACACCTGTCTTGACTCTCTCACCGGCACTGTTGCAGCCGTCCCAGGTTATCATACCTCCCTCCGAACGCCCTTGGAAAAACACATTTCCGGCAGCATCAGCTATCTTAACAAGAGAGTCATCCATCAGCCCGGTGACAGTAATCCATCCGCCATAGCCGGGTTTTACCGGATTTGGATAAGCATATACCTCCGAATAATCCTCAGCGGCGGGGGAAGCATCACTACTATATTCCACAACTCCGTAACGGGTGCCTATATACACGATGTTACTGTGTGGATCACACACCACCGACAATATTTCATTGGTGGGTAGACCGCTGTTGTCAACATTGAAATTCTCTATTATCTCTTTGCCGTCGGGACTTACAAGATAAAGTCCTGAAGTGTTTGTAGCAAGCCACTTACGGTTGGCATTATCTACGGCAATAGACGTGACAAGCTGGCTGTCAAGAAGATAATCGGCATACTGTGTTCCGTCATTTCTCGGTACTTTCACTCTCTCTATTGTAGCGGAAGCATTAAGCATAGAAACCGGATCATGGATTACTATCACACCGTCAGCAGTACCCACCCAAAGCTTCCCATCCTTGTCCTCCACCATAGAAGCTATACGCGACGGACCGAAACTTTTTCCATCCTGGTCAACGAGTGAGGTCCACACACGGTAGGTGTCGTCACTAACAGTTTCACCGGTACCCGCCGAATTATATACAAGTAGTTTGTTTTCACCCCATCCATCGGTAATCATCACAATATTTTTCGATTTTGAGGCACGGCAGGCATAAACAAGGGCTGTAAATGTATCAGTGTGACCGAAATTTGGAGGAGTGAGCTTAATCCAGTCGGAAGCCTTAATGTTATCAAGCTTCCTTTTTGCGGCGGGAAGCATTGCCACAAGAAATTCGGAAGTATATTTATCTATTGATTTTCCATATATCCAGAGATTGCAATAAGAGTCAAACGACATACCGTGAACCGACACCATATCACGGTAGTCAATAGGCATGTTATTCCAATCATATTTATTGATCTGCTTACCATCCTTTAGCTTATAGATACCCTCAAATGCAGTACCTATATATATGACACCCGGCTCTTCAGGATCCTCCACAAACTGAAAACCTGATTTAAGTATATTCTCCGACTTGGTATTATTATAGGTCACATCTGCATTTGCCGGGGTTATATCCTTGAAAAAACCGTCAGAACATATATTCATCGACATATGGTCATGGTTGGTATTCATATGAGGTATATTCTTGAAACCTGAATTGGTAATATACAGATCGCCTGACGATTCACCATAGAGCATATACCATGCCCCGTTTTTAAGATAAGATGCAAGAGGGCGAGCCGCCTGACGGTCAACAGTCACCTTTCCATCATCGTTGAAGCTATAATGACCAAGTCCGTCGGCACTTAGATACCAACGGGAGTTCAGATCGGAAGCAGTATGACAAAGCATATTGCGGCGGAAATCTTTTGACAATAACTGCTCGGGAGTACCTATCTGAGATATTCTTTTTCCATTTTTATCCACTATAAAATTATATAAATAATTTAATGCAAGACAATATTCACCTGACCTTACAAGATAAGGTACCAAAGTAGACATATTGTTTGACTTGCTGAAAGTGGAATTATCAAAATCGAGTGTTAGCTGAGCGCAGTTTTTATCGCCATCGGTAAACATTATCAGATTATCCGACAATGCCTCTATATCTATAGCCTTCAATTTACCCATCGGGGTAAAGCAGTCAAGAGTATTGTGACGCCCTTCAAGAGGTGAGTGATAGAGAATACTGTCACAAACCATCAGCAGCCTGTCGCCGGCGACAGTAACAGCACTTACATTACGGTTGAAAATTCCCGATTCCTTGACGGTATGGTTGGAAGTATCAAATACGGCTATACCGAAACCTGCACCCACATAAGCGTTTTTACCGGAAAAAGTCACGTCATTTATACTCTTGTCGGTAATCTGGGAAGCAGCCTTTATATCGCCTATATTGATTATGTCGCCATCAGGATAAAGCAGGTCAATATTGCCGTTGTCATATACTATCATAAGATAACCGGCATCGGCATTATGGTATATGCTTTTCACCACCACGTCGCTCAACCCGTTATGGATTGTATAACCGTAAGTCTCGTCAAGCTTCTTGTCATAATGATAGAGATTGTTTTCAGCCACATAATAGACTTTGCTGTCAGTCTCTATGATTTTCATCACATTGTAACTGAAATTATTGTGAATTTTCCAATCGCCGACGGCTGTACCTGCCGATAGAGCAATTGCAGTGACTGAAATAATAAAAGCGGCAATAAATTTCCTTATCATGTAGTAATTATATTTCCCAAACAGTTAGTAATAGCATTTTCAGGCAAGAAGGTCGCGGAGTTTTGCGGTGGCACGACCGCGATGACTGATCGCATTTTTCGCCTCGGCATCCATCTCGGCAAACGTTACGTCATAACCGTCGGGCATAAACACCGGGTCATAACCAAAACCGTTGCTTCCGTGAAGTTCACGGGTGATGGAGCCTTCAACCACACCGTCAACAAAAGTCATCTCTTCTCCACGCACAAGGGCTATGACCGTACGGAAACGCGCCTTGCGGTTATCCTTGTCCGACAAGTTTTTCAACAGCAACGCCACATTTGCCGCAGAGTCGTGGGCAGAACCGGCATAACGAGCCGAATATACTCCGGGAGCGCCGGCAAGCGCGTCGACCTCAAGACCGGTGTCGTCGGCAAAACAATCATAGCCATACCGTTCCTTAACCCAACGTGCCTTGATTTCCGCATTTCCTTCAAGGGTCTCGGCTGTCTCGGGAATATCTTCGTCACAGCCTATGTCGTGCAATCCGAGCACATTATAATCAGCCCCGAGTATCTGACGTATCTCTTCAAGCTTGTGGGCGTTATTTGTAGCAAAAACAATATCTTTCATAATTGCGTGAGGTTTAGAAATATAACGTATTGGATAGTCTGTTTATTATATACGTAAAAGGTCATGAAGTATCCTGACCTCATGACCTTTCCTTATGACAGAATAACGTTAGCCCAATACGATGTTGACAATCTTGTTGGGAACGACAATTATTTTTTTCACACTCTTGCCTTCAAGCCACTTTACGGCACCTTCATGCTCGAGCGCTATTTTCTCGATCTCAGGTTGCGGAGTAGCGGCGGCAACTTCTATGTTGAAACGCGCCTTACCGTTGAACGACACCGCCATGGTGACGGTAGATTCCTTAAGATACTCTTCATTAAACTCCGGCCAGCGGGCATCACATACGGTAGTCGTATTACCGAGCGTATGCCACAACTCTTCTGATATATGAGGAGCAAACGGAGCAAGCACCACGATCAGCTGCTCCAATATTGAGCGGCTGTGACATTTCATGGCCGTAAGCTCGTTGACACATATCATGAAAGCCGAGATAGAAGTATTGTAAGAGAAATTCTCTATATCACGGGTCACTTTCTTTATAAGCTTGTGGAGTGACTTTAGAGCATCTTTCGACGGAGCATCATCGGTGACAAGAAGCGTGTCGCCCTTGTAGAAGAGACCCCATAGTTTTTTCAGAAAGCGGTTAACACCGTCGATACCGTTAGTGTCCCAAGGCTTGCTCTGTTCAAGCGGACCGAGGAACATTTCATAAAGACGGAGAGTATCAGCTCCGTAACGCTCTACAATGTCATCGGGATTCACAACATTAAACATGGATTTAGACATCTTCTCCACTGCATAGCCACACACATACTTGCCATCTTCAAGTATAAACTCCGCATCGTTGAACTCAGGTCGCCATGAGCGGAAACGGTCAATGTCAAGCAGGTCGTTGCTGACAATGTTGACATCGACATGTATAGGCGTCACGTCATACTCTTTTTTAAGTCCTGACGACACAAAGGTATTGGTGTCTTTAATACGATATACGAAATTGGATCTTCCTTGTATCATGCCTTGGTTTATAAGTTTTCGGAACGGCTCCGGCTTTACAACCTCGCCAAGGTCGTAAAGGAATTTGTTCCAGAAACGGCTGTAAATCAAGTGACCTGTGGCATGCTCCGTTCCGCCTATGTAAAGGTCCACATCCTGCCAGTATTTATCAGCCTCTTTCGATACAAGAGCGTCATTGTTCCGGGGATCCATGTAGCGCAGATAATAGGCTGATGACCCTGCGAAACCGGGCATAGTGTTAAGTTCAAGCTGCCACCCTTCGGAAGTACACCAGTCTTTTGCCCTGCCAAGCGGCGGTTCACCGGTTTCAGTAGGGAGAAATTTATCCACTTCCGGAAGAAGAAGCGGAAGCCGGGACTCGTCAAGCAGATGGGGTATGCCATCCTTGTAATATACGGGGAAAGGCTCGCCCCAATAACGTTGGCGACTGAATATGGCGTCACGCAGACGGTAATTAACCTTGACTTTGCCAATACCTTTCTCTTCTATGAATCTCTTGGTTGCGGCAATCGCATCCTTGACTTCCATACCGTTAAGATTGAGTTCGGCACCTTCCGAATTCATCATTTTGCCCGACTTGGCGTCAAAACTCTCCTCACTTACGTCGCATCCCTCGATAAGAGGTATGATCGGCAGGTCAAAACGCTTAGCAAAGGCATAGTCGCGGCTGTCATGGGCAGGCACAGCCATGATGGCACCCGTACCATAACCTGCAAGCACATAATCGCTTACCCATACAGGTATATTTTTTCCTGTAAGCGGATTCACGGCATAAGCTCCCGTAAACACTCCGGTCACATTTTTCTCTATCATGCGCTCGCGCTCGGTCTTGTGCTTTACCTCGTCAAGATAAGCCTTAACGGCTTCCTTACGGTCAGACGTTGTTATCATGTCCACATAGGCACTTTCAGGCGCAAGCACCATGAAAGTAACGCCAAACACGGTATCGGCACGCGTTGTAAATATTTCAAGCTCCACGTCGCTGTCGGCTATCTTGAAGCGCATCTCTGCGCCTTCCGACCTGCCAATCCAGTTGCGCTGGGTCTCTTTAAGCGAGTCGGTCCAGTCGATAGTGTCAAGTCCGTCAAGCAGGCGCTGCGCATAAGCAGACACCCTGAGACACCACTGATACATCAGTTTCTGCTCCACCGGATAGCCGCCACGTATCGACACACCCTCGCTCACTTCGTCATTGGCAAGCACAGTGCCGAGTTTCGGACACCAGTTTACCATAGTATTACCGAGATAGGCAATACGGTAATTCATCAATATGTCGCTCTTTTCTTTCTCCGTATAGGAGTTCCACTCTACGGCGGTAAATTCAAGCTGCTTTCCGCATGCCGCATTCACACCGGCTGTACCCGATACTTCAAAACGCTTTACAAGCTCCGATATAGGCATAGCCTTGTCGGCGTCATTGTCATAATAGCTTTCAAACATACGCATGAAAGCCCACTGAGTCCATTTATAATATTCCGGGTCGCAGGTCTTTATCTCGCGATCCCAGTCGTAGCAGAATCCTATTTTGTCAAGCTGACTGCGGTAGCGCGCTATATTCTGACGTGTTGTCACCTCCGGATGTTGCCCCGTCTGGATGGCATACTGCTCTGCGGGGAGTCCATAGGCATCATACCCCATTGGGTGAAGCACATTAAATCCCTGAAGTCTCTTATAACGTGAAAATATGTCGCTTGCGATATATCCGAGCGGATGACCTACATGCAGTCCGGCTCCCGAAGGATAGGGAAACATGTCGAGCACATAAAACTTAGGTCGGCTCGGGTCAATCTCCGTCTTATAAATCTTATTGTCTTTCCAATACTGTTGCCAGCGTGATTCAATCTCTCTGTGATTATATTCCATAATGTAAATTATTATTTTCGATCAAGGTCGTTAACGACTTTAAAGACCTTAACGACTTTAAGGAGTCTTAGCTTAGTTCAAGCATTCTCTTTATCGGGCGGATGGCCTTTTCAGCCACTGCCGGATCAACATGCACCTCAGGCTTTCCGTCGCGCAGACAATCGCGCAGCTTTTCAAGAGTGTTAAGCTTCATGTAAGCGCAATCGTTGCACGCACATGTAGAGTCATTAGGTGGAGCGGGAATAAATGTCTTGTCGGGACAACGCTTCTGCATCTCGTGAAGTATACCGCTCTCCGTAGCCACTATAAATACCTTTTCCGGACTCTCAACCGCATAATTTAGCAGTGCAGCCGTAGATCCTATCTTATCGGCAAGCGCAAGCACCTGACCCTTGCACTCCGGATGTACAAGAACTTTTGCTCCGGGATGCTCTTTTTTCAAAGCCGCGATTTTCTCTATCGAAAATTGTTCATGCACGTGGCACGCTCCGTTCCAGAGCCTCATGTTTCTTCCCGTAACCGCATTTATATATGAACCGAGGTTACGATCGGGTCCGAATATAATAGGAGTGTCAACTGGGAAAGACTCCACTATCCGGCGTGCGTTGGATGATGTCACCACCACGTCTGTAAGAGCCTTTACTGCCGCCGAGGTGTTGACATAGCTTATCACGGTATGACCGGGATTTTCCTTTATGAAAGCCTCAAACTCGTCAGCCTTACAGCTGTCGGCAAGCGAGCACCCCGCTTCCATGTCGGGAAGGAGCACCGTCTTTCCGGGACATAGTATCTTCGCTGTCTCCCCCATGAAGTTGACGCCACACAATACTATCACCGGCTCTTCAAGACGCGATGCTATCTGAGCGAGTGCAAGACTGTCACCGATATAATCGGCAATATCCTGAATTTCGCCATTGACATAATAATGGGCGAGTATCACTGCATTTTTCTCTTTCTTCAGCTGAAGAATCTCTTCTCTAAGGTTCATAATACCTATTATATATAATGTCTGCAAATTTACATATAAATAATGTGCAATACCAAATAAATTTCATATGCTCATATTATATATAAGTCTCCCGGGAGATCGCCCTCAGAGCAATTATCATCATTTATCATCACCTTATATTTTTATTTTGGAGAAATTTTTTTGAAAAAATCTTTTTGGTGTATTAATAATAGATGTTGATAACAATGATAAGTTTCGAGCTGTTTTCTTGTATATTAAGTTATTGAACTACTGTAAACATTAATTCAATTGTTATCGACATGTAATAGTAATGAATATCAATGATTTAATGCTGTTATTTACATATAGTTGATAACTTCCTGTGTGAATAAGTTTTTATTGTGAAGACTATTGATAAGTGTAATTAACAGGTTGATATCTGATATAAATCTTTGGCATAACTAATTTGCTTTGATGGGTTTGGTGAAGCATATAATAAGCTTTAGATTATATTCCAAATTTATTTATCAAAATCTATGATCTATTTTCATCATGTTGTTAACATTGATATTTTGATTGTTAATTTTTGCATGTTAATTAGGTTAAATGTGACATTTTGTATGCAAATTGAAGAAAATTAATAAAAAAATGTTTTTATTAATGGATTGTTTTACTATTTTTGCAAAAAATCATATAAGTTTAATGTTAAAGTAATTTTTGCGTATGAAAAAGATTTACTCTTTTTTGGTTTCCGTGCTTATAGCAGCCGGTGCGAGTGCCGCACTTCCCGCTAAAATGGTGGAAGCCTACAAAACATCCGGTAATTTCAGCTTAGCTGAAATTACCAATGCAAAGTCTTTGGATGTAAAATTGGAAAAGTCGGAAAGTAAACTTGAAGTAAAGAAGCATGCAGGTAAAAATGTGTTGAACTTCAAGCCGGTTGAGCGTAAATCTCGTGTCAACAAGGTGCTTGAAGATGGCGGATATCTATGGGAAACAATAGGTGAAGTCGATTATGTAGATGCTATAACTGTTGCGCCTTTTTCTTTATGGGATGGTGTGCCTGCACAAACATTTAAAGTTGAACTTCAAGAGTCTCAAGCACAAAATGGTATCTACCGTCTTGTTAATATACATGATAATAACCCTAATGTGAGTGAAGACAGAGGACTTCAACTTGCTGATCCGGAAGGTGATTCTTACATTAGGTTTAATGTGCTTGACGGAAGCCCTGTTATAGATGAATGTGAATATAATCTTCTTGATCCTTTCGATTATGAATATCAGTATAAAGTATCTCAAATTAGTTTTGGAACATTTGAAGATGGTGTAGTAATAATTCCTGCCGGTTGTTTGGCTGTAGGACTTGGTATAGAACCATGGGATGTTATGGAATTTGATGATGACTCTAATCCTGTAATACCCGATGAATATAGTGAAAAAGTATTTTTGAATGACCAGGATCTTGTAATCGTACTACCTGGTGCCACATATGATCCCAATGCAGGTAAGAAAGACTATAGCTTTGGGCTATATCAGGAGTCAATCTGTGCTGATAATGACAATAACATTCTTTTTGCTTTTGAAGGTGGCAAGGATATAGCAACTTATAAATATTTCATAGCTGATGGTCAATACCCGATAAATGAAAATAATCTTAATGTAGTAGCAACAGATGGTAGAGATATTCCATTGTCCGATAATGCTTATGGATTTTCTGATCTTCCTTACGGATGGTATACATTATTTGTTGTCGGTCTGAATGAGGAAGGAGAACGTGTAGCCGGTGACGGTCTGTATTTCTATTCTTATGCTCACAATCCTGAAGAATGGACTTCACTTGGCAATGTATTGTTTACCGATGATACATTTGGACCGCTTTACGGTCTGGAAGATGCAGAGTCAGTTGAGGTAGAGATCCTTGTAAGTAATGAAAATCCAAGTATCTATCGTCTTGTAAATCCGTATGTAAACAATAGCCTTGTCAAGGCGTATGCTCCTGCTATCGCTCTTCATGAAGAGCATAATCACTATATTGACATTGATGTTACAGATCCTGAAGCGGTATTTATTAATGATGTACCTATAGGTGTAAATGTAACCGGTCAGGATGTTTCATTGTGTTCTGATGGTCCGACAGGTAAATTTATTAATAATAAGATAACATTCTCTCAAAAGGGTCTTCTTACAGGTCTCTTTGGAGGTGAGGATGATGGTTATTATTATGCTAATCAAAATGGTCGTTTTGCTGTAGAATTCCCGAGTACTCTTACAGTCAAGGCATTTGATATGGCTAATGAGGTTCCCGTTGCAGCTGCAACAGTTACCGTTGGTGAGGATAAGGCTGAAACCAACGAAAATGGTGAAGCTAAATTTACTCTCTATGGAGTTATCGGTACAAAAGTACCCGTGACAGTAACCAAGGATAATCTTTACTGGTATGGTGAGGCAGATTTCACTGAAACTGCCGAGGCATGGGCGATAGCAGAACTTTCGATTCCTTCTATCATAAATATCAAGGCTGTAGACAAAAATTCCGAGCCTGTAGCCGGGGCTTATGTATCAGCTGCCGGAAGGACAGTCACCACTGATGAAAATGGTGAGGTCAAACTTCCTCTGAATAATGTTGCCGGGACTAAAGTACCTGTTACGATTTATAAGGACTACATGTTCTGGGAAGGTGAAGCAGACTTTACCGAACAAAATGAAGTAAATCTGGCAGCCGAGCTTAAGAATCCTGACTGTACCCTTACCGTCATAGCGATGGACAAGGATGGCGAACCCGTTGCCGGAGCATTTGTCAATGTAGCCGGAAAGGAAGCTGAGACAGGAGAAAACGGTCGCGCCGTAATTAACGTAGGTGACGTTATCGGCACTGTCCTACCTGTTACCGTAATGAAGGACTATATGTTCTGGGAAGGCGAGGCAGACTTCACCGAGGGAATGGAAAGGACTGTTATAGCCGAGTTGAAGAATCCTGACTGTACTCTTACCGTCATAGCGATGGATAAGGATGGCGAACCCGTTGCCGGAGCATTTGTCAATGTAGCCGGAAAGGAAGCTGAGACAGGAGAAAACGGTCGTGCTGTAATCAACGTAGGTGACGTTATCGGCACTGTCTTACCTGTTACCGTGATGAAGGACTATATGTTCTGGGAAGGTGAGGCAGATTTCACCGAGGGAATGGAAAGAACTGTTATAGCCGAGTTGAAGAATCCTGACTGCATGTTGAAGGTTAAGGTTGTAAACGAAGAAAGCGAACCTGTAGTTGATGCTAAGGTGGTAGCCGGTGATAAGGAAGAAGTCACCAATGAAAATGGTGAGGTAACAATTGCAATGGGCGATGTAATCGGTACTAAGGTGGCAATCACTGTTACCAAGGAAGGTTATGATAATGGAGTTGGCGAAGCTGACTTTACCGAAACTGCCGAACCTTTTGTTATAATAACCTTGAATGGAAAGACAAATGGTCTGACTCTTTCAATCATTGAAGATAACGATGACATCAAGGTTTATGATCTCAACGGTCGTCATGTGGAAAATCCTGCCATAGGCAATATCTACATTATCAATGGCAAGAAAGTAAGAATCATGGAATAAAATAATCTGTGATTATAAATAAAAGAGGCTGTCTAACAAGTTTTAGACGGCCTCTTTTCATTTTTCAGCCATG
>CAJUMZ010000009.1:0-81768 GCA_910587665.1 uncultured Muribaculum sp.
AATGCTCTTGTACTGTTTCTTGTCTATTTAATCATTTCAATGTTCTTCGCTTTCGGTCGCCATTTTACAGGCGGAAAGGTTTTGCAAAGTTACGCCAAATATTTCGATCAACAAAATCTTTAACATATTTTTAAACTTATTCCCGATTAAACATCGGCTGCAAACTCTTTTGCAATTCGTTGCTTTCCCAAAAGCGAGTGCAAAGTTACGCGAAAGGTTTTTATCCTCCAAATATTTTTACTTATTTTTTTGAGAGAATTTAAGCATCAAAGGCTAAACCGCGCTATATCAAGCATATTAGCCCAATAAAAAATTTATATATCAGATACGGGGCAATAACACCCGCCTACCCAATGAATGAAAATTTGGGTATATTCCCCGATTTTCGTAATTTTGTTATGAATGAAACAACAACAATTATGGTGAAACATTTTTTAACCGGAATATTTATATCGGCAACATTAGCCTGCACCGGGGCAAATCTGCACGATATAAGATTTCATAACGAAGAAACCGACACAACAAAAATAAGCAAAATTCTCCTTGACGCGACAAAGGCAACCGAAGGGATGACCCCGGAAGCAAGAGTCGCATATATAGGCAGGGAATTTATCGGGACTCCCTACGTGGCCGGCACTCTCGAATCGCCCGACGGCGAACGCCTGACAATCGACATGGAAGAATTGGACTGCACGACATATGTGGAAACGGTAATGGCACTCGCCTATACTATAGGAGAAGGGCGCACGTCATGGCGCGACTTCGCCTATAATCTCGAACGGCTACGCTACCGTTCAGGCGAGCAGAAAGACTATGGCTCGCGCCTTCATTACGCAAGCGACTGGGTGGTAGACAATGTGCACCGTGGCAATTTCAAGGAAGTGACAGGAAATCTTATCGGGAGCGAGCACCAAGTGAAATCGCTTGACTTCATCAGCCGAAACAGGGATAAATATCCCGCGCTTGCTGACTCTATGAACTATGACCGCATACGCAACATGGAACTTGGCTACCGCAACCACCGCTTCCCATATATAAAGACGGGCAAGCTCGCGACAAAAGAGATAATGCAGCAACTTCACGAAGGAGACATAGTGCTTATAACGACCAAGACACCGGGCCTTGACGTACAGCATATGGGTATAGTGGTGATCGAGGATGGAGAGCCAAGACTGATGCATGCATCATCGGCAGCCGGGAGCGTAGTTATCGACAAGCTGACGTTAAGGGAATACATGAGACGAAACCGAGGCGCTACAGGCATAAGGGTGCTCCGGCTCAATGAATGACAACAACCCGCAATTAAACAAAAGCATAAAATAGAAAAGGCTGCGATCACTCGCAGCCTTTTCCGTATGATGTAGGATAGGAATTATTCCTGAGGCATCTTGGTGCGCTTGCCGTAGCCATATTCAGCGTCGTTGCCGAGCTGCTCCTGGATGCGGAGAAGCTGGTTGTACTTAGCCATACGGTCGGAACGGCTTGCAGAACCGGTCTTGATCTGACCGGCGTTGGTAGCAACAGCGATGTCGGCGATAGTAGCGTCTTCAGTCTCGCCGGAGCGGTGAGAGATGACAGCGGTATAACCGTTGCGCTGAGCGAGCTCAACAGCACGGAGAGTCTCGGTGAGAGAACCGATCTGGTTAACCTTTACAAGGATAGAGTTGGCGCAACCAAGCTCGATACCTTTCTTAAGATACTTAACGTTGGTAACGAAGAGATCGTCGCCTACGAGCTGGCAACGCTTGCCGATAAGGTCGGTAAGAATCTTCCAGCCTTCCCAGTCGTTCTGGTCCATACCGTCCTCGATAGAGTCGATAGGATATTTCTCAACGAGAGTCTTGAGGTATTCAGCCTGCTGCTGAGAAGTCAACTTGGGAGCGTCGGCACCCTGCTTCCAGGTATAGTCGTAAACACCATTCTTGTAGAACTCTGAAGATGCGCAGTCAAGACCGATGGTAACATCCTTGCCGGGTACATAACCTGCAAGCTCAATAGCCTTGATGATTACGTTAAGAGCGTCTTCAGTGCCGTCGAGCGCGGGAGCGAAACCACCTTCGTCACCTACTGCGGTAGAAAGGCCACGGTCATGGAGCACCTTCTTAAGGTTGTGGAATACCTCAGTACCCATGCGGATACCTTCCTTGAAGCAGCATGCGCCGATAGGACGGATCATGAACTCCTGGAAACAGATTGGGGCGTCAGAGTGAGCGCCACCGTTGATAATGTTCATCATCGGCACGGGGAGAACATAAGAGTTGCATCCGCCGATATATTTGTAAAGCGGGAGGTCAAGATAGTCGGCCGCAGCCTTAGCCACTGCGAGCGAAACGCCAAGGATAGCGTTAGCACCGAGGTTAGACTTGGTTTCGGTACCGTCGAGTGCGAGCATGGTCTCGTCAATCTTGATCTGATCAAGAGCTGACATGCCCACAAGAGCTTGAGCGATAGGACCGTTGACATTAGCCACAGCCTTAGTCACGCCCTTACCCATGTAGCGGTTTTTGTCACCGTCACGAAGCTCGAGAGCCTCATTTTCGCCGGTAGAAGCTCCGGAGGGAACAGAAGCACGGCCGAAAGCGCCTGATTCAAGAACTACATCTACTTCTACAGTGGGGTTACCACGAGAGTCAAGGACCTCACGTCCAATGATTTTTTCAATTTTCATAATGTTTCTGATAAAAATTATGTTGAGTATAAATTTTGGTCATCTAACTGTTGACAAAGATACAAAATTTTTTTCTGAGGTATTTACAAAAACAGTTAATAAAAACAACAAAGTCATTATTACCATGTGATTGAACTCCATTCATACACGGGACCAAATTGCCGGAGAGGAATAAAAAAGCCGCCTACCGGAAAGTTTTCCGATGGCGGCTTTTAAGGTAAGGAATATCTTGAGATATTTATTCAGCGGCGGGTGCCTCTGCTGCAGGAGTCTCTGCTACGGGCGCCTCAGCGGCGGGAGCTGCCTTCTCGGCACTGCTCTTGCGCGAGCGACGGGTGCGGGTAGTCTTCTTTGCAGCGCTGTCTTTCTTCATGTTTTCGTTGTAGTCAACGAGCTCGATGAAGCAAGTCTTGGCATTGTCACCAAGACGGTTGCCGGTCTTGATGATGCGGGTGTAACCACCGTTGCGGTCAGCGATCTTCTGAGCCACTTCGCGGAAAAGCTCGGTGACAGCAAACTTGTTCTGAAGGTGGCTGAACACGAGGCGGCGGTTGGGAGTATTGTCTTCCTTGGCGCGGTTGATCAGCGGCTCGGCATACATGCGAAGAGCTTTAGCCTTTTCAAGCGTAGTGAAGATGCGCTTGTGCATGATGAGCGAGATAGTCATGTTAGCGAGCATTGCGTCGCGGTGAGCCTTCTTGCGTCCAAGATGGTTGAATTTTTTATTGTGTCTCATCGTTTATTACTCTTTATCTAATTTATACTTTGAAATATCCATTCCGAACGACAGGTTAAGATTGGCGAGAAGCTCGTCAAGCTCTGTGAGCGACTTCTTACCGAAGTTACGGAATTTCAAGAGGTCAGTCTTATTGAATACTACCAGCTCGCCAAGAGTCTCCACCTCTGCGCTCTTCAGACAGTTGAGGGCGCGCACCGAGAGATCCATGTCCACAAGCTTTGACTTGAGGAGCTGCCTCATGCGCAGTACCTCTTCGTCAAATTCCTCGTTGCTATCGGTCTCGGTAGTCTCGAGGGTGATCTTCTCGTCGGAGAAGAGCATGAAGTGGTAAATAAGGATCTTGGCAGCCTCCTTGAGAGCATCCTTGGGGAGGATAGAGCCATTGGTAGTAATCTCAATAATCAATTTTTCGTAGTCGGTCTTTTGGTCGACGCGGAAGTTTTCGACAGTGTACTTCACGTTTTTGATCGGCGTGTAAATCGAGTCGATCGCGATCACGTCGATAGCGTCGGCAGGATTGGCGTTTTCCTCAGCGGGAACCCAACCGCGACCCTTGTTGATCGTGATGTCAAGCTGAAAACTTGCACCGGGATCCAAATGACAAATGACCTGGTCGGGATTGAGGACCTCAAATCCTGTAAGCACCTTGCCAATGTCACCGGCCTTGAACACCTCCTGACCTGACACTGTGATTGTAGCCTTCTCATTCTCGGCATCTTCGACGATCTGCTTGAGGTCGACCTTCTTTAGGTTAAGGATGATGTTTGTGACATCCTCCTTTACACCCGGTACGGTGTCAAACTCATGCTTTACGCCATCGATGCGGATAGAGGATATGGCATATCCCTCAAGGGAAGAAAGGAGAATGCGGCGGAGCGCGTTTCCTACAGTGATACCATATCCGGGCTCCAATGGCTTGAACTCGAATTTACCGAAGAAATTATCGGCTTCCAACATGACAATTTTGTCAGGTTTCTGAAATGCTAAAATAGCCATGGATCTACGTGTTAAAATGATTATTTAGAATACAACTCAACGATAAGCTGCTCCTTGATGTTTTCGGGGATATCTTCGCGGGTAGGCACATGAAGCATCTTGCCTGACTTAGTGTTCTCATCCCACTCCAACCAGGGATATTTGCTGTGGTTGAAGCCGGCGAGAGCGTCAGCGATGACCTCAAGCGACTTTGAACGCTCGCGTACGCCTACAACGTCACCGGGCTGTACCTGGTAGGAAGCGATGTTTACAACGCTACCGTTGACAGTTACATGGCGGTGGAGCACAAGCTGACGAGCAGCTGCGCGGGTAGGAGCGATGCCGAGACGATAAACGATGTTGTCAAGACGTGACTCGAGAAGCTGAAGGAGCACCTCACCGGTGATACCCTTTGTGCGAGAAGCACGGTCAAACAGGTTGTGGAACTGCTTTTCGAGTACACCGTAAGTGTATTTAGCTTTCTGCTTTTCACGGAGCTGGACACCATACTCGGATGACTTACGGCGCTTGTTGATGCCGTGCTGTCCCGGGGGGTAGTTCTTTTTAGCAAGAACTTTGTCAGCACCGAAGATAGGCTCGCCGAATTTACGAGCGATCTTTGTTTTTGGACCGGTATATCTAGCCATTTTTGTAAAATCTTAAATTTTGGGATTGACTATGGTTCGTCATCTTAGTGCAGCCGCGACCACAGAGAGGTGATAAAAATTGTGGTCTATTCACATTCAATGCCGCTTCACAGTCAAGAGCCTCGGTTGATATATGTTCGTGAAAGTAATTAAAGATGATAAAATCCCGACTTATACGCGACGACGCTTGGGAGGACGACAACCATTGTGGGGCAGCGGAGTAACGTCAACGATTTCGGTAACTTCGATACCGGCACCGTGTACGGTACGGATAGCAGACTCGCGTCCGTTACCGGGACCTTTCACATAAGCCTTTACTTTACGGAGACCAAGGTCGTAAGCGACCTTAGCGCAGTCCTGCGCTGCCATCTGGGCAGCGTAAGGGGTATTTTTCTTTGAGCCACGGAAGCCCATCTTACCGGCGCTTGACCAAGATATAACCTGACCTTCAGAGTTGGCTAAGCACACGATAATGTTGTTGAAAGATGAGTGAACATGGAGCTGACCGTTTGCGTCAACCTTAACGTTTCTCTTCTTTGCTGCGACTGTCTTTTTTGCCATACTAATTTATTATTTTGTAGCTTTCTTCTTGTTAGCAACTGTTTTCTTGCGACCCTTACGTGTACGGGCGTTGTTCTTGGTGCTCTGACCGCGCACGGGAAGACCGATACGGTGACGGATTCCACGGTAGCAGCCGATATCCATCAGACGCTTGATGTTAAGCTGGATTTCGCTGCGGAGATCACCTTCTACCTTGTAGTTGGCTCCGATCACCTCACGCACGGCGGCTGCCTGCGCGTCGGTCCAGTCTTTAACTTTGATGTTTTTGTCAACTCCGGCTTTCTCAAGGATAGAGTTAGCGGCGCTACGACCGATGCCGAATATATAAGTCAAGGCGATTTCACCTCTTTTGTTTTGGGGGAGATCCACTCCCACGATTCTAACTGCCATATTGATTGACTAAATTTTCTGCAAAAATAACAAAAATTATCCTTGACGCTGTTTATACTTAGGATTTTTCTTATTAATCACGTAAAGGCGACCCTTGCGACGCACGATTTTGCTGTCGGGAGTACGCTTCTTAATTGAGGCTCTTACTTTCATATCTTATTGTTGTTTTTTATTATTTATATCTAAATGCAATTCTGCCTTTGGACAAGTCATAGGGAGACATCTCGACGCGCACTTTGTCGCCGGGGAGGATACGGATGTAATGCATGCGCATCTTTCCGGAGATGTGGGCCGTGATTTCATGCCCGTTTTCGAGTTCTACACGAAACATTGCATTGCTCAATGCCTCTACTATTGTACCGTCTTGTTCGATTGCAGCTTGTTTTGCCATAAAATAAGTTTAAATTGCGTTATTACCCAATGCCTGATCCACATAGTCGAAAGTGGTTAGGATTTCCGTCTCTCCACCGAGAATTGCCACGGTATGTTCATAGTGAGCGGAGGGCTGACGGTCGCGTGTGCGACAAGTCCACCCGTCTTTCTCAATGACGATATTCCGCTTTCCAAGGTTGACCATTGGCTCGATGGCGAGACACATACCGTTTTTGATCAACGCACCCATGCCCTTGCGCCCGTAATTAGGCACCTCCGGGTCTTCGTGCATACTCTTTCCGATACCGTGACCACACATCTCCCTGACGATTGAATAGCCGTGGCGCTCGCAGTAGGTCTGCACGGCGTTGGCTATGTCACCGATTCTGTTGCCCTCCTTGCAGGCGGCGATACCCTTGTAGAGCGACTCCTTTGTTGTCTTGAGCAGCGCCATCACCTCGGGAGCGACCTCGCCCACGGGGAATGTATAGCACTGGTCACCGTTGTAGCCGTTAAGCTCGACAACACAGTCAAGCCCTACGATGTCACCCTCACGGAGAGCATAATTGGAAGGGAAACCATGCACCACTACCTCATTGACCTCAATACAAAGAGTGCCGGGAAACCCGCCATATCCGAGACACGCCGGCTTTCCGCCATTGTCCTGTATGAACTCACGCGCGACAGTGTCGAGCTTAAGAGTCGTAACACCGGGAGTCACCCACTTGGCAACTTCACCAAGTGTGCGACTCACGAGATTACAGGCTTCGCGCATCAGCGCAATTTCTTCCGATGTCTTGAGATAGATCATTTATTGATGATAAATATCAAAAATTCAACTTAATCAATAAGCACTGCCGGTTGTACGACCCTTGATCTTGCCATCCTTCATGAGACCATCGTAATGGTGCATCATAAGGTGGGACTCAATCTGCTGGAGAGTGTCGAGCACTACGCCGACAAGGATCAGCAATGAAGTCCCGCCGAAGAACTGTGCAAAATTCTGGCTTACGCCAAACAAGCGTGCAAAAGCAGGCATTACCGCCACAATACCGAGGAAGATAGATCCGGGAAGAGTGATTCGCGACATGATGGAGTCAAGATACTCCACAGTCTTCTTGCCGGGCTTCACACCGGGGATAAATCCGTTGTTGCGCTTCATATTGTCAGCCATCTCTGTGGGACGCACGGTGATGGCGGTATAGAAGTAGGTAAATGCAACAATAAGGATGAAGTATGTGATATTATATGCCAGACCGTTGATGTCGGAGAACTTGACAAAAATCGAGTTCTCATTAGCCCCGAACCCTGCAAGGGTAATGGGAACAAACATGATAGCCTGAGCGAAAATAATAGGCATCACACCTGCGGCGTTGACCTTCAAAGGTATGTACTGGCGCGCGCCACCATACTGCTTGTTGCCGACGATGCGCTTTGCATACTGCACGGGCACCTTGCGTGTACCCTGCACAAGAAGCACAGCGCCCACTGTAACGGCAAAAAGGAGCACGAGCTCGACGATGAACATTACAAGACCACCCTCTGAACCGGTAGATCCGGGAAGACGGCTTACAAATTCATAGTAAAGAGCCTGCGGCAGACGGGCGATAATACCCACGAGGATGATAAAGGATATACCGTTACCGATACCGCGGTCAGTGATACGCTCACCTAGCCACATGATAAACATCGAGCCGGCGGCAAGGATGATCGTCAGGTAAAGGATAGTCCAGAATCCCATTGACGCATGGCCTCCCGCGCCATTAACCTGGAACTGAAGGTTCATCAGATAAGCGGAACCCTGAAGCAACAGGATTGCCACAGTAAGATAACGGGTGTACTGATTTAACTTCTGGCGACCGCTCTCACCTTCCCTCTGCATTTTCTGAAAAGAAGGGAGCACCATGCCGAGCAACTGTATCACGATCGACGCAGTGATATAAGGCATGATACCAAGCGCGAAGATCGACGCCTGGGAGAAAGCACCACCTGAGAACATATCGAGGAGCTGCATCAATCCGCTGCCTGAGGTGAACTTGGCAAGAGCGTCAAGGTCATCAGGATGGATACCCGGAAGCACCACGTAACATCCCAACCGGTATACGAATACCAGCAGGAATGTCACGAGGAGACGCTTACGGAGCTCTTCAATTGTCCAAATGTTTTTGATGGTTTGAACAAATCTCATTATAATTAAACTTTAGCAATTGAACCACCGGCTGCCTCGATAGCCTTTTGAGCGGCTTCTGAGAAAGCATTGGCTTCAACAGCGATTGCACGTGTGATAGTACCGGTAGCAAGAATCTTAACCAATTGCTTGCGTGAGATGAAACCGGCGGCACGAAGCTCTTCTATGCCGATCTTCTCAAGACCCTTTGCAGCTGCAAGGGTGTCGAGATCGCCGACATTGATAGCCTTGTACTCGACGCGATTGATGTTCTTGAAGCCAAACTTCGGAAGACGACGCTGAAGAGGCATCTGACCACCTTCAAAACCGATCTTGCGAGAATAGCCTGAACGAGACTTGGCACCCTTGTGACCACGGGTAGATGTTCCACCCTTGCCTGAACCGGGACCACGACCAATACGCTTTTTCTTCTTATTAGACCCTACGGCGGGCTGAATAGTATTTAATTCCATAACTGTAAGTCCTGAATTATGCGTTGGTCACTTCTACGAGGTGACGAACACGGTTAACCATACCCATCACGTCGGGGGTGTCTTCCTTAACCACCGAATGATGCATTTTCTTCAAGCCAAGAGCGTCAAGGGTCAGCTTCTGGACCTTGGGCGCATTGATGCGGCTCTTAATCTGAGTTATTTTAATTTTTGCCATTGTTCAAGTTGATTTAACCGTTATACACTTTTTCGAGAGAAATGCCACGATTCTGTGCTACTTGAAGCGGGCTGCGCATCTCACCGAGAGCCTCGATGGTAGCCTTTACGAGGTTGTGAGGGTTGGATGAGCCTTTTGACTTAGCAAGCACGTCGGTCACACCCACACTTTCGAGCACTGCACGCATCGCACCACCGGCCTTCACTCCGGTACCGTGGGAAGCGGGCTTGAGGATAACGCGAGAGCCGCCAAACTTGGCTTCCTGCTCATGAGGTATGGTACCCTTGTGGACAGGGACACGGATAAGGTTTTTCTTGGCTGCCTCCACGCCCTTTGCGATGGCGGCGGTAACCTCGTTGGCCTTACCAAGTCCCCAGCCTACGATGCCGTTTTCATTACCTACGACAACGATAGCTGCAAATGTGAATGTACGGCCACCCTTTGTAACCTTGGTAACGCGGTTGATGGCAACGAGACGATCCTTAAGTTCGAGATCGTTGGTAGATTTAACTCTGTTATTCTTATTTGCCATGATTCTTAAAATTTAAGTCCGCCTTCGCGAGCTGCGTCAGCCAATGATTTAACACGACCATGGAAGAGATAGCCATTACGGTCGAAAACTACTTCAGTGATACCGGCGGCAAGAGCCTTCTCAGCGATAGCCTTGCCAACCTTTGCAGCGACCTCTGTCTTTGTGCCTCCTTCAAGACCCTTTGACGAGCAAGCCACCAAAGTGCTGCCTGCGAGGTCATCGATCACCTGGACATAAATCTGCTTGTTGCTGCGGAACACCGTCATACGGGGACGAGCGGCGGTGCCAGACACTTTACCACGGATACGTGTCTTGATTTTATTTCTTCTTTGTATCTTGGATATCATGATTCTGTCTACTTTAATTATTTAGCACCTGCCGATTTACCAGACTTGCGACGGATAACCTCACCGACAAACTTGATACCCTTACCCTTGTAAGGCTCGGGCTTGCGGAGCGAGCGGATCTTGGCGCATACCTGGCCGAGGAGCTGCTTGTCATCGCTTTCGAGAATAATAAGGGGGTTCTTGTTACGCTCAGTCTTAGCTTCAACTTTAACTTCCTTGGGAAGCTTGATAAATATAGCGTGGGAGAAGCCGAGCGAGAGCTCAAGCACCTGACCTTCAGAAGTGGCACGATAACCTACGCCGACGAGTTCCATCTCCTTGCGGTAGCCGGTTGACACGCCCACAACCATGTTGTGGATCAAGGCGCGGTACAGACCGTGCTGCGCGCGATGCTCGCGGTCATCAGAAGGACGGGTGAGAGTCACGTGTCCGTCTTCAACCTTTATTGTAAGTTCGGGATTGACTTTCTGCGAGAGTTCACCTTTCGGACCCTTTACAGTAACGACGTCACCGTTGACAGTGACTGTTACTCCGGCAGGGATTTCAATGGGGGCTTTACCTATTCTTGACATTGCTGTTTCCTCCTATCATTAGTAAACATAACACAATACCTCACCGCCTACCTTGAGCTCGCGAGCCTTCTTGTTGGTCATCACGCCCTTGGAGGTAGAAAGTATGGCAATACCTAACCCGTTTAATACTCTCGGCATATCTTTGTAGCCGGTATATTGACGAAGACCGGGACGCGACACACGCTTCAGGCTTTTGATAGCGTTTACCTTGTCGACCGGATCATATTTCAAGGCGATCTTAATCACGCCTGCGGGATTTTCACCCTCTACAAACTTATAGTTAAGAATGTAGCCCTGTTCAAAAAGAATCTTGGTGATTTCTTTTTTCAAGTTTGAGGCAGGTATCTCTACTACTCTGTGCTGAGCTTTGATAGCGTTCCTCAATCTTGTTAAATAATCTGCTATTGGATCAGTCATTTTATTGATTTGTTTAAATTGATTCGGGATTATCCGAACAATATTTAATACTCGCGTTTATCTGGGTCTCGTGATTTTTACCAGCTTGCTTTCTTAACACCAGGGATAAGTCCGGCAGAGGCCATCTCACGAAACTGGATACGTGAAATGCCAAACTGACGCATATAACCTTTGGGACGGCCAGTGATGCTGCAACGGTTGTGCAGGCGCACTGAAGAAGCATTCTTGGGAAGTTTCTGGAGGCCTTCGTAGTCGCCGGCAGCCTTAAGGGCGGCTTTCTTTTCGGCATACTTTGCTACGAGCTTGGCTCTCTTCACTTCACGAGCCTTCATTGATTCTTTAGCCATAGTATATTAGTTGTTTTTAGCGTTCTTGAACGGTAGACCAAATTGCTTAAGGAGAGCGTAACCCTCTTCGTCGGTCTTGGCTGAAGTCACAAATGTGATGTTCATACCCATCATCTTCGAGATAGTGTCGATATTGATCTCGGGGAAAATGATCTGCTCGGTGATACCGAGGGTATAGTTGCCACGACCGTCAAGCTTGCTCTCGATACCCTTGAAGTCGCGGATACGGGGCAGAGCCACACGGATAAGGCGCTCAAGGAACTCGTACATTCTCTCGCGGCGAAGAGTCACACGCGCGCCGATGGGGTTCTTCTTACGCACCTTGAAGTTAGAGATATCCTTCTTCGAGAGAGTGGCAACGGCCTTCTGACCTGTGATTGCGGTAAGCTCGTTGATAGCTGTCTCGATGATCTTCTTGTCCTGGGTGGCAGCGCCGAGACCCTGGTTGATGACGATCTTCTCAAGGCGGGGCACCTGCATTACGGTTGAATAATTGAACTCCTTCTCAAGAGCGGGGACAATGCGCTCCTTATAGTCTTTCTTAAGAGTGGCTGTACTCATTACTTAATCTCCTCTCCTGATTTTTTAGAATAACGTACTGTCTTACCATCCTCGTTTTTACGACGGCCGATGCGGCAGGGCTTGCCTGTCTTGGGGTCGAGGAGTGCGAGGTTGGAGATGTGCACCGGAGCTTCAATCTTGATGATGCCGCCCTGCGGATGCTTTGCATTTGGCTTGGTACTCTTAGATACCATGTTGATACCTTCAACGATAGCGCGATCTTTGCTTACCTGCACGGTGAGCACGCGGCCGGTCTTGCCGCGGTCCTCTCCGGAAAGCACGTAAACCGTATCACCCTTTTTAATATGTAATTTGCTCATTGTGGTTTACTTCTTTTACTATGGATTAAAGTACTTCGGGGGCGAGTGAAACAATCTTCATGTTGGTAGCGCGAAGCTCGCGGGCAACCGGGCCGAAGATACGTGTTCCACGGAGCTCGCCGGCATTGTTCAACAACACGCAAGCGTTGTCGTCAAAGCGGATATAAGAGCCGTCGGGACGACGCACCTCTTTCTTGGTGCGCACTACCACAGCCTTAGATACAGTACCCTTCTTTACGTCGGAAGAGGGGATGACATTCTTTACCGATACGACGATGATGTCACCTACCGAAGCGTAACGACGACCTGTACCACCAAGTACATGGATGCAAAGGGCTTCCTTTGCGCCACTGTTGTCTGCAACAGTCAAACGGGATTCTGTCTGTATCATAATTACTTAACTTTTTCGATTATTTCTACTAATCTCCATCTTTTGGTCTTGCTCAGCGGGCGGGTCTCCATAAGTCTTACGGTGTCGCCGATGCTGCACTCATTTTTCTCGTCGTGAGCGTGATATTTCTTTGTCTTGTTGACAAACTTACCGTAGATGGGGTGCTTTTCCTTCCATTTCACCATTACGGTGATGGTCTTGTCACCCTTGTTGGACGATACAACCCCAATACGTTCTTTTCTTAAGTTTCTCTTTTCTTCCATTTCTTGGGATTATTTATTGTTAAGTTCACGCTGACGCAACTCAGTCTTCATGCGTGCAATCATTTTACGGTCACGTGTAATGGCTGCAGGATTATCAATGGGAGAAATTGCGTGATTGATCTTCATCTGAAGATAATCTTTTTGAGCTTGTTCAAGACGATCCTTGAGGTCCTGAGTGCCGAGTTCCTTTATTTCTTCTTTCTTCATAATCTTTTACACGTTTTGAGTTGGGTCATAATCGCGGCTCACGATAAACTTGGTGGTCACGGGGAGCTTCTGGGCGGCAAGGCGGAGTGCCTCTTTCGCTACATCGAAGGGTACGCCCTCAAGCTCGATAAGGATACGGCCCGGGGTAACAGGCGCAACGAATCCTTCGGGGTTACCTTTACCTTTACCCATACGCACCTCGGCAGGCTTCTTGGTAATAGGCTTGTCAGGGAATATGCGGATCCACACCTGACCCTGACGCTGCATGTAACGTGTCACAGCGATACGGGCTGCCTCGATCTGACGACCGGTGATCCACTTTGATTCCAAAGTCTTAATGCCAAACGAACCGAAGGCAAGCTGATTGCCACGCTGAGCGTTGCCTTTCATGCGGCCTTTCTGTTGACGGCGAAATCTGGTTTTCTTTGGTTGTAACATTGTTGTCTTGTTTCAATTCGTTAACGATTGTTTTTCGGTTTGCGGAAACGGTTGCCACGGGGCGCACCGCTGTTGCCGCCACGGCCTTCCTTGCCTGAGTTGGTGAACACGGGGGCGAGCTCGCGCTTTCCGTATACCTCACCACGGCAGATCCAAACCTTTACGCCAATCACACCTACCTTGGTGTGGGCCTCAACGAGAGCGTAGTCGATGTCGGCACGAAGTGTGTGGAGAGGCGTACGGCCTTCCTTAAACATTTCGCTGCGCGCCATTTCGGCTCCGTTAAGACGGCCGCTTACCTGTACTTTCACTCCTTCGGCACCGCTGCGCATTGTGCCCTGGATAGCCATCTTCACCGCGCGGCGATAGGCGATCTTACCTTCGATCTGGCGGGCGATGTTGGCTGCCACGATCTGCGCGTCAAGCTCGGGGCGCTTCACCTCGAAGATGTTGATCTGGACATCCTTGTCGGTGATCTTCATGAGCTCCTTCTTGAGCTTGTCGACATCAGCTCCACCCTTGCCTATGATCAAGCCGGGGCGAGAGGTGCAGATTGTGATAGTGATGAGCTTGAGTGTACGCTCGATAACGATGCGTGAAACACTTGACTTGGCGAGACGGACTTCAAGATATTTGCGGAGCTTGGAATCCTCGAGCAAATTATCACCGTACTTCTTGCCACCATACCAGTTAGAGTCCCAACCACGGATGACGCCTAAGCGGTTGCTTATTGGATTTACTTTCTGTCCCATCTCTTATTCTTTAGTAGTTTTAGTTTTATCAATTGTGTCCACATACAATGTCACGTGGTTGGCACGCTTACGGATTCTGTAGCCACGACCCCGGGGAGCGGGACGGAGGCGCTTCAACATAGGAGCGGGTCCTACGAAGATTGTGCTGACATAGAGCTCGCCGCTCTCTGCCTTACGCTCGTTCTTTGCTTCCCAGTTTGCAACTGCCGAGCGGAGACACTTCTCCAGGCGGGCGGCTGCTTCTTTATTAGAGAATTTGAGGATACCAAGCGCACGGAACACTTCCTTGCCACGGATCATGTCTACCACAAGGCGCATCTTGCGAGGCGACGAGGGCACGTCAAGAAGCTTGGCAAATGCCTGCGACTTGCGGGCATCCTTCTTCAATTCGGCTGATTGTCTTTTTCTTACACCCATTGTATTTAATTTCTTTTCTTGTCAAAAATTTTTATATCAATGGCCCTTCTTATTTCTTCTTATTACCGCCATGTCCACGGAAGATACGGGTCGGGGCAAACTCGCCGAGCTTGTGGCCTACCATGTTTTCTGTGACATATACGGGAATAAACTTATTACCATTGTGCACTGCAAAAGTGTGGCCGACAAAATCGGGAGATATCATGGAAGCACGGCTCCAGGTCTTGATGACCGACTTCTTGCCGCTTTCTTCCATAGCAGCCACCTTCTTCTCCAGCTTTACGCTGATATATGGGCCTTTTTTTAATGAACGACTCATAATTACTTAATTAATCAGATTACTTCTTTCTTCTTTCAATAATGTACTTTGAAGAATGCTTCTTCGGTGCACGTGTCTTCAGACCCTTTGAGTACAAGCCCTTGCGTGAACGCGGGTGTCCTCCTGAAGCGCGGCCTTCACCACCACCCATCGGGTGATCTACCGGGTTCATTACTACACCGCGGTTGCGCGGGCGGCGTCCGAGCCAGCGTGAACGGCCGGCTTTGCCTGAACGCTCAAGTGAGTGCTCGCTGTTGCCTACAACGCCGACTGTGGCCTTGCATGCCGACAACACCTTGCGAGTCTCTCCCGAAGGTAATTTGATAATTGCGTAATCGCCTTCACGTGACACAAGCTGTGCAAACGTGCCGGCGGAGCGTGCCATAAAGGCTCCCTGGCCGGGGCGCAACTCGATGTTGTGGATCACTGTACCGACAGGGATCGCGCTCAAGGGAAGGGCGTTGCCTACCTCAGGAGCCGCGTCGGCACCGCTTACCACAGTCGCTCCGACCTCAAGGCCGTTGGGTGCAATTATGTAAGCTTTTTCTCCGTCTGCATAGTAAAGAAGCGCAACGCGGGCTGAACGGTTGGGATCATACTCGATTGCCTTTACTACGGCGGGTACACCGTCTTTGTTTCTCTTAAAGTCGATCAAACGGTAAGCACGCTTGTGACCGCCTCCCATGTAACGGTTGGTAAGGTGTCCCTCTGCGTTGCGACCACCGGTCGATTTCTTGCCGACTACAAGAGATTTCTCTGGTGTGTTTGCAGTAGTGGTGCGTACGATTGGCTTTTTGGTCTCCTTGTCGAATCCTACCAATTCAGTGCGCTTGAACACACCAATAACTTTGTGTCTCTGCCCCGGTGTTGTGGGCTTGAATTTTCTTACTGCCATTTCTTATTATATATTGCTATAGAAGTCAATGGTTTCGCCATCAGCTACAGTGATGATGGCTTTCTTATAGTCCGATGTGCCGCCTTTGATGATGCCGCTACGGGTGTAACGTGACTTGTTCTTGCCACGCACGATCATAGTGTTTACCTTAACAACATGAACGCCGTAAAGCTTCTCTACAAGATCCTGGATCTGATACTTGTTAGCTTCGGGGGAAACACGGAAGGTGTAGCGATTCAGCTTCTCTGTAAGCATGGTCGCCTTTTCAGTGACGATAGGTGTTATTTCAAATTCCATTGTCGTAAAATTTCCTCCTACGTTTTTTAAATATTGTTAATTACATCAAGGCTACCCTCGGTCAGGATGATAGCTTTATTGTTGAGCAAAGCATAAGTATTTACGTCGCAAGCACTTATTACTCTCGCTCCGGGCACATTTCGAGCCGACAAATATACGTTTTTATTTTGGTCTTTTAAAACCAGAAGCACCTTTTGTTCAGCTACTTTAAGATTTTTAGTAAAATTTACGAAATCTTTAGTTTTCGGAGTCTCGAAGTTGAAGTCTTCCACTACGATGATCTGATTGTCCTGAGCCTTATAAGTCAATGCAGAGCGGCGTGCAAGTGCCTTCAGCTTCTTGTTGAGCTTGAAACGATAGTCGCGGGGACGCGGACCGAACACGCGGCCTCCACCTACGAGAACGGGCGAGTTGATGTCACCGATACGGCTGCCGCCGCCACCCTTCTGCTTGTGGAGCTTGCGGGTCGAACCCGAAACCTCACTTCTTTCCTTTGACTTATGAGTACCCTGACGCTGGTTAGCGAGGTATTGCTTCACATCGAGATAAACGGCCTGCTCGTTGGCTTCGATGGCAAACACTGCGTCGTTGAGCTGTGCCTTACGACCGGTGTCTTCTCCTTTGATATTGTATATTGCGAGTTCCATTATTTCTCAATTAATACGATTGAACCTTTAGCTCCGGGGACAGAGCCTTTTATCAGCAACAGGTTATGGTCGGCGATCACCTTCAGCACCTGAAGATTCTGAACGGTTACACGCTCGTTACCCATCTGACCTGCCATGCGCATTCCCTTGAACACCTTTGCGGGGTAAGAACAAGCGCCGATTGAACCGGGCTTGCGGAGACGGTTGTGCTGACCGTGGGTAGCCTGACCTACTCCACCGAATCCGTGACGCTTTACAACGCCTTGGAAGCCTTTACCCTTGGAGGTGCCTACGATGTCTACAAAGTCGCTTTCAGTGAAGAAGTCGACATTGATGACGTCACCAAGCTTGTACTCTCCGTCAAATCCTTTGAACTCGGCCAAGTGTCTCTTGGGTGTTACGCCGGCTTTCTTGAAGTGACCGAGCTCGGGGCGGGTGGTATGCTTCTCCTTCTTATCCTCAAATCCGAGCTGGAGAGCATCGTAACCGTCGGTTTCCGCGGTCTTAACCTGAGTAACTACACAAGGACCTACTTCGATAACAGTGCACGGTACATTCTTACCGTCGGCACTGAATACGGATGTCATTCCGATTTTCTTTCCTAATAATCCTGGCATTTCTCTTGATTGTTTAATAATGTTGATTTACTTTCTTTATTAAAATCTTACACCTTGACCTCTACCTGAACACCGCTGGGGAGCTCGAGCTTCATCAGGGCGTCTACGGTCTTGGCACTTGAATTGTAAATGTCGATCAGACGCTTGAACGATGACAGCTGGAACTGCTCACGCGACTTCTTGTTGACGAAGGTAGAGCGGTTTACTGTGAAAATACGCTTGTGGGTGGGCAGAGGTATAGGTCCGCTTATCACCGCACCGGTAGCCTTTACAGTCTTTACAATCTTCTCTGCCGACTTGTCGAGCAGGTTGTGATCGTAAGATTTTAATTTGATTCTGATTTTTTGGCTCATATTCTTTTTGATAAACTGTTATTTCAATAAGTCAACTCGACCCTGGCACTCGGTAAGGACATTCTTGGCTATCGAGCTGCTCACTTCTGCATAGTGAGAGAATGTCATGGTGCTGGTCGCACGGCCTGAGGTGATTGTACGGAGTGCGGTAACATAACCGAACATCTCTGCGAGAGGAGCCTTTGCCTTTACGACGCGGGCGCCGCTGCGGCTTGTCTCCATGCCTTCTACCTGACCGCGGCGCTTGTTCAAGTCACCGATCACGTCACCCATGCTCTCCTCGGGAGTCACAACCTCGATCTTCATGATAGGCTCAAGAAGCACGGGATGTGCCTTCTCTGAAGCTTTCTTGAATGCCTGGATTGCACAGAGTTCGAATGAAAGCTGGTCGGAGTCTACCGGGTGGAACGAACCGTCGATTACAGTAACCTTCAGGTGCTCTACGGGATAGCCGGCAAGCACACCGTTCTTCATCGCGGTCTGGAAACCCTTCTGGATAGAGGGGATGAATTCCTTGGGGATGTTACCGCCCTTAACCTCGTCGACAAACTGGAGGTTGCCCTCGAAGCCTTCGTCAACAGGCTCAACACGTACGATGATATCGGCAAACTTACCGCGACCACCGGTCTGCTTCTTGAATACCTCACGAAGTTCGACAGGCTCGGTGATTGCCTCCTTGTAGGTAACCTGCGGGCGACCCTGGTTGCACTCTACCTTAAACTCGCGGCGGAGACGGTCGATAATGATATCAAGGTGAAGCTCACCCATACCAGAGATGACTGTCTGACCGGTCTCCTCGTTGGTCTCAACGCGGAATGTCGGGTCTTCCTCGGCAAGCTTCTGGAGTCCTACGCCAAGCTTGTCAAGATCCTTCTGGGTCTTAGGCTCTACAGCGATACCAATCACGGGATCGGGGAATTCCATTGCCTCAAGTACGATGGGAGCGTCTTCTGCACAAAGGGTGTCACCGGTGCGGATATCCTTGAAACCTACACCTGCGCCTATATCGCCACACTCGATCTCTTCCTTGGGGTTCTGCTTGTTGGAGTGCATCTGGAACAGACGTGACACACGCTCCTTCTTGCCTGAACGGCTGTTGAGCACGTATGAGCCTGCCTCGATGTTACCGGAGTAAACACGGAAGAAGCAGAGACGGCCTACATAGGGGTCGGTAGCGATCTTGAACGCAAGAGCACACATGGGAGCTTCGGTCGAAGGCTCGCGGGTAAGGATTTCATCGGGATTGTCGACAGCATGGCCTTCAACGGCGCCGGCATCGGTCGGGCTGGGAAGATAAGCACATACGCTGTCAAGAAGCGGCTGCACGCCCTTGTTCTTGAACGAGCTTCCGCATATCATCGGCACAACGCTCATTGTAAGGGTTGCGGCGCGGAGAGCCTTGCGGATCTCATCCTCGGTGATTGTGCTGGGATCGTCGAAATATTTTGCCATCAAGTCGTCGTCAAACTCGGCGATCTTCTCAAGCATCTTGTCGCGCCACTCCTCAGCCTCAGCCTGGAGGCTTGCAGGAATTTCCTCTACAGTATAGTCGGCGCCCATTGACTCGTCGTGCCAGTAGATAGCCTTCATGGTCACGAGGTCAACCACGCCCTTGAAAGTCTCTTCAGCACCGATAGGTATCTGGATCGGGCAAGGATTTGCACCGAGGATCTCCTTGAGCTGACGCACCACCTCGAAGAAGTTTGCGCCCGAACGGTCCATCTTGTTGACATAACCGATACGCGGCACATTGTACTTGTCGGCCTGACGCCATACGGTCTCTGACTGGGGCTCTACGCCGCCTACCGCACAGAATGTTGCCACAGCACCGTCAAGCACACGGAGCGAGCGCTCCACCTCAACGGTAAAGTCAACGTGTCCCGGAGTGTCAATTAGATTGATTTTGTACTTCTCGCCGGCATATTTCCAGAATGCGGTGGTGGCGGCGGAGGTGATTGTAATACCACGCTCCTGCTCCTGCTCCATCCAGTCCATAGTGGCTGCACCGTCGTGTACTTCACCGATTTTATGTGTAAGACCGGTATAGAAGAGTATACGCTCCGATGTGGTGGTTTTACCGGCATCGATATGCGCCATAATACCGATATTACGGGTATATTTTAAGTTTGCGTCTTTAGTTGCCATTATCGGATGATAAATGTTAGTGAATCATATTTTATTAGAAACGGAAATGAGCGAATGCGCGGTTGGCTTCTGCCATCTTGTGCATGTCTTCCTTGCGCTTGAATGCGCCACCCTGCTCATTATATGCGTCTACAATCTCAGCTGCGAGCTTGTCAGCCATGGTCTTTCCGCCACGCTTGCGGGCATAGATGATAAGATTTTTCATCGAGATAGACTCTTTGCGGTCGGGGCGGATCTCAGTAGGAACCTGGAATGTGGCACCACCCACACGACGCGATTTAACCTCTACCTGGGGAGTCACATTCTCAAGTGCCTTCTTCCAGATCTCGAGGGCGGTCTTCTCTTCGTTGGGCAATTTTGACTTCACAGTCTCAAGTGCGGTATAGAATATTGTGTAAGAAGTGTTCTTCTTGCCGTCATACATCAGATGATTTACAAACTTTGACACTCTTACGTCATGGAAAACGGGATCAGGCAATACGATCCGTTTTTTAGGCTTTGCTTTTCTCATTGTTTAATTAAGTTGTGTTTTTGGTTGCTTGGCTGCTTTTTAATCTTCAACTCGGCTCTCTTGCCTCGTTTACTCAACCTAAATTGCTGTCCAATAAATCAAAAACGAAGTTGTAATTAACTGGGTTTTGTTTATCTCTGCTGCTCTTGGAGCGCGGGGCGGTTATTATTTCTTACCCTTTGCCGCGGGGGCTGCTCCCGGTTTCGGACGCTTTGCTCCATATTTGGAACGACGCTGTGTGCGATCCTTCACGCCGCTGGTATCAAGTGTTCCACGCACGATGTGGTAACGTACACCGGGAAGGTCCTTTACACGACCGCCACGCACAAGCACGATTGAGTGCTCCTGAAGGTTGTGACCTTCGCCGGGGATGTAAGAGTTGACCTCTTTTCCATTGGTGAGACGAACACGAGCGACTTTACGCATTGCAGAGTTAGGCTTCTTGGGGGTAGTGGTGTAAACCCTCACACACACGCCGCGACGCTGCGGGCAGCTGTCAAGCGCGGGTGACTTACTCTTATCCTCAAGAGCTACACGTCCTTTTCTTACTAATTGCTGAATTGTAGGCATCTTAGTTGTTGTTTTTACTTAAATGTTTATTATCGTTGTTATTCTTCGTTTATCATCAGCATAACGCCACAAGCCACCTATCACCTTGAATCTCAATTCGGTAGAAAGGTCAACCTGCGCTACACGCTCAAAAACTTCGCAAAGTTACTCACTAAATTGCTATTTTCCAAATAATTCACTCTCAAATTCGCGCTTTTTCACGATTATTATCTCTAACCGGGCTTTTTCACGCTTTTTCAGCACATTTCAAAAGCTTTAATATCTTTTAACTCGCCGGGGCATCATTTGAGCGTCACGCCATACTCTTCAAGCGCGCTTCTCAGGTTATGCACATTGAAATTGTCATTAGCCACATTTCCCTCCCTGTCAATCAGAATATAGCGGGGTATCCCGCTGAACCGGAATAGATCACGGAGCCTGTTGAAGTCCGATGCCGGTATGCGGTGCGTCACCTCGCCCTCAAGGTTGGCTGCGACATATTTGTTATAGGCGCCTTCAGGCGACTCGCCGTCGCTTGTGATAAATATCATTTTGAAGTCGGGATTGTCTCGGTTGGCGCGGCGCATATCGGCGGATTGCTCTATGTTGGAGCGACAAGGACCGCAATATGTGCCCCACATGTCGAGCAACAGAAATTTCCCGGCATGGGGCGCAATTATGTCACGCACCACACGACCGCGTTCATCATCAGGCAGCGTATAGGCTTGGTTTTCATAAAGCCCGGCAATATGCTCATGCATCGCCTTTATCATAATCGGATTGGTGACCGCCCCGCTGTCGACAACAGCCTTTATGACAGCCAAGGCTTCTTCGCGGGAATAGGTACTCGGCTTGATGGAGCTGTAGCTGCACATCGTCGACGACTGCACCGCCTGCCACAGCAGCGGTATGTCATCCGTTCCGGCAAAATCCTTCATAAACACGGACTGCCTCTTTGCATAATACGCCTTATAGTTATAGTCCGATGCCTCAGGAGTCTTTTCCGCTCTAAATTCTTTCAGCTCCTCCGTCATCCCGTTCCTTTCCGCTATATCATCTGAGGAAGACTTGTAAAGCGCCATAAGCTCCTCAATAGTAAGATACTTGACAGTCCCGAGATTTTCAGTCATCATTTGCGCGATTTGTTCCTCTTCCGGAGTCAGCACCGCCCCTTTCTCCTTAAGGAAAAGCAGCTCCATATCTTTAAACTCAACGCGATACAGGTATTTGATTCCAGCCAACTCAAAAATATTGCAGAATGCCATCCTGTTGGATATGGTGCGAATTTCGGAGTTGGCAAGAAACCACGGATCTTCGTCAGCAATCACACCCTTGAGCGAGGAATAATATTCCATGGTCAAAGGCTCACTCAGCGACACCGCGAGGGAATCTTCATATACAACGTTCTCCCGCATCATGGCATAATCAAGCAGCTGGTAAGCCATATTGGACCTCCTGTTAATATCAAGAAGCTTTAAGGTATGTGGATGTAGCTTCGCTCCTGCCACATAATCGTCAAGCGACTTTCCATATTCGGTGTCCCATTTCTCTATCTGCTTCAGGGCATTGGAAGGCGTCATCGTCTTGTAGATGTCACCTATCCAAACAACCGGCGCCGCAGGGGCACAGGCAAGCTCATGGTTGATCTCTCCGAGATCCCCGCCGAAGCGGACATCTGAAAAATCGACGGGCTTATCGCATATACGGTCAAATCTACATTTCAATATATCTTCCCAATCGACCAGCAACTCAACTGTGCGACCGGGCTCAAGATAAAGATTTACATTGAACATATTGTTGAAATTCAGCCACGAAAAGCCGGGGCACACAAGCGGCAATAAAGCGCTGAATGTGCCGTCGCTCTTGATCTCGACACTGACGGGGAGCTCTTTACTTGTAAGAGGATCCGGCAAATAGAGCATCATATTGCTGAATCCGAGCCGAGGGTCATACCCGTTAATCCTTCCCGACAGAAGGCATTCGTCTTCTTTGAAAAATTCATCTGGCACTCCCGGATAAGGTTTTTCATTACGCGCCGACCACTCATCGGGATCAACCCTCGATGCCTTGACCGCCTTGTTACCGTCAAGACGCAAGCCATATATGCCCCAGTCATCCTCGTCAAAATTTACCGCTTTCACTTCGGCAGGCAGAGGCGGATATATGATCGTGAAATCAGCCTCGCCCTCGTCGGGCATCCAAAACAGGTCATTCAAAGTGATTCCCTCCCCTCTCACAGGGTTATATCGCTTGCCTGTAAGCGGATCGGTAAGTGCAGCCGCACTGTCAATCCTTATCCAGTAATGCGGGCGGTATGTGGCATGGACATCTATACGGGTAGCCGTATCGCTGCGCTCAACACGCTTGATGGTAAGCGTATTGCTTTTTCGAAATTCATAATCGGGATAGTCCTGCTCGGTCGTAGCGGAAGCCGTCAGAGTTTCCGCAAAAGACATCAATCCGACAATCAGGGCAGAAACCATGATGATACGTTTTTTCACTGACATGCTGTTTGATTTTGATTGGTTAAATTAAAACTTCTTGAAACTTCCCTCAAGAATATATATACCTCTGTCTATATTATAGTTACAACTGCAAATATAGCACTCAACCACAAACCACGCCCCAAAATTAACAGCAATTCACAACAATAAACTTCATTTAACCCCTATCAGTCCCATCAGTCCCATTAGCCCCATTAGCCACATAATACCCTCCTTGCCCCGATTACCTCAGCCCCGCGCGCTCAAGCAGCCCCGAGTCGGCAAAAATTTCCGAAGTATTGCCGTCGGCAACCACATGCCCGCGCGACATCACGATTGTACGCGGGCACAACTCCTTCACCATGTCCATGTCATGCGTGGCGATTATACATGTATGCCTGAATCCCGCTATACGGTCAATCAACAGCCTGCGGGCGTGCGGATCAAGATTGCTCGAAGGCTCGTCAAGCACAAGGATGTCAGGCTCCATCGCAAGCACCCCGGCAATAGCCACACTACGCTTTTGTCCGCCGGAAAGCTCATATGTCGGTCGCTCCTTCAGCTCATATGCGCCCACTGATTTCAGCGACTCGCCCACACGCCGCCTCACCTCCTCCTCCGGAAGTTTCATATTGACCGGGCCAAACGCTACATCCTCTTCTACGGTAGGCATAAAAAGCTGGTCATCCGGATTCTGGAACACAAGCCCCACCGTGCGCCTGATAATCGGCAACGTCTCCTTGGTTATCGGCACATCGCCCACCACAATGTTACCCTTCTGCGGAGTAAGTAGCCCGTTGGTGTGCAATATCACTGTAGACTTGCCCGCGCCGTTGGCACCGACAAGCCCGACCTTCTCGCCATGGGTGATCAGAAACGACACATCGTCGAGAGCCTTCAGCCCGTTGGGATAGCTGTAGGTCACATGATCGAATTTTATATAATGGTGGCTCATTATTATATGTATATTGAATTATGAGAAAAAGGCACTTATATTGACAAATCGACACGCCGCGATCAAGCCGCAGGCGATTATCACGAACAATGTATCCCTACCACGCCACTTCATCTTTACTATGGAAGGAAGCTCTCCCGTGAAGCCACGCGACACCATCGCCCGGTGGATACGCTGCGCGCGGTTGACAGTCCTCATCAGAAGCTGGCCTACAAATGTGCCCCACATCTTGAACCCGTAGCCCTTTCTGCCATAGCTCCGCGACTTGCGCGCACGATCCATGTCGATCGCTTCTTCCACAAGGAGATAGATATAGCGGTACACAAGCAGCAGTTGGGTTGTAAAGACGCCGGGGACTCCCATTTTGCCAAGCCCGCGACACACCCGGTAAAACCCCGTGGTCATGATCAGCACAAGAGCCATCTGCACCGACAACAATCCGCGAAGAAGTATCGACACAAACTCTACCCAGCCCTTCGTGATGACTACACCGCCGACAGTGAGCATCGGCTCTCTTTGAAATATCGGGTTGAAAATACCTATAAAGGCAATAAAAGGCAGCGTATATAGCGACTTGCGCATGACCTTGCCGTACTCTATGCCTCCCATTGCACAGGCTATTATCGGAAATATCCAGAAAAGCAATATTCCGGCAAGGGCGTCGGGCGATTCCGACAGCACTGCTATTATATATATGAGTACGACCAATGTCTTCGCCCGCGGATCAAGCGAGTGAAGTACGCTCGTCGAGCATGCCGACCTCTCGACCTGCTTGAACTCGGTAAGTGCCTTTTCGAGAGCGGTCACGCGGCATGCCTCTTTTTAGTAAACATCGCACACACCACCCATACGAGCGCCACTACTATCGAGCACCCTATGATCCCCGACCACGTACTTTCATAATCGGGAAGAAACGAGGTGGAATTCTGTACCGAAGCCATGGTACGGGCTATGGCCGTACCCATGGCAGGAAGATCGGTAGACCCTGTTATACGCGAGATTGTCCACTCCAGCCCGTCGGGATATGCGGAGGCAATCCAGGTGAACGCCGCGCCAAGCACAACAGCTATGCCGAGAAACACCAACGCGGCTTTCTTGTAATTGCCCGCATGCTTTCCCGTCTCGGCCCTGTAGCCGGCAAGAAGCGACGGCTGATAAGTCTTGACAAAATAAAGGACAGCTGCCGTGGCGATTCCCTCGCCTATACCGATAAAGAAATGTATCGTGGTCATCAGTCCGAGGAATTCTTTTGCCGGAAGCGCGGTGACGCCCGACAGTTCGGTCTCGGCGGTCACCAAAAGCGCACCAAGCTCAAGCCCTGTGACCGATGCCACAATTGCAGCCGCCATGACGCGCCATGTGCTTCGCCCGTCTCCGGCTATCGGGCGATAGACCAAGGGGTATGCAATCAATGTCGAACACACACCCATGTTGAGCAGATTACACCCGAGTGCCATAAGACCGCCGTCGGCAAAGATCAGGCATTGCACCACAAGCACCGACGCAAGCGTCAGAAATGCCGCCCACGGGCCTAACAATGCGCCAAGCAAGATACCTCCTACAATATGCCCGCTCGACCCTGTACCAGGGATGGTAAAATTTATCATCTGTGCGGCAAACACAAAAGCCCCCATCACGCCCATAAGCGGGACAAGATTCTCCGTGGAGGCATTTTTCACCTTACGAGCCGAGACGGCAAGCAACGTCACCGACACCGCGGCGGCAACTCCCGCCACTGCGGGCGAGACAAGTGCATCTGACATGTGCATAACAGTATCCTTTTAGTTACAGTTCCCTTTTGTGTATATTAAACGCCGGTAATGCGGCTTATGTTTAAAGCGATGACACAACGCTGTAACAGACAGATGCCACTAAAATCCGGTATTGTCACAAGAAAAATACACATGTGTAACAATTATGTAATTTAACATTTACATAAACACCCCTTACGCATCAAGTATTTAAAAATTAACATAGGTTAAATATAAAAAATTTTTTCCAATTTTATACTTGCATATTAAAATTAATGTGTACATTTGCATCGTAATCGTTTTGTAACAATTATGCAAAACAATTGAAACAACAACCGGAAACATCAAACAACAACATAAACCAACAGAAAATTTTATCGATTATGGGTACTTCTTCAAACTTTCAGTCAAAACTTATTGGACTTCAGAGCAACCTTCTGAACTTCGCGTACATGCTTACATCCAACCGCGACGACGCTTACGACCTGCTCCAAGACACCACGCTTAAAGCGCTCGACAATCAGGACAAATACGTCGACAACACCAATTTCAAAGGCTGGGTGTTTACCATCATGCGCAACATTTTCATCAACAACTACCGTAGGGTCTCGCGTGCTGCGACTGTAATCGACCAGACCGAGGACCTGTATCATCTTAACCTCCCGCAGGATTCAGGATTTGAGACTCCGGAAGGCTCCATAGCGGCAAAGGATATCACCGCCGCAATCAACGCATTCAGCGACGAATACCGCATCCCGTTCTCGATGCACGTCGCAGGCTACAAGTATAATGAAATCGCTGAGAAAATGAATCTGCCGCTCGGCACCGTAAAGAGCCGCATATTCTTCGCTCGCCAGCGCCTTCAGGAAACACTTAAGGACTATCGTTAAAAGACAATTGTGATTCATTAAAGAAGTACCAGATAATACCAAAAACTCGGGGCGGCTCACATGCCGCCCCTTTCTTTTTCCATATCCGCAACTTCACACGCATCTACGATGCGCATTCCGGGGGGGGGGGAACGCCCTATTTCCTATGGCACGCTTCGCGCGCCATAGGCTACATTGAACCGCCGCCATGCGGCGTAAAACTCCGGTCTCATATTAAATCGCAGCCAACGCGGCGCAATACTACAACAACGGCCCGCTAAAGCGACGCAGCGCACGCGCCGGCAATGCGCCGCATAGCGGCGTATTAATGGTAGCCTATGGCGCGGCGGGGCGTAGCCCTGACGTGCCATAGGTAAAAATGCCCAATTTATCGCGCTTCGTAGATGCGCGTTAATTGATTCCTCAACGCCTTCCGCGGCGTGGTGGTCGTGGCGACCTGCGCTGACGCGCCGGTTTCTTTCCCTTTTTACCGGATGAAGAGAGAGCCTCCTTCACCGACACATCCCTGCCGGCTACATCCTCTTTCGGGCGGCCTTTGTCATCGATAAGCGCGAAATCCACCATCTTGCGCTCGACATTAGCCCTTGCCACCTGGACCCTCACCCTGTCGCCAAGCGTGTAACGCGTCTTGTTGCGCCTGCCTACAAGGCAATAGTTGCGCTCGTCAAAGTCGTAATAATCGTCGGCAAGATCACGCACAGGCACAAGACCCTCACACTTGTTTTCGTCAAGCTCGACATAGAGTCCCCATTCGGTGACACCGGATATCACTCCGTCATACATCTCGCCGAGACGGTCGGCAAGATATTCACACTGCTTGTACTTTATCGATGCACGCTCGGCATTGGCGGCGAGCTGCTCCATGTCGCTCGAATGCTTGCACTGCTCTTCAAGCTTCTCGACATTGACACTCCTCCCTCCGGCAAGATAACGCTCAAGCAGGCGGTGCACCATCATGTCGGGGAATCGGCGTATCGGCGACGTGAAATGGGTGTAATACTGGAATCCCAGCCCGTAATGCCCGATATTGTCGGTAGAGTATATCGCCTTTGCCATGGAGCGTATGGCAAGCACCGAGAGCAGGTTTTCCTCACCCTTTCCCTTGACATCGGCAAGCATCTTGTTGATGGAGCGGTTGATCTCCTTGGGCGTGCCGGTAGTCTTCAGCTTGTAGCCGAATGTGCGCGCTATCGAGGCAAGGTCGGCAAGCTTCATCACATCGGGCTGGTCATGTATACGATACACGAATGCCTTGGGCTTCTTCCTGCCCTGGGGCACACCGATTGTCGCCGCGACAGTGCGGTTGGCGAGGAGCATAAACTCCTCTATAAGTTTGTTGGAATCCTTCGACTCCTTGAAGAATACCTTTATAGGATGACCGGTCTCGTCAATTTCAAACCTCACTTCCTCGCGGTCAAAATCCACCGATCCGTTCTCATACCTGCGCTTGCGCAATATCTTGGCAAGCCTGTCAAGGGTAAGGATCTCGTCGGCATAGTCGCCCTTACCGGTCTCGATCACCTCTTGCGCCTCCTCGTAGGTGAAGCGGCGGTTTGACTTGGTGACCGTACGGCATATCTGTGATTTGACCACATTGGCGTTGTCATCCATCTCGAATACACATGAGAATGTAAGCTTCTCCTCATCAGGCCGGAGGGAGCATATACCGTTGCTGAGATGCTCCGGAAGCATCGGCACCACTCTGTCGACAAGATATACGGATGTGGCGCGACGCTGCGCCTCCTTGTCAATGATCGTGTCGGGGCGCACGTAGTGCGTTACGTCGGCGATATGCACACCCGCCTCCCAGTTGCCGTTAGGCAAGCGGCGGAGCGAAAGGGCGTCATCAAAATCCTTGGCGTCACGCGGGTCGATGGTAAATGTGGTGACATCACGCATGTCGACGCGCTTGGCAACCTCTTCCTCGGTGATTCCCGCGCCGATCTTGTCGGCGGCAGCCTCAACCGAGGCGGGATAGCGGTAAGGCAACCCGAACTCCGCGAGGATTGCATGCATCTCGGCATTGTTTTCTCCATTTTTGCCGAGTATGTCGACCACCTCTCCGGTAGGATTTTTCGCATCTTCCGGCCAGTCGGTGATACACACCACCGCCTTATCACCGGTCTTGCCGCCGTGAAGCTTGTTTTTGGGTATGAATATGTCGGTCGCAAGAAATTTGGAGTCGGTCGACAACGTGGCAAAGTGCTTGTCTACGGTAAGAGTGCCGATAAACACCTGCTCGTTAGGATCAAGGATTTCAATCACCTTGCACTCAGGCTCCACACCCTTACGGTGGGCGGCCACAAGCACCTTGACCTTGTCGCCGTTGAGCGCGTGCATGGAGTTACGCTCGGCCACAAATATAGCCTCGTCGTCACCCTCAAGGATCACGCTGTTCTTGCCATTGCTGCGACGGGTGAATACACCCACGGCAACCGTGCCGCGGCTCGGCGCCTTATACTTGCCCGGCGCCACCTCTATGATCTCGCCGTCATATTCCAGCTCCGCAAGGCGCATTGCCACAGCCTTCAACGCCTGCGGCGTATCCACCCCGACAGCGTGAGCTACCTGCTTGTAATTAAACGTCTTGTTGCCCTGCCCGACAATATATTCGTCGATTGCGGGAAACAACTCTTTCGTCACCTGACGCTTGCCTTTCTTTGACGGAGCTGCCATATACTTTAATTTTGGTTATACATTATATTCCTTTATGCAACATTAACGCGCAATCACGCATCAATGTTGGCATAGTTGGCATTCTCTTCTATAAAATCACGACGCGGGGCTACATCCTCGCCCATAAGCATCGAGAAGATACGGTCGGCCTCGGCGGCATCGTTGATATTGACCTGCTTGAGCAGACGATGCTCACGCGACATGGTTGTGTCACGAAGCTCCTGTGCGCTCATCTCACCAAGACCCTTATAACGCATCACCTTGGTCTTGTCGCCATACTTGTCAATGAACGCCTGCACCTGGCCGTCGGTCCAGCAATACTCCTCAACCTTGCCTCGCGTACATTTATAAAGCGGCGGAGTGGCGAGATAGAGATAGCCGTTTTCTATTACGGGACGCATCCTGCGGAAGAAGAATGTCATCAGCAGGGTGGCGATATGACTGCCGTCGACATCTGCATCGGTCATGATGATTATCTTGTGGTAAGCAAGCTTGTCAAGGTTCACGGCCTTGGAGTCCTCATCAGTGCCTATAGTGACACGCATGGCACGGAACAGGCTCGTGATCTCCTGGTTGTCAAATATCTTGTGGTCCATCGCCTTCTCCACATTGAGGATCTTGCCTCGCAGCGGGAGGATAGCCTGATATGTACGGTCACGACCCTGCTTTGCTGTACCGCCTGCAGAGTCACCCTCGACGATGAATAGCTCACAGTCCTCGGCTGTGCGCGAAGAGCAGTCGGCAAGCTTGCCGGGAAGACCGCCACCGCTAAGAGGCGACTTGCGCTGCACGTTTTTACGCGCGTTGTAGGCTGCGTGGCGTGCCGTGGCGGCAAGTATCACCTTGTCTACAATCAGCTTTGCCTGACGCGGATGCTCTTCAAGATATGTGCGCAAGGCTTCGCTTACGGCAGTCTGCACGGCTCCTATCACTTCGCTGTTGCCAAGCTTGGTCTTGGTCTGACCCTCAAACTGAGGTTCCATTACCTTCACCGACACCACGGCGGTAAGACCCTCGCGGAAGTCGTCGCTCGATATCTCGACGCCTTTAAGCTTGTCAAGCATCTTACTGTCCTCGGCATATTTCTTCAGCGTCGAGGTAAGACCGCGGCGGAAACCGGTGAGATGAGTACCGCCCTCTATAGTGTTGATATTGTTGACAAATGAATATACATTCTCGTTGTAAGTGGTATTATAGGTGAGGGCCACCTCCACCGGTATACCCTGACGCTCCGTGTTGAGGTGGATCACATCATTGATCAGCGACTCCTTGCTCGAATCGATATACATCACGAAATCCTCAAGTCCGGTCTCGCTGTAGAAAGTCTCGCCCCTGTAGTTTCCTTCGGAGTCCTTTGTACGCTTGTCGGTGAGACGGAGCGTGATGCCCGCGTTAAGGAACGCCAGGTCTCGAAGACGATTGGCAAGGGTGTTGTAGTCATACACAGTCACGGTAAATATGCTGTCGTCCGGCTTGAAGGTGATACTGGTACCGGAGTGTGAGCTTTCACCTATTACCTGAAGCTCCGTCGTCGGCTTTCCACAGGAGTATTCCTGCATGTAAGCCTTGCCGTTGCGGTGCACCTCGGCGCGAAGATAAGTCGACAAGGCGTTCACACAGCTCACGCCGACTCCATGAAGTCCGCCCGACACTTTATATGAACCTTTATCAAACTTTCCGCCGGCATGTAGCACCGTCAGTACGACCTCAAGCGCGCTCTTATGCTCCTTTTCATGCATATCCACCGGAATACCGCGCCCGTTGTCGACCACCGTGATAGAGTTGTCCTCATTGATCGTGACGTCAATGTCGGTAGCATAGCCCGCAAGAGCCTCGTCGATGGAGTTGTCCACGACCTCATACACAAGATGGTGAAGACCCTTCACACTGATATCGCCTATATACATAGCAGGGCGCTTGCGCACAGCTTCAAGCCCCTCAAGCACCTGTATATTACTGGCGCTGTATTCTTCTCTCTGTTCTGACATAATTATAAAATGTACTTTTTCTTTCGTTCTTAAATCGCCCCGCCCCATTTTCCCGGGCTTAGGGCTGTCGCCTTTTAGGGCAAACAAAATTACTAATTTTTCACGTCACATACAAATATTTACGCATTTCGTTTTCGCAATCCGCCCCTGCCTTACGGCTGTTAATATTTGTAAATTATTTCACATTTTTGCATCTTCGCTTGCAAGTATCAAAATTTCAGCCTACCTTTGCATCGCATTTCCAAAATCGGGGTGTAGCTCAGCCAGGTTAGAGTACGCGTCTGGGGGGCGTGTGGTCGGAAGTTCGAATCTTCTCACCCCGACCAAATTGCAAGAAAAAGGGTTTAACTCGACGAGTTAAACCCTTTTTCTTTATAATATAGCCAACCGAAACTAATCGGCTGCGGGCAGTCGGAATCTGAACTCCAGCCCACTGACATCGCCATTTTTTACAGAGATTTCACCTCCCATAGCCGTGATTATCCTTTGCACGAGCGGCAATCCGAGTCCGGAACCGCCATTTTTACGCGACCTCCCCGAATCCACTCGATAAAAAAGATCAAAAAGCCGGGCGACATGCTCTTCATCCACCCCACAGCCGTTATCACGGAAAAGGAAAAGCCTCATGCCGGCTTCCACTCCAAGGTAAGACAACCTCATTATTGTGCCGCCGGAATGCTGCGCAGAATTGTAAATCAGATTAAGCATGGCGGTGGTCAGCAGCGACTCATGTGCCTTAACGCAACAACCTTCAGCCATATCTATTTCAAATGTCATCCCGTCGGCAACATGCCCCTGCTTGACATCCTCAGCAAGACGACATGCAAGTTGATAAAAATCTACCGTTACAATCCCGACGACCTTTCCATGCTCCTGAAGCCGCAACACCATCCCGACATCTCCCACCAGACTTGCAAGACGGTCGGCATTTTGCTGGATACGCGCTAAAAACTTTTGCCTCGTAGCCTCCGGCATGTTATCGTCATTCAATATAGTGTCTATATACCCCTTGATGATCCCCACAGGCGTATTCAGCTCATGGCTCACGCTCATCCCTATCTGGCGCTCGTGGTGGATCTTTTCCTGTTCGGCATGAATCTTGTCACGATAAAGCGTAAAAAGATTTCTTGACACATCGCCAAGCTCATCCTGCGGAAACTTCAACGAGTCCACATTGTCGGGCAACTGATCCGACGCTATGGCTCGCGCGAAATCGTTCAAGGCATACACGTTGCGGCTTATCGCCCGCGAGCCGAAATAGGCAAGCGCCGTCGTCATGACGCCAAGCACAATAACCGCAACCCATACCATAGGATCTACTCCTAAGAAATCAAGCACCTCCCCTTCGTAAGGCAACGCGGCAAACGTATGCACCCTACCGTCGCTACTCGCAAGCGAACTTATCATGCTCATTTTGTTATCATATGCCATATCGCGCACCGTGGCGTTGCCGCTGCCCTCCCATAGCGTCTGAAGTTCCGGGGTGACGACGCCAAGGCTGTCGTGGACTACGATTGTCGCCCCTCGGTTATCAGCCATTATAGTGCCGTCATCGTCATATACCGTCACACGCAGCGGGTCAAGCGTCGTGTTTCCGGTGAAAAGTTCAATGAATTTAACCGTGTTCACAAGGTCAAAACCATGCTCGTAAGCCTCGATCACGGTATTATTCACATTAAGCAGCCTGTTTTCAAGATTCTCTTTCTGCCTGTGCTTTTCATGGATGACAAAATATGTGATCGTGATCCCGATTATGAGCCATAGTAAGCCCACCATCGGGAAAAACAGTTTCCAATGAAGCCGTAGCATATGTCTGTCAGCCATTACTTAAGTAATATTTGAGTTCAAATATACGATATTGTTGGCAAATTACCTAACTTTGCGACATCACGCATTGCATTATTCACCGCTTATTATTAAAATGTCATGAAATACGTTAAAGTTCTCGCAATTGTCGCTCTCCTGTTCGCTACGGCAGCAACAAGCGTCAGGTCAGCGGTTCCCGACGCCGGTCTACGCCATGTTTTTAACATCCATGCGCGCTGCGACCGGGCAAGAGACCTGGGAGCCGTGCCGGGAGGAAAAAGGGTAATGATACCGATAACCGGTGGCAGTGTAGAAGGCGACATATCTGCCGACATTCTTCCGGGAGGAGCCGACTACCAGATGATAGACACTGTAAGCGGCAGAGTCGAGCTTGATGCCTCATATACCATACTGACATCTGACTCTTGCTTAATCAACGTCAGAAACATCGGGGTCAACGTGGTCGATTCATGTGGCTACTACTTTGCGACATCTCCCAAATTTGAAGCCCCGGTCAACTCACGCTACAACTGGCTAAACAACCGCATATTTGTGTGCAAGCCTTCCGGTTTCGGTGACGGCATAGTGCACCTCTCCGTCTGGGCACTCGAATAATCAAGCCTCCTCCCCGCAAAAATTTCCCATTTGTACATTGGCACCCCACATTCGTGCATTATCTTTGGCGAAAAATACACCAGCCAATGAAAACGCACACCCGCCTGCCCCGCTTCGACCGCCAATGGGAAAACACAATCGCCATCTACGAGAGCGAGACCGACCGCCGCCTCCTCACCTCAGCCATAAAAGACTACCAACTTAATGGTACGGAGCCGCAGCTGCCTCCCGCGCTGATGGTCGCCTTCGAGTTTCTCCGACCCACAATCGACCGCCGTGCCCGCAATCGCGCCCGTCGCCTCGCCCGCCTCGCCGCCACCCAATCCACACCCGCCCCCACAACCACGGTCGACCTCCCGGTCGACCCTACATCCACCCCACAAAACCCACCATCATCCCCCACAACCGCTCCAAAAACAACCCCAAAAACAGCCGTAGGGGCGACCGGAAGGTCGACCGCATCCCCATCCGCCCCATCTACCCCATTAGCCCCATCCGCCCCATTAGCCCCATCCATCCCACCCTCCTCCATCCCCGACGAATCCGACATGGCTAAACGCTTCAGCTTCTGGAACGAATTTGCCCGCGCTCACCCCAACCCACTCTATCAAAAAGAAATCGACGCCGACCGACCTGACTTCGAGACCGACCTCTGGGAACATGAGGACACCGACTCTGTCCCCGACCGACCCGACGGTTCGCCAATGCCCCACGACGAGCTTGTAGCCCACTATTGCAGGATAATCCGCAACGACCGCCGCTTGCTCACCCGCATCTCCGACGAGATCGTGCGACTTGCGGGAGTCCTCTACCGCACCACCGACCTGCGCGACTTCATCGACCGATTCAGCGAACACGCCAAGACCCATCCGATAATCAACCTCAACCGCGCAAACTGCCGACGCGCCTTCATCCGCTACATGCTACGCCAAGCCACCCGTTACCGCGCCGCCATCCGGCAGTGAACGCCCGGAAAGCCCAAAGCACCGGTAACAAAAATCGGCACATGATTTTAGACAGATTTAAGCATAACGCTTGCACACTTCAAAAAAACTCCTTACCTTTGCACAGCTTTAGGGTGAAAAGCCCTGAGTCATAAGGATTGTCTTATGGTGTAATGGTAGCACTGCAGTTTTTGGTTCTGCCTGTCCAGGTTCGAATCCTGGTAAGACAACACGAGGAGTCAAGATTCACTTGGCTCCTCGATTTTTTAGATCCTGTAAATACTTTCAACATGGATATAATCGAGGCAATGACGGAGCGCCGGTCGGTGCGTAGTTTTAACGGGGAGGGCATTCCGCCCCGTCTTGTCGACGCGCTGAATAAAGCGACAGAGGAAGCTTCCTCTCCTTTTGGCGGGAATGTGACCATAAGGCTCAAGCGGTTTGACATCGAAGGAGGATACCGCCCGAGCACTTACGGAGTCATTACCGGCGCGCGTGATTTCTTCCTTATTGCGATGAAGGATGACGAGGCGTCGGCATTGACTGCGGGATTCCGGTTTGAGCAAGTAGTGCTCCGTGCGTGGCAGCTCGGACTTGGAAGCTGTTGGATTGCAGCGACTTTCAAAGGCTCGGTTTTTGATGAGGGTAATATATGGAACGATGGTGAACGACTCCGGATCGTAAGCCCTGTCGGTTTTGCCGTCAAACCCTCATTTCGGGAAAAGATTACGCGCCTCGCGGTAGGGAGTAGCCACCGCAAGCCGTTTGACGAGTTGTTTTTCCTCGAAGATTTTAACCGAAACCTACCCGCCGGTAACCGTTTTGCCGAATCGCTCGAGATGATGCGTCTCGCACCCTCGTCGACCAACTCACAGCCATGGAGAGCTGTTGTCACCGACAATACAGTCCACTTCTACTGCAAGCCTAAAGGCAGCTGCTCCATGATTGACTGCGGCATAGGGCTATGCCACTTTTTTGAAGCGGAAAAACATAGCGGCAACTACGGTCGGTTCATGACTCTTGACAACCGTCCCACGCCTCCCGCACCACTGCGCTATGTCACTTCGTTCATGTTAATGATTTAAATAAACTGAATATTTTTGATTTGTAGGCGGGATTACGTAAATTTGCACTATAGCATAACCAAATACTTAACCATATATGGCACAAAAACCGTTTGTATACCAAGAGCCGTTTCCCATGTCGGCTGACACCACGGAGTATTACCATCTTACTTCCGACTATGTGAAAGTCGAGAATTGGAACGGTCACGAGATGCTCGTGGTCGATCCTGAGGCACTGAGGGTGCTTGCACGTCAGGCAACTCACGACAACTCATTCATGCTTCGTCGCGAGCACAATGCCATGGTCGCAAAGATACTCAGCGATCCCGAAGCAAGTGAAAATGACAAGTTTGTGGCACTCACGATGCTCCGCAACGCCGAGATTGCGGCAAAGGGTCAGCTCCCTTTCTGCCAGGACACCGGTACCGCGATAGTCATCGGCAAGAAGGGTCAGAATGTGTACACCGGAGGCGGTGACGAAGAACAACTGTCCCACGGTGTGTATGACACCTACACGGGCTGCAACCTTCGCTACTCGCAGAATGCCCCGCTGACAATGTATGACGAAGTGAACACCGGCTGCAACCTGCCCGCACAGATCGACCTCTACGCTGTCGACGGCAACGAATATAAATTTCTCTTTGTTGCAAAAGGCGGTGGCTCCGCCAACAAGACCTACCTCTATCAGGAGACCAAGGCACTTCTCAATCCAGAAAAGCTTGTGCCGTTTCTCGTAGAGAAGATGAAATCGCTCGGCACCGCAGCTTGTCCGCCCTATCACATCGCATTTGTAATCGGTGGCACATCGGCAGAGATGAACCTCGCTACGGTAAAGAAAGCGTCAGTGAAATATTATGACAACCTCCCCACAACCGGTAACGAATATGGTCGTGCCTTCCGCGACGTGGAGCTTGAAAAAACACTTCTGAAGGAGGCTCAGAACATCGGTCTCGGCGCACAGTTTGGTGGAAAATATTTCGCCCACGACATCCGTGTCATCCGTCTGCCCCGCCACGGCGCTTCTTGCCCCGTAGGTCTTGGCGTAAGTTGCTCCGCCGACCGTAACGTAAAGGCTAAGATCAATAAAGACGGACTCTGGATCGAGAAACTCGACACCAATCCGGGCGAACTCATACCCGAAGAACTCCGCAAGCAGGGAGAAGGCAACGCGGTAAAGATCGACCTTAACCGCCCGATGCCGGAGATACTCGCCGAGTTGACCAAATACCCCGTGTCGACACGCCTGTCGCTCAACGGCACCATCGTGGTAGGCCGCGATATCGCCCACGCCAAGATCAAGGAGCGCCTTGACCGAGGCGAGCCTATGCCCGACTATCTGAAAGACCATCCCATCTACTACGCCGGACCCGCCAAGACACCCGCAGGCATGCCGTCAGGGTCATTCGGACCTACCACCGCAGGGCGTATGGACTCGTATGTAGACCAGTTCCAGGCAGCCGGAGGATCAATGGTGATGATCGCCAAGGGCAACCGCAGCAAGCAAGTTACCGACGCATGCCACAAGCATGGAGGATTCTACCTCGGCAGTATCGGCGGCCCCGCCGCTATCCTCGCCTACAACAGCATCAAGAAGGTAGAGTGTCTTGAATATCCGGAACTTGGCATGGAAGCAATCTGGAAAATCGAAGTGGAGGACTTCCCCGCATTCATCCTCGTAGATGACAAGGGCAACGACTTCTTCACCCAGATAGCGGAACGCTGCCAGGGATGCCCCGTAGCGAAATAAATCATTACGATTTAAACATAACGAGAGCGGCTGCGCCTGATGGCATAGCCGCTCTTTATGTTGTGATGGATCCAATGGGACCGATGAGTCAACTATTTGTCAGAAGTTGTAGCCGAGGGTGAAGGTCCATGCCTTGTTGTGTCCGCTCGCACGCTTGTTAGTGTCAGGAATATCCTTGAGTATGTTCTTGCAGCTGAAATTGTAGTGGGCGCCAATGTAGTAATGCTGCATCACAAGGAAACCGAGACCGAATTTCAATCCCCAGTCAAAGCGGTTGGCAATGCCCTTGTCGCCGAAATAGTCGCCCTTGCTGTCGTATGAGACCACCCTGCTGCCTGAGCCGTCATTCTCCGATTGGAAAAGCGTGTATTTTACTTTTCCTCCGAATCCGGTGGCAAAGTAAGGACCGAGGTCAATCTGTGCCTGCGCAAGCTCGGCGACACCGAGACGGAACGACAGCAACAGCGGAATCTCGAAATAATATGCGCCGCAATGTCCGTCGATAGCCTGAAGCGAATTCTCGTTTATCAGATAGTGGAAATCATTGTTACGCGACTTGAAATAGACACCCGACTGTATAGCGAGATAATTTTTCAGGTTTATGTCGATGGCGGCACCAAGCGTCACGCCCTGCTTCCATTGGGTATGATTCCACGCTATCTCCGGGAAAATCTCGTCATAGTTGGTGGTGAGATTAGATGTGTTGAATCCGACACGGATACCTGCCTGAACCACTTTTGCAGGAGTACCGTGGTCGATTATAGCCTGGGCATGGGAAGCGACAGGAGCGGCAAGCATGACTGTCGCCGCGATTATTGCTGAAAATGACTTTTTCATAACGTAATGACTATGTGTTATAGGTTGTTGATGATTATTCTATTCTTAAAAACTCTTTTAGCTGACGGTTGATCTGCGCCATGCCGGCTTTCGAGGGATGCCCCATGCGCTTGTCAATATTCTCAAGTTGAAGCACCGGGATATGCTGACGCCCGCACTCGGCAATCACAATGTCACGCACCGGACCGGAGATTTCATCATTGAGGATAAAATATATCTTCGCGTCGGGATATATCTCCGGCAGACCGGCGGCAAGCCTCTCCATGGCCGGACGGAAGGCATAAAGCGGATCGCGCATGGCTCTGTCGGGATCTACCGGCACCTTAGCCCAGAAATCATTGGTAGCCCCGAACACAAGTATGATGTCGGGGTCGCCGAGATACCGCATGCGGGTCACGAATGACCTGCCGGAATAATCCTCGCCGTTATAGCCCGTGTGGCATATGGTCGACCCGGAAAACGAATTGTTTTGCACAAGCTCAAATCCCGTATCATTCAGGAACTGCTGCCACCATGTGTCGCCAAGAGTATTCACATCGGTCTTTTCCGGATTGTTTTCTCCGTCAAAATACCATACATAGTTGGTGTCGGGCTGCACGTGGCGCTCAAAAGTCGAATAAGAGTCGCCAAGTATCGACACCTTATACGGCTTCGCCGCCATTGCTCCTGCCGCCACGGCAAGCAGCGAGAGTATCAGAAGTGTTTTCTTCATAAACATGTCGTGTAATTTTCTCTAAAATTAGACAAATTTACACGACAATGCAAAATACGCCATAAGTTTCTTCGAAAAAAAGCCATGGCGGTCACGAGACAGGATAAAAAGGAAAGTTTTTTTGTAATTTTGCAATCAGAAAGGAAAGTATGTCAATGATAAAATCAATCAGTCTATCGTCTAAAAACCAAATTATCCAATTTATCTGGCAACACATACTTTTACTCGCCTCATTATACATAATGACCCTTGGTGTTGCCTTGTGTGTACGCTCCAACCTTGGAAGCAGTGTGATTTCGTCGATTCCCATGGCTTTTTCAATCGCCGGCGCAGAGCATATTGTACCGGCACTGACTATTGGCGGCTATACAAATATCATGAATATGATACTCGTGGCGGGACAGATAATTGTGTTACGCCGACGATTTGAAGCCGTACAGCTGCTTCAGCTTCTTATAGGATTTGTGTTTGGCGCGTTAATTGATGTCAATATGTATGTAACGTCATGGCTTGTATGTGACGAACTGCCGTCTCAACTGATAACACAATTTGCAGGATGCACAATAATGGCTTTCGGCATAGCGCTTGAAGTAAGATGCGGCTCGGTCACAATGCCCGGTGAGGGATTTCCCGTAGCAATAAGCAGAGTCACCGGTATTCCCTTCCCCAAAATCAAGATTTGTGTCGACGTGACCCTCGTAGCCCTCGCTATCGCGAGTTGCTTCACATTCTGGGGCGCATGGCAATGGAACATCATTGGCGTCGGCACCCTGTTTGCCATGTTTTACGTTGGATACGTCGTAAAACTTTTCAGCCGGAGGATGGAATGGTTTGACGGAATCCTCGGGTATCGCCCGGGATTCCGTCGCTATATCTATGGACTTGCGCGATATATCTACGGCAAGATCCACTAAAAAAACGCTAAATCTCTTTCAGGGAGATGGCGAAGCCGCCGCCGGGAGCCATGTGTAGCTTTATCACGGATGAATCGGAAGCTTTGCGGCGGGTAATCTGATATGCCTCTGGGTTGGTCAGATAGTGGGCGTCGTCGGTATCGGCATAGATAGTAGCCTCATAGCACTTACCGGGGTCGAGGAAATCAAGGTTAAGCGTAAAATCGCGCGGATCGTCGGCATTGACACCGCCCACATACCAGTCGTCGCTTTTCTTGTCCTTACGCGCCACAACGATAAACTCGCCCGGTTCGGCATCAAGATATACGCTCTTGCTCCAGTCGACCGGCACATCCTTTATAAACTGAAACGCATCGGGCTTCGCGGCATAATGCTCCGGGAAATCAGCCGCCATCTGCAGCGGGGAGTACATCGTGAGATAGAGCGCGAGCTGATTGGCGACAGTCGCATTGACATGAGAATTGTTACCGGGGGCATACTCGCTGATATTCATGCTGAAAATGCCGGGCGTATAATCCATCGGACCGCCCTGAAGACGTGTAAAGGGCAGTATTGTGACATGAGATACGGGAAGTCCGCCAAACGACTGGTATTCAGTGCCGCATGCGCTCTCATTGCCGACAAGGTTAGGATAAGTGCGGCAAAGTCCCGTCGGGCGCACAGCCTCGTGAGCATTGACCATGATATGCTTGTCGGCGGCTTTCTTGACACATTCAAGATAGTGGCGCACGGATTTCTGATTGTAATGGTTCTCACCTTTCGGGAGGATATTGCCTACATATCCGCTCTTTACCGCATCGTAGCCGTAACGGTTCATCAAGTCGTAGGCGCGGTCGATATATTTCTCGTAGTTGGGTATTGAACCGGAGGTCTCGTGGTGCATCATCAGCTTTATGCCCTTCGACTTGGCATAGGCATTGAGGACATCAAGGTCAAAATCGGGATAAGGGGTTAGGAAGTCAAACACATAATCCTTTTCCTTACCCGACCAGTCTTCCCAACCTATGTTCCATCCTTCAATAAGGAGCTGGTTCATTCCCGCATCGGCGGCAAAGTCTATATAGCGGCGTACATTCTCATTGTTTGCACCGTGCCTGCCGTTGGGAGTAGCCTTTGAATAATCAAAGGTGGCGAGGTCAAAGTTTTCGGCATCACAATAAGACCACGAACTTTTACCGCTTATCATCTCCCACCATACGCCCATATATTTTGTCGGGTGAATCCATGATGTGTCATCGAGCACACAGGGGTCGTTGAGATTAAGGATAAGGTCGGATGCGAGTATGTCGGTGGCCTTGTCGCTCACCATGACTGTGCGCCAAGGAGTCTTGAACGGGGTGGTCACGACAGCCTTGTTGCCGTCACGGTCGGGAGTGAGCCACGAGGTAAACGTCATTGTCGAGTCATCGAGATTGAGGTGCATTGCCGGATAGTCTACGAGAGCCGCCTCGTGGAGATTTATGTAAAGCCCATCGTCGGTCTTAAGCATAAGCGAGGTCTGCACCCCTGTGGGCGAGAATCCGGTCTGCGAAAGGTTGTGCATGCGGGCGTCTTCCGATTTAGCACGAATCTCGCTCAGGCGCGAGCGGGTATACTTGTATTCCTGAGTATCGTAGTCGCCGGGAATCCACCATGCAGTGTGATCGCCGGCAAGCGCCATGCGGGTAAGTTCATCGGTAATCGTGAACCCTTTCCACTGCTGTTTGGGAAACTCGTAGCGCAAAGCAATACCATCATCATAGGCGCGGAACACAATGTTCATCTTACGCTTGTCGTTTCCGGCTTTACGCGTAAGCGGCACAATCATCTGATTGTAACGGTTGACGATGGAATCACTCTCACCCCACACCGGCGCCCATGTCTCATCAGCTGACGAGAACAGCGGCTTGCCCTGCTTGAATCCGGTAGTAAGCGGAGTCTCATCCTTGATTTCAAAACCCAGTGTCGATGGCAGTATCACCTGCTTGTCCTTGTAAGTTACCGAATACTGCGGCTGACCTGCAGGTGTAAGGTCAAACGTCAGGATTATCTGCCCGTCGGGCGAAGTAAGTGTATCCATGGCTGTCGCCGACATAAGCGCGCCACACGCAATAAGGCTTAAAACTATCTTTTTCATAATGATCAGTTAATTCATTTCCACAAAGATACGCATAAGTCGAATACAACGCCAAACTTGTTTAAGTTTTATTGAGCGAGAATATCTTAGGCAAAGGAAAAGAGGCGTGTGTCACAAATTCCGACACTGCAATATGGAGGATTTATATGACAAGATGGCGCATAGCTCCAAATTTCCAGAAATAGGGTGGCACTATCTCACAATCTCGTCAATCAAAAGATGTATTGTTGATGAAGGGTTCATCTTTTTACCTCTCGGTAGCTTCGCTTTTCGTGCCATAGTCAGATGTTCTCAAATTCGTTGATATACGGCACGGCATCGAAACGCCCCTGAAGGTAGGCTTTCTCCAAATCCATTTTCTCCCGGAAATCCTTGTAGTCAAACAATGAATAGAGGTCGGATGAACCGTCGTCGCGCTTGTTGACAAAGAAAATCTGATCCTTGCGGAAGCGTGTCATGTCAAGCAGGCGTGCAGGCTTATTTCAAAATCGTAGAGAAACTCTAGTATCATATGGTCGTTTTTCTAAAATTCAGGATGTTTTCGTAAGTTATCTACAAAAACAGCTATAATTTTGGGCTATTCCAAGAAAATTGAGTGGAAAAATAAGGTGCAGACCGAAGAGGCCGCACCTTATATGGCATAATTATATATGGATTATCGGGATTATTTTACTTCCCAGTGCTCGCCGGCGAGCACCATTTCGCGGAGGGAGGAGAAGCCTTTCTTGGCGCGTACTTCCTCGATCTGGTGATCGACCTCCTCATTGTAGACGGGACTCTCGACATCACGGATCACCCCGACGGCAAGCGGGAGAGAATATCCGTCCATCATGGCAAGCTGCTGGTGGAGGAAGTTGCTTTGGGTATGGGCGTCATGCACCACAACGTCGTCAATGGTATAGCCGTCTTTACCGATCTCCACCGCTTTCAAAAGGAATCCGTCGCGCACAAGACCTTTGTTATGCTCCTTGCCGAAAAGCATTTTTTCGCCGTGGCGGAGGTGGATGGTGCGCTCCTCACGGAACTCACGGTCGCTTATATAATTGTGGATGCCATTGTTGAAAATCACACAATTCTGAAGCATTTCCACCACAGAAGTGCCTTTATGGCGCGCAGCGGCAACCATGACCTCCTGCGCAGTGGGAAGATCGACATCAATCGAGCGGGCAAAGAAATTGCCTCTGGCACCAAACACCAACTCAGCGGGGATAAACGGATCCTCGGTAGTGCCGTAAGGCGAGGATTTGCTGACAAAGCCGCGTGCACTCGTAGGAGAATACTGTCCCTTTGTCAGACCGTAAATCTTATTGTTGAAGAGCAGTAGGTTGATATCAATGTTGCGGCGCACGGCATGAATGAAATGGTTTCCTCCGATTGCAAGACCGTCACCGTCGCCCGACACCTGCCACACCGTCATCGCCGGATTGGCGACCTTGAAGCCGATGGCCACAGCGGCGGCACGCCCATGGATGGTATGGAAACCGTAGGTGTTCATATAATAAGGCAGTCGCGAGCTACATCCTATACCGGAGATTACCGCAGTCATGTGGGGAGGCACACCTACCTCCGCCATAGCCTTGTGGAGTACGTTGAGAATCGCGTGGTCACCGCATCCGGCACACCACCTCACCGACTGTCCGTTTTTATAGTCGCCGGCAGTATATTTAGTACATTCCATAATTCCTGATCGTTACTGTTGGTCCATAAACTTGATAACTCCGTCGACAATCTCTTTCACAAGGAACGGCTGACCCTGTATCTTGTTGATACGATGGATCTCCAATCCCGCAAACTTGCCTTGCAGATAGTCGGCAAACTGCCCCGTGTTAAGCTCGGCGCATATGACGCGCTTGTAGCGGCGAAGTATCTCCCCGGTATTGGCGGGAAGCGGGTTGATATAGCGGAAATGGGCGAAAGCAACCTTGTGACCTGCCGCACACAGCTCCTCGGCGGCAGTGTAGAGATGTCCGTAGGTACCACCCCAACCTATCAGCAAAGTGTCGGCACCGGCATCACAAAGTACTTCAAGCCCAGGGATATCCTTAGCCACATTCTCAACTTTACGGCGGCGCACCTCAACCATATGCTCATGGTTGACAGGATCGGTAGAAATCACTCCTGTATTGAAGTCCTTTTCAAGACCGCCGAGACGGTGCATCAGACCTTCCTCACCGGGGAACGCCCAATAGCGTACAAGCGTCTCAGGATCGCGCATGTAAGGCATCCATTTGTCGCGAAGTTCCTGCGGCACATAATTCGGCTTTATCGCAGGATATTCGTCGGTCTCGGGGACACGCCATGCCGAAGACCCGTTGCCGATGAAAGCATCGGAGAGCAGGATCACAGGAGTCATATGCTCGATCGCAATACGCGAAGCCTCAAACGCCATCGTAAAGCAGTCGGTCGGCGAGGCGGGAGCCACAACCACAACGGGCGACTCGCCGTTTCTACCGTAAAGCGCCTGCATAAGGTCGGTCTGCTCCGTCTTTGTCGGGAGTCCGGTAGAAGGTCCTCCACGCTGAACGTCAATCACCACAAGCGGAAGCTCGGCCATCACGGCGAGTCCGATACCCTCGCTCTTCAATGCAAGACCGGGACCGGAAGTCGAGGTAACTGCAAGGTCACCCGCAAAAGAGGCGCCGATAGCGGAGCAAACGCCCGCAATCTCATCCTCCATCTGCAACGCCTTCACGCCAAGATCCTTGCGCTTTGCAAGCTCATGCAGGATGTCGGTGGCGGGGGTGATGGGATAACTGCCGAGGAACAACGGGCGACCCGACTTTTCGGAAGCCAGGATAAGTCCCCATGCGGTAGCGGTATTGCCGTTAATATCGGTATAATATCCGGGAGCGATGCTTTCCGACTCGATACGGTAGGTCGACACGGAAGCATGTATGTTGGCACCGTAATCATATCCCGCCCTGAGCACCTTTTCATTGGCCTCAAAGATGGCGGGCTTACGGGCAAATTTATTCTTAAGATGGTGGATAGCGGCTTCAAGCGGGCGGTCAAAGAGCCAGCACACGAGACCAAGGGCAAAAATATTACGGCATTTCAACACCGATTTATTGTCAAGCCCGGAGTCGGCAAGGGCGGCTTTTGTCATCGAGGTCACCGGCACTTCAAGAACCTGGGCGTTGATGTTCAGTTCCTTGAATGGATCGTCGGTAGTAAACATCGCCTTCTTGAGGTCGGACTCCTTAAACGAGTCAATGTCGACAATCACAATGCCACCGTGATTGAGGTGCTTTATGTTCTGCTTCAAGGCGGCGGGATTCATCGCAACAAGCACATCAGCCTTGTCACCGGGGGTATGCACCCCTACTCCGATATGCACCTGAAACCCGGACACGCCACTCAATGAGCCCTGCGGGGCGCGTATTTCAGCCGGATAATCGGGAAAAGTGGACACCTGATTGCCCACACCGGCAGAAACGTTTGTGAAAATGTTTCCCGCAAGCTGCATGCCGTCGCCGGAGTCGCCGGAAAAACGGATCACCACCTTGTCGAGATACTTTACATTTGCTTTTTCTAACATAATGTCAACTCCTGTTGAGTTTTGCTTAATATATTCTTAAAACATCCACAAATTTACGACAAAAATTTCGGATGTTCACAAATTTTCTGACTAAATAACACTTTATGAAGTAAAATAGAGCCTAAAGCGCCTTATATCGCAGCTCCATCCCCCTGACGGCATCGTCAATCTTGCCGTGGCAGTAGACCTGCCTGCCGTTGACATAGGTCATAATCACACGGTTGTGGAGCGTGGTACCGGCAAGAGGTGTCCAGCCGCAACGGCTCAGCACCATGTCGTCGGCCACAATATAAGGAGTATCGGGGCTTACCACGGCAAGGTCGGCATAATATCCAGCACGGATGTAACCGCGGCGGTCAATATGGTAAAGCTCTGCGGGGGCATGACACATCTTTTCCACCACAAGCTCGGTGGTGAACACCCCGCGATCGGCAAGCTCAAGCATCACTGGAAGCGAGAATTGCACCATCGGCGCGCCTGAGGCGGCAGTAAGCGCATTGCCCTCCTTCTCAGAAAGCAGGTGAGGCGCATGATCGGTAGCGACAATGTCGATACGCCCGTCGAGCAGCCCGCGACGAAGCGCGTCACGGTCGGCGGCGGTCTTTACGGCAGGATTCATTTTCACCCTTGTGCCAAGCGTGGAATAATCGGCATCGGTGTACCACAGGTGATGGACACACACCTCAGAGGTGATACGCTTACGTGAAAGCGGCTCATCGGAAAACATCGCCACCTCACCGGCAGTCGAAACATGAAGCACATGTAGACGGGTGCCGTAACGCTCCGCCCTCGCAATCGCCCTTTTTGTGGAAATCATACAAGCCTCATGGCTCCTGATAAGCGGATGATAGCTGACAGGCAGATCCTCGCCATGAGCGGCGACATACCGCTCACGGTTGGCGCGGATGGTAGCCTCGTCCTCGGAGTGGATCGCCACAAGCGCAGGCACGTCACGGAATATCCGCGTCAACGCTTCCTCCTCATCGACAAGCATGTTGCCGGTCGACGAGCCGAGAAAAAGCTTGACTCCCGGCACACGGGAGTAATCGCACAGAAGGAGCTGGTCTATATTGTCATTTGTCGCCCCGATAAAGAAGCTATAATTGGCAAGTGACACATCGGAAGCATGGCGCAGCTTGTCGGCGACAGCCTCAACGGTGACAGTCGGAGGCTTTGTGTTGGGCATATCCATATAAGATGTCACCCCGCCCGCCACTGCGGCGCGCGACTCGGTAGAGAGGTCAGCCTTGTGGGTCAGCCCGGGGTCACGGAAATGCACCTGGTCATCAATCACACCGGGGAGGAGCATAGCCCCACCGAGGTCAATCTTCTCACGGCAAGCCTCCGCAATTGCCACGGGAGGCTCACCCTCACCGACAGCAAGGATGAACTCGCCATCGATCACCACATACCCGATCGCCTTACGGCATTCATTTACAACAAGGGCGTTGTAAAGCAGCGTATCATGCATTGGATATAGATTTGTCGTTACTGAAATCCTTATATTTATGGGTCATGCCATGAATCTTCAGGCGAATCACGCCAAACACGGCCTCAGAGAAAATACCTGAACTCATCTTGCTCTCGCCAAGCACACGGTTGACAAACACGATAGGTACCTCAACGATCTTGAACCGATGTTTGTGGGCGGTAAATTTCATCTCGATCTGGAAGGCATAGCCCTTGAAATGGATCTTGTCAAGGTCAAACGCCTCAAGCACCCTGCGGCGGTAACACACAAATCCGGCAGTGGTGTCACAGATATCCATGCCGGTGACAAACCGTACATATTTTGACGCAAAATATGACATCAACACCCTGCTCATGGGCCAGTTGACCACATTTACCCCTGAGATATACCGGGAGCCAATGGCGACATCGGCACCGTCGTCGTGACACGCCTTGTAAAGCGCCATCAGGTCGTTGGGATTGTGGGAGAAGTCGGCATCCATCTCAAATATGTAGTCATAACCGTTGCCGAGAGCATACTTGAATCCGGCTATATATGCAGTCCCGAGCCCAAGTTTTCCCTTGCGTTCAAGAAGCTTTACACGCCCGGGATATTCCTCCATTTTCTTTCTTACGATACCGGCGGTACCGTCGGGGGAGCCGTCGTCGACTATAAGCACGTCAAAGTCATGCGGAAGGCTTACCACCGCGTCAATTATCGCGGCGGCGTTTTCAGCCTCGTTATAGGTGGGTATGATTACAAGGGAGTCGGATGAACGCGTCATGTCGTCACACAAGTTTAGCAAGTGCCTCCGCGATGCGGCGTATAGCCTCACGGATCGTATCGTCGGCGGTAGCGTAGCTCAGGCGTATGTAGCCGGGGCAGCAGAAAGCGGATCCGGCTACAGTAGCCACATGCCCTACCTCAAGCAGGTACATGGCAAGGTCGGCGTCATTGTTGATCACATAGTCACCGTAACGCTTGCCGAAATAGCTTGACACCTCGGGGAAGAGATAGAACGCTCCCTCCGGCTCGTTGACCTGCCATCCAGGGATAGCCGAGGCAAGACCCACGATCAGGTCGCGGCGGCGCTCAAACGCCTTGCGCATATCCTCCACACACTCCTGCGATCCGGTGTAAGCAGCCTCGGCCGCCTTTTGCGCGATTGAAGACGCGCCGGAAGTATACTGGCTTTGAAGCTTGTTGGTAGCGCGGGCAAGCCACAGCGGGGCGGCAAGATATCCTATACGCCAGCCGGTCATGGCATAAGCCTTTGAAACGCCGTTGACCACACACACGCGGTCAGCTACCTCAGGGAACGATGCAAGCGAGGTGAAACTGCCTGTAAAGTTGATATGCTCATATATCTCGTCGGAGAGGATGAGCACGTCGGGAAAGTCGGCAAGGACATCTACGAGAGCCTGAAGCTCCTCCTTTGAGTATACGCTTCCGGTAGGATTGCTCGGAGAGTTGAAAAACACGAGCTTCGTACGCGGTGTTATAGCAGCCCTGAGCTGCTCGGGAGTTATCTTGAAATTCTGCTCTATAGTGGCGGGGACAAGCACGCTTTTGCCTTCTGCAAGATTTACCATCTCGACATAGCTTACCCATGCGGGAGTAGGTATAACCACCTCGTCACCGGGGTTGACGACAGCAAGAATCACGTTGCAGAGCGACTGCTTGGCTCCGTTTGACACAACAATCTGCTCGGGAGCGTAGTCAATACCGTTTTCATTTTTCAGCTTTGCCGAAATCGCCTTGCGGAGCGACATGTAACCCGGCACGGGAGTGTAGAACGAGAAGTTTTCATCAATGGCTTTCTTCGCCGCCTCCTTTATATGGTCGGGGGTGTTGAAATCGGGTTCACCCACTGAAAGATTGATGACATCTACGCCCTGAGCTTTCAGCTCCTGGCTTTTCTGCGACATGGCAAGAGTCTGCGACGGTGCAAGCGCCTGCACGCGATTGGAAATCTGTTGCATCATTGCTTTATCTGATAAAAAGTTAAAATCAGTTTTAATACGGTGGCAAATTTACAAAAAACAATGGAATATTTGCTTCATTTGTCTATTTAAAGTTATGTCAGTCAAACATCCCGAATAATATTAACCGTAAAACGGCATCATTAGTTCATCATGCTGTCAGCCCAAAGTGGAGATCAGCGAAGCAGCAAGGAAGCGTCGCCATAGCTGAGAAACCGGTAATCACCGGCAAGGGCGTAGTCATACATCTGCCGCCAGCCACCGCCGATAAATGCCGACACGAGCAAAAGCAATGTCGACTTGGGCTGATGGAAATTGGTGACTATCCCCTCCACTACCTTGAAGTCGTAGCCGGGAGCGATGATTATGCGCGTCGAGGCAATCAGGGTGGATGACCCGTCAGAGTCAAGGGCGGCGACAACCGCCTCCAGAGCCTCCTTGCGCGACAAGCGTGGATGAGCGTCATCGTAAGGATACCATTGCGGCACCTCACCGGTCCATTCTCCCGCATAGATGAGGCATCCGATATGGTAAAGACTTTCAAGTGTGCGCACAGAGGTGGTGCCGACAGCGATCACAGGGCGGTCGGTCACGGCAAGCTCCGCTATCAGGTCGCGGCTCACGGCAATAAACTCGCTGTGCATGTCATGACCGCCTATTGAGTCGCTTTTCACGGGCTGAAACGTACCGGCACCCACATGCAGCGTCAATTCCCGGCGTTGCATGCCTGCCTTGTCGATAGCATGCAGCACTTCATCGGTAAAGTGCAGCCCTGCAGTAGGAGCCGCCACGGAGCCGTCGATGTGGCTGAACACGGTCTGGTAGTCATTGGAGTCGCTCGGCTCTGTCTCACGGTTGAGATAGGGCGGGATCGGTATCACCCCGGCAGCCGAAATTATACGTGAAAAAGTTACCGCGGGATTATCCCAGGAAAATCGTATGACCGAGGCGTTGCCCTGACGCGACTCACGCGTGGCGGTCAGCGTCACCGAGGTTCCGTCTATCTCAAGAGGCATAATGAGATCGCCTGACTTCCAACGCTTTGAATTGCCCACAAAGCATAGCCACGAACAACTACGGTCAGAAGCGAAATTGACGGCATAGTCGGCGGGAGAGACCGGTTCAAGACAGAAAATCTCGATAGACGCCCCGCCGCCGGGCTTACGAAAACGCAAACGCGCATTAATCACACGCGTATTATTATATATGAGCATCGAGCGCGAAGGCAGCAACCCGGGCAACTCGCGAAATACCCTTGTGGAAAGCGCCCCATCGCCACTACGCACAAGCAGCTTGCAACTGTCACGCTCCTGCAAAGGATGCACGGCTATGCGCTCCTCGGGCAGCGGATAGTCGTAATCCTCAATCCTTATGTCGGAAACATTGTTAATCATGTCGCAAAGTTAGGCATAATCCACGACATTTCAACCACGGGCATCAACATGCCGCAACCGGCAAACGGAATGCGACAGCGTTAATTGATGTTAACACAGGCAGGCGTGTAGCCAAGGGAAAGTATCTTTGCATTAATAATCAAGAAAATTATGGCACAGACAGGTGATATCGTACGCTACCTCAATTCGGTAGGCGGAGGCAGGATAGTCAGGATCGACGGCAACATGGCTTATGTGGATGAAGACGGGTTTGAGACCCCGGTGCTTCTGAAAGAGTGTGTGGTGGTGACCCCTGCCCAGCCCAAGCAAAAGACGGAAAGCAAATATGTGGCGCCACCGGCTCCCGTAATCGTTCCTGCGACACAGAAAAGTGAGGAGACAGTGCAGGAGACCCCTGCCGGCGAAAAGCTGAACATAGTGCTTGCCTACGAGCCGGAAGAGATCAAGCATCTCAACACTACGGAATATGACGCATATCTTGTCAACGACTCCAACTATTATCTCTATTTCACCTATTTGGTAAAGAGTGACCTTCATGACTGGGTGACACGATTTGCAGGCATAGTCGAGCCGGGCATACAGGTGCATCTCGAGCATGTGACCCGCGACATGGTCAACTCCATCGACCGGGTAGCCATACAATACATCGCCTTCAAGCAAGGGAAGGAGTTCAAGCTAAAGGCACCTGTCGCAGTGGAATATGCGGTTGACAACACAAAGTTTTTCAAACTCCACTGTTTCCATGACAACGAGTATTTCGACACTCCGGTAATAGCGTTTGACATCGTGAAAAACGATGTGCCCCAACGCAGCATGACATTTGACAGCGGCAGGCTCGAGGAGTCGATGCTCCGTAAAAAGGCGGCTGACCGGCAAGAGCGTCGCCCGGTGGAAAAGAAGCCCAAGCACCCGGGTGTGATTGAAGTAGACCTTCATATAAACCAGCTCCTTGACTCGACGGCAGGACTTTCCAACACGGAAATGCTCGAAGTGCAGCTGAAAGAGTTTAACCGCGTAATGCAGCAAAACCTCCGCAACAAAGGCACAAAGATAGTGTTTATCCATGGCAAGGGAGAGGGCGTGCTACGCAACGCCATACTGAAAGAGCTGAAGTATAAATACAAAAACTGCGACGTGCAGGATGCGTCGTTCAGGGAATACGGATTTGGCGCCACCCAGGTAACGATAAGATGATATACTGCTTTTCAGGAAACGGCAACTCAATGTATGTGGCGCGACAGCTCGCCGAGAGGCTCGGTGAGGAGGTCACTCGTATCGACAGGTCCTTTATCAACAATAAAGAGAATTGGTACGGTCGCCCCGGAGGGAGAACCATATGGGTATTTCCGGTTCATTGCTGGGGAATGCCGGAACCGGTAAAACTGCTCATGGTCCTTATGAAAATAAAGGACTCGCGGCACTACATGGTGGCGACCTGCGGCGACGATATAGGGATGACCCACCGCCAGTGGCGCCTTTATGCCAAAGTACACAACTGGGATTGCGCGGCGGCATTTTCAGTGCAGATGCCCAACACCTACACGCTACTACCCGGATTTGATGTCGACAGTCCGGAAGTTGCCGGGCGGAAGCTCGCCGACGCACCGGCGCGCATAGACCATATCGCCGACCTTATCAAAGCCGGCTTCAGGGGTGATGATATAGTAAAAGGGGCGTTCCCGAGATTTAAAAGCAAAATACTCTATCCCCTGTATATGAAGTATGGCATAAAGCCGGATAGATTCAATTGCGACACGCAGCTATGTATCGGCTGCGGCAAGTGTGTGGAGGCATGCCCGTCGGAAAACGTCGCAATAATAAAAGGACAACACTATTGGGGCGTAATGTGTACCCAGTGTCTCGCCTGCTATCATGTGTGTCCGGTGCATGCCATAAACTACGGCAAGTCCACGATCAGGAAAGGGCAATACCGCTGCGAGATCTGACAGGTCAATCCATGCCGGACAATATCCCCTTCACCTCCGTAACCTTATCGAAAGCCGACTGATCGGGGCGGCAAGGCACAACCGAGGCATATCCACGGTCGGTCCAATAAAGGTCTGTGTCGGGGCAGTCAGGCTCTTCGTTATGGAACTTGCCCGTCAGCCAATAGAAGGGCTTGCCATGAGGATCGGTGTATTCGGCATATTCTTCAGTCCAATAGCCTCTTGCCGCACGCACTACTTTTATCCCGCATACTTTCTCACACTTGGGAATATTCACGTTGAGACATATGTCGGAAGGCAGCCCCCGTTCGATTACGCGCGAAGTGATATGCCTTACAATCTCACCACAACATGATATATCAGCAGCCTGATCATGAGAGTGATAGGAGTAGCCGATAGAGGGAATACCGAGCATACAGCCTTCAAGGACCGCGCCCATCGTGCCGGAATAGATTATAGAGTTGCCGGAATTTGACCCATGGTTGATGCCCGACAGAATCAGGTCAGGGCGACGCGGGACAATTGCGTGCATGCCAAGCTTCACGCAGTCAACCGGAGTGCCGTTGACCGAATACATACGCGCATCACCCAACATGCCACGGTCGGTTATCCGGAGCACCCTGTTGACCGAAATCGCCGACGATTGCCCGGAATGAGGCTCATCCGGGGCAATCACTACAATCTCCCCCATCTCCTTTACATATCCCACAAGTTCACGGATGCCCGGCGCATCAATGCCGTCATCGTTGGTAATCAATATAAGTGGCTTTTGCTCATTCATCGTTATATCCGGTTAATACACTTTATATTAGACAAATTTTAATGCGTCTTATTCAATTATTTTATATTTCTGATTCTGACTATTTGGTTTATCAGGAATAGTCATTTGCAATCTGGTTCCAATAAATGGAGCGACATATTTTTTTCGTACCCATTTTTTATCATTCACTCCAAGCATTTCTGCTATTTCAGAGATACCCCTTGCGATGCGACAAAATTCAAAAACCTTATCTTGGGGTGAAATGAGCCTTGACTTGGGGGGAATCTCATTCCGACTGGGGGTATCACTGGGGGTCTCTATGTTATTGACTGGGGGTTTCAAATCTATTATCTCATTCGCTAATGATTGCTTGAACCATATTGTGAGATTAACGAACGGAGCAACCACTTTTATTTCAGGAGCAGGAAGTCCTTGCTCTTTACAACTCTCCATAATAAGTCCTATGCCACGCCCCCACGCCTCCATTGTACCCCGCCGATAGAAGACATTCGCAATGTTAGGGTTAGCAGGAATAGAGCCTATTTGATCATCCACAAAGTTCTGCCATGTCATGCCAAGTGGAAACGCTCCCGGATTCTGAAACACAATGCGGTCATCATATATAGCCAAACTTGCAGTTGTATTTTCAATATTCCAAGAACGGTGACAAAGCATGTTAATTGTTGCTTCTTTTATAGCTTCGTATGGGACTGTCAACGTATCCTGTCGGAATTTACCATCCATCCTACCTGACAGATTCAAATGCTTAAGACAAAAGTCCATCACGGCATCATATTGCTCAAACAAATTTCCTTCGCAAACAGTCTGATCCCGGAATATCCTTTTATCGGTTCCTTCAAAACGAGCCAAACGAATTTTACATTGAGAGTGAAGTAACGCAGGTTCTTTACCAAACAATACATTCGCCGCGTTCAATATCATTCCATCCTTTCTTGCAACTCCAAGTTTTATCATAATTTTTGTAGGATCTTGAAGTGTCATTGCCGAAGCATGAATTCGTCTTGAACCTATACCATCATGCAGCGTCTGGTACAATAGCTCTGAATCAATCTCTTCAACGGTTATGTCCGGGTTGGGGGTATTCTCCCAACTAAATCTCTGTGGATTACTGAGTTTCAGGCGCTCCTCATACATCTGTCTCGGCATCAATGCCGTTGTACTTTCTACTTTATAGAATGCCCTACCATCAAATGAGTACGGGCCATTCTTAAAATTATTGGAATCAAAATAAATAGCAACAACGTAAAATCCCGGCTTATCAGGTAACTCTATATACTTCACGTCCACATCAATAGCAGGCTCTATTTTACGGAGCGCATTGCCAATTTCCCGTCGAGTATTGTCAGTAACATTCTGCCCGTCAATCTTCAATGACGGTGCTATCCCAAACATCAACCAGCCTCCATCGGAATTAAGAAAGGCACATGCAGTCTCTAAGCCCTTATATAACTCTCCTGTAGTTTTCTTTAACTCCAAAGTTCGGGTTTCATCTCTGGCTATCAGTTTCTTTATGTCATCAATAGTCATCATTTCAATATTCCTTCTTCTTTACTTTCTATCTGGAATATCCGGAATTCAACTGTGCTATTATCTAAAGTCTTTTGTTATGAGTATTTGCAAAGATAGTGTTTTGGTTTTGGATATTGTGGATTTAAGCAGATAAATTTGATGCGTTTATTAACATAAACGGGCAGTTATCAACATTTAACGCAAAATGAGGTTGGATGATGCGATGTATTTTAAATATAAATAGTTATCTTTGCGTAGTCAATTGTAACTGCTTATGGGTAAAATTATTGCAATCGCCAATCAGAAGGGCGGAGTAGGAAAGACGACAACCACCATAAACCTTGCGGCATCCCTCGCCAGCCAAGGCAAGAAAGTGCTCATCATTGACGCCGACCCGCAGGCCAACGCCACATCGGGCTACGGAATAGATCCGCGCACTATGACATCGTCGATCTACGAATGTCTTGTCGACGATTATCCTGTCGACGGCTCGCAGGTAGCCACCTGTGTGGAGGGACTCGACCTCGTGGGCTCGCGTATCGACCTTGCCGGAGCGGAGCTTGAACTTGTCAACAAGCCCAACAGGGAGAGGGTGCTGCTGAATGTGCTTTCCCCTATTGCAGGAAAATATGATTATATCCTCATCGACTGTTCCCCGTCGCTCGGACTTATCACGGTCAACGCTCTCACCGCCGCCGATTCGGTCATTATCCCCGTACAGGCTGAATATTTTGCACTCGAAGGCATCAGCAAGCTGCTCAACACCATACGCATCATCAAGTCAAAGCTAAACCCCCATCTTGAAATCGAGGGATTCCTGCTGACAATGTATGACGCGCGCCTGCGCCTTGCCAACCAGATCTACGAGGAGTTGAAGGGACATTTCGGCGACATGGTGTTCAACACCGTGATCCCGCGCAACATACGATTGAGCGAAGCACCGTCACACGGACTTCCCGCCCTGCTCTACGATCCGGAAAGCCGCGGCGCGACAAGCCACACCATGCTCGCAAAAGAGCTTATAGCCAAGCACCGCCGTGCGACAGCACATGCCGAATAACCACTAAAACTCTCTAAACGACAAACCATGGCTCCCAATAAACGTAACGCACTCGGCAGAGGCCTTGACTCGCTTATCCCGATGGATGACGTGCCCGCACGCGGCTCATCGGCTATCAACGACATAGATCTCAACTACATATCGCCCAATCCCGACCAGCCACGTACAACATTTGACGAAGAGGCTCTCGACGAGCTTGCGTCATCAATACGCGAACTCGGCATAATCCAGCCCCTGTCGCTGCGCAAGACCGGTGAAAATACATATCAGATCATCGCCGGCGAGCGACGCTACCGCGCCGCCCTGCGCGCCGGGCTGACTTCCGTGCCCGCTTACATCCGCACGGCAAATGACAGCGAGCTTACGGAGATGGCCCTTATCGAGAATATCCAGCGTGAGGATCTCAACGCCATTGAAATAGCGCTTACGTTCAAGAAGCTTATCGACCAGTATAATCTCACCCAGGAGCGGCTGAGCGAACGTATCGGCAAAAAGCGCGCCACGATAGCCAACTTCCTGCGCCTGCTCAAACTTCCGGCAGAGGTGCAGCTCGGACTTCGTGACAAGCGTGTGGACATGGGTCATGCCCGTGCGCTGCTCACCATCAACCAACCGTCGCTACAGCTCAAGCTTTATAACGAAATCATCAAGCACGGGCTTTCCGTGAGAAAGGTCGAAGAGCTCGCCAAGGCCTATCAGCTTGCCGCCGAAAGCGGCAAAGAGCCGGAAAAGCCCAAGGCAACCACGATGACCAACCGTGATTTCGACCTTCTGAAAAAGCATCTATCAGCCTCGTTCCGCACCAAGGTACAGTTTACCTGCAACCCTCAAGGAAAGGGAAAAATCACCTTCCCTTTCAAAAATGAGGAGGAACTTGTGCAATTAATTGCTATCTTTGATACCATAAAGCATTCCGAAGGCTGACGGATGTCGGTCACGGAACGGCTTGTTTTGCTGTAAAATATCGCGCGGTCCACTATGGATCAGCCAGTTATACAATGAAGAAAGTAAAAGGAAACGGTGACATATCCAATGTTGATTTCGCGACACGAGTTGTGATTTCCATGCTTGCGCTCGTAATAGCCTTCCCTTTTAACATTTTTTCAGCTATTCACAACTATTCCGAATTCGGGTCACCTGACCCGACATCCGCGCCACAGGATTTCGGCACTCTTCTTGCCGCCGGACAGCTGCCCGACACTGATGACAGCGCAGCCGTCGCCGACTCGACCGCAACACTCAGCCGACTTGCACCGGAAGCACTTGACGCCTTCCCCGACTCGATCTACCTGTCGATACCGAAGGACACGCCCGCTGAAGTTGTCGGTGACTCAATCGCGATTGAAGGCGACAGTATAGTCACCACTGTGATAGGAGAAGTGCCTGTCGATACAGCGACCCAACAGTCGACCGACAGCATCATGAGGGTCGAGGACTTTGATCCCGACTATCAGGTAAGACCATTCAATCCCAACCCCACGCGTGCCGTATGGCTCTCGGCCCTGTGTCCGGGTGTCGGTCAGCTATATAACCGCCGCTATTGGAAACTCCCTATCGTGATAGGCGGCTTCATGGGTCTTGCCTATGCGACCGACTGGAACAACCGTATGCTTGACGACTACACGCAGGCCTACCGTGACCTGATGGACAATGACCCGTCGACCGACAGCTACATGGATTTTTATCCGCCCGGCACAAAGGAAGAAAGCCTTAACCGCACATGGCTTGAAAAGACATTCAAGTCAAAGAAAGATTTTTACCGCCGCAACCGTGACCTCTGCATAATCTGTATGATAGGGGTCTACCTCATAGCGATGGTCGATGCCTATGTCGACGCGTCGCTCGCCCATTTCGACATATCCCCCGACCTGTCAATGGAGGTGCACCCGACAGTGATCAAGGACACAAAAATGGCAAGCAAGCCCGGAATCGGACTTCAGTGGGCACTTAACTTTTAAGCATTTTTCTCTCTTAAAAAATACCGGTCAATGAAAATATTAGCAACTCTCTTTCTTGCAGGATGTACGGCAATCGCCGCCGTTGCAGCACCCTCAATACTTACACTCAAGCAATCAATCACCGACAACTCGATCATTTATCCGGAAAGCTTTGAGACCGATACCCACAAGATGATGCAGAACTGGTATCTGCAAAACTACATGGTGCTCAACACCAACTATTCAAAGGTGCCGGTGATCGACGCTTCCGATGAAGTGTATATCAAGCGACTGAGCCAGATGCCCACCGTAATCGAGATGCCTTACAACCAGATTGTGCGCTCTTATATAAATATGTACACCCAGCGCCGGCGTGAGCTTGTAGAAAGCATGCTCGGCATGAGCCTTTATTATATGCCCATATTCGAGCAGGCGCTTGAACGCCACGGACTGCCGTTGGAACTGCGTTACCTGCCCGTGATAGAATCGGCGTTGAATCCCGACGCGGTGTCACGCGTGGGCGCCACAGGACTATGGCAATTCATGCTACCGACCGCCCGCGGTCTCGGACTTGAGATCAACTCGCTTGTAGACGAGCGTCGCGACCCCTACGCGTCGTCGGAGGCAGCCGCCACTTATCTCAAGCAGCTATATAATATGTATAATGACTGGTCGCTCGCCATTGCCGCCTATAATTGCGGCCCGGGCAACGTCAACAAGGCGCTCCGACGCGCCGGTGGCGAAAACAAAGATTTCTGGAGCATCTACTACTTCCTGCCACAGGAGACACGCGGATATGTGCCCGCATTCATCGCCGCCAACTACGTGATGACATACTATAACCAGCACAACATCAGCCCGGCTCTCGCAAAGCGCCCTATCATCACCGACTCGGTGCACATCAACAAGCGCGTACACTTCAACCAGGTTGCCGCCGTGCTCGACATCCCGGTAGAAGAGCTTCGCGTGCTTAACCCGCAATACCGCAAGGATATAATCCCCGGCGACATACGCCCCTATTCACTCGTGTTGCCCTCCATGCAGGTCTACAGCTATATAATGAGCGAGGACAGCATTGTGAGTCATGACGCCAACCTGTATGCACAGCGCACAGTGGTAGAGCCTACCCCGCTCGACTATATAGATCCCAACATGGAGTACACCACCAAGCTCGTCGTGAAAAAGCACAAGGTGAGACGCGGTGAGACACTCTCCAAGATTGCATCAAAATATGGTGTCACGGTTGCAGAGCTAAAGAAGTGGAACGGTCTGAGGAAAAACAGCATTGCCCGCGGAAAAGTGCTCAAGATCAACACATATCAGCGCGTAGCCACAGGCAAGAAGAAAAATGTCGAGGCACAGCAGAGTGCAGAGCTTGCCCAAGTGGCTGACAGCGCGGCAATAACAGCGGTCACCGACTCCGCAAATATAGCGGCCAAGGAGGTGGCGGCAGCTCCCGTCACCGAGGCAAAAGCGACTCCGAAAGTGAACGATACCGCAAAGGCAAAAGAGAAGCCCAAGGCAAAGCCCGCACCCAAGCAAAGCTACAGATACCACACGGTAAAACGTGGCGAAAGCCTGTCGACCATAGCCCGACGCTACAAGGGCGTGACCATAGCCGACATCCAGCGTGCCAACAGCATAAAAGGCACCAATATACGCGCCGGACAAAAACTGAAAATTCCACATATCTGATCCCCGATCAGCGATAAACCACATAACCAGCATGAAAAAAGTATATTTGTCTATCATAACCGCCCTGACGGCATTAAGCGCGTCAGCAACCACCCCGCTTTGGCTGCGTGACGTAAAGATCTCTCCCGACGGCAACAGTATAGCTTTCACCTACAAGGGTGACATATATAAGGTAAGCGCGACAGGCGGCACAGCCACAAGGCTTACCACTGCCCCGTCGATAGAGTCGGAGCCGATATGGTCGCCCGACGGAAAGACAATCGCATTTGCCAGCGACCGTAACGGCGGCCAGGATATATACCTTATGGCGGCTGACGGCGGAAATCTGCGTCGTCTCACATACCATTCGGCGACAGAGACACCAGAGGCATTCACTCCCGACGGCAAATATGTGGTATATTCCGCAGCCATCCAGGACCCTGCCGAAAGTGTACTCTTCCCGTCAAGCAGGCTCACCGAGCTTTATCGTGTCCCTATCGAGGGTGGGAGACCGGAGATGATCCTCGCGTCGCCCACGCAATCGGTAAGCTACTTGCCTGATGGAAAGAGCTTCCTGTATCAGGATCAGAAAGGATTTGAAGACCAGTGGCGCAAACACCATACATCGTCGGTGACACGCGACCTCTGGATCTACGACACAGAGACCGGCAAGCACCGCAACCTCACTTCGCGCCCTGGCGAGGACCGCAACCCAGTTATGTCGCCAGACGGCAAGACAATGTATTTCCTGAGCGAGCGCGACGGCAAAACATTCAACGTATATTCCCTCCCGATTGAAAATCCTTCGGCGGCAAAACAGCTGACATCATTTACCGTACACCCCGTGCGCTTCCTGTCACGCGGCAACAACGGCAAGATTGCGTTCACCTACGACGGCGAGATTTACACCATGACCGACGGCACAGCTCCCTCCAAACTTGCCATCGACATAATCGACAATGACGAAAACATCATCCGGAAGAGATCGGTCAGCAGCTCCGACGATGCGACAGTTTCGCCCGACGGGAAGCAGATAGCGTTTACCGACCGGGGCGAACTTTTCGTCACATCGGTCGACTACAAGACAACGAAACAGATCACCCGAACCCCCGCAGCAGAATCGCAAATCACCTGGGCACCGGGCAACCGCGCTATCGTATATGTCAGTGAGCGCGACGGGCATCCCAACCTTTACCGCGCCATGCTCGACCGCGACGATGACCTCAATTTTCCGAATGCCACGGTAATAGATGAACACCGGTTATTACCTGCCGACAGCGTTGAGCGCACTTATCCAAAATATTCGCCCGACGGTACCGAGCTCGCCTTTATCGCCGACCGCAACAAGCTGATGGTGATGGACATCGCGACAAAGAAAGTGCGTCAGATCACCGACGGCTCCACTTATGCCGAGCGTAACGGAGGATTTGAATACTCATGGTCGCCCGACGGGAAATGGATCGTCATGGAGCTGACCAACAACGGTCATGAGCCTTATTGCGACATCGCCATCGTCAACACCACCGGCACCCCGAAGATCACCAATATCACAATGTCGTCATACTTCGACATGCAGCCCAAGTGGGCACTCGACGGCAACGCCATCGCGTTCATTTCCGACCGCTATGGCATGCGCAACCACGCTTCATGGGGCTCGCTCAACGATGTGATGCTTGTGTTTCTCAATCAGGATGCCCACGACAGATACGTTCTCTCAAAAGAAGATTACGAGCTTCGCAAAGAGCTTGAAAAGCAGCAGAAAGAACGTAAGCAGAAAAGCGACGGCAAGAAAAAGGATAAGAAAGGAAAGAAAGACTCCGATGCCGATGATGATGCCGACGAGGATATCAAGGATATCGTCGTAGAGCTCGACGGCATACGCGACCGCATTGTGCGCGTGACACCCAATTCCTCCGATATCGCCGACTTCCTCATCACGAAAGACGGGGAGGAGCTGTATTACCTTTCGGCATTCGAGCAGGGTTACGACCTTTGGTCGATGAACCTGCGCAAAAAGGATGCCGGAATTGTCGACAAACTCGACGCCGGAATGCTTTCGCTGGAGACAGACAAGGATGGCGACAATCTGTTCCTGCTCGGTACCGGCAAACTGTCGAAGATGAACTTTTCAAGCAAAAGCATCAAGCCGATCACCTATTCGGCACGCATGGACATTGACCCCGCCGCAGAGCGTGAATACATGTTTGACTACGTGAAGCGCGAGGCAAAGCAGCGTTTCTACACGGTCGACATGCACGGCGTAGACTGGGAGGCGATGACATCGGCTTACCGCCGCTTCCTTCCGCACATAAACAACAACCACGATTTCGCGGAGCTTCTAAGCGAACTCCTCGGAGAGCTGAACGCATCGCATACCGGCGGCAGATATTATGGCGACGGAGCGGTGGATCGCACTGCGTCGCTCGGACTCATCTACGACTGGACCTACACGGGTCCCGGACTGAAAGTGAGCGAGGTGGTTGAAGGAGGTCCGTTTGACAACGCGTCAAGCGACATAACCGCAGGCTCGATTGTGGAAAAGATCAACGGCAATGAAATCGGGGAGAAAGCCGATTTCACCTCCCTGTTCAATAATCTCCGAGGTAAAAAGACCCTCGTAGCCCTATATGACCCCGCCGCCGGAAAGCGCTGGGAGGAAGTTGTGCTGCCCGTCAGCACAGGCGAAATGAGCGACCTGCTATACAAGCGATGGGTCAAACGCCGGGAGGCGGATGTTGACCGCTGGTCCAACGGTCGACTCGGCTATGTGCATATCGAGTCGATGGATGATGCAAGCTACCGCACAATCTACACCGACCTGCTCGGAAAATATGTCGACAAGGAAGGCATCGTGATCGATACGCGCTGGAATGGCGGCGGCCGACTCCACGAAGATATCGAGGTGCTGTTCAGCGGCGACAAGTATCTCACTCAGGTAATCAGGGGCGTTGATGTATGTGACATGCCGAGCCGCCGCTGGAACAAGCCCAGTATCATGGTGCAGTGTGAGGCAAACTACAGTAACGCTCACGGCACTCCATGGGTATATAAATATAAGAACCTGGGCAAACTCGTCGGAATGCCTGTACCGGGCACCATGACCAGCGTCAACTGGATAACCCTCCAGGATCCGTCGCTTGTGTTCGGTGTGCCGGTCATAGGATACCGTACCGCGCAAGGCAACTACCTCGAAAACTCACAGCTTGAACCTGACATCAAGGTGGCAAACGATCCTGCCGACGCAGTAGCCGGCGAAGACGCACAGCTTCACCGTGCGGTCACCGAGCTACTCAACCAACTGAAAAAATAATTCCGCACCCTACAGGCGCAACCCATACACCGCCCCCGGTATCCCCACGTGATGCCGGGGGCGGTGTATTTTATACTGCTCCCACTATTTTCATACACTTGATCACAAGTTAAGACTGTTTATAACACTTTTTCGACACATTTGCATATATTAACAAATAGGGGGGGTAAAACGCCCCATTTGCGTATTTTTGCCTAAAATAGTATTAATCTTTAATCAAATACTAATCATTAACCATTTCAAAAATGAATAAGTTTTACTTTTTTACTGTCATGATGTTCTGTTCGCTCGGCATCATGGCAAAAGGGAAATGGACACCCACGGCCGACGCGCTCCCGTCAGGAGGCGACGTGATCACCGACGGCGATGTCACCTTGACTCTTCACAATGATGGACAATTCAATAAGGTCGGAGGGTGTACACCGCCTCTTATCCTTGGAGAAATTGAAAAAATCGAGACAGGCTCTTTTATTGGGGGAACCGCCAATCCCGTGTTAGAAGAGACATCTCTTGTCCCGACCGGCGGTTGCTTCTACGAGTTTACAGTAACCAAAGACGGCATCATGGATGTAGCGGTCAAGCTATCCATGAATAAAGCGTTTCGCCTCATCTGTGACGAACAAAACCTGATAGGCGATCCTACCGTTACATTTGCCGACAATTCCGGCTATATCATAGAACTTGTAGACGACGGCAATGGAGATATGATCCTGCCGCCCGATTTTGGAAACACCATCGGCAAACTATCATGGCCAGCTGTCGCCGGTAAAACATATTACCTGTATAGCAAGGCATCAAAACTCGCATTCGGCGGGTTTAATTTCGAACAGGAACTGCCGGCATCACCGGTGACACCGAGCACACCCGGAGAATATACTTTGTTGGGCTATGACTGCTCGGTATCTCATGACAAAAAGGATATGCAATATCCCTATCTGTCGGTTGAGGCTAACAATGAGTGGCTTGACGCAGGCACGGTACTTGGATCGGCGGAAAATGTCAAATTCACCAACCTCAATGGCGACACATTCACGAGGACAGGTCTTACCCGTTATGATGAAATAGATGAAATCGGTGGAGTGAAGATCGGCTCCGACCAGTTTACATTAAGCAACAGTGGCATATCGGGAACAGAAAACCCGCTTGGCACCACCCTCTCCGCTTCCGCGACAAACGGGTGCATCTACATGTTTGAACCCACAGCCGACGGAACACTCTATATAACGGGGCGTCTTTCAACCGACAAGTCCTACTATGTATTTGACGATAACGACAATCTTATTGCCTATCCGTTAAATATGATATATCAAGATGCGGACAACTATTGCTACCGTCAGGTCGCATATACGCTTCCCGCAAACGCAGATGGACACTTCCTCCCCGAACTTGACCCGACATATAGATATTGCGATGGCATGACTCTCCGCCAAGCCATCACGATTAGCAACGGTCTTACTGAAGAGATGAAGCATAACGGGTTAGGAGTCATCTCATTCCCTGCAAAGTCAGGCAAGAAATACAAAGTCTATGCCGAAGGGTCAAAAATGACATGTGGAGGTGCTATTTTCATCCCCTCGTCAGTAAGTCAAGGAGTGCAGGAAGTGGGCTTCATTGCGAAATCAGAAAATTTCCCACCCGAGATTTTTGAAGAGATAGAAATCATCGAGCCAACCAACACCCATGTCATCAACTATGTGCCTGCACCCGGCAATGTGGTGAAGGCAAAAGACATCACTCTCACCTATAGCCCTACAGCAGGCTGGCATGAATATCAGGATAAGCAACCCTACGAGTACGCCGGCATTCACTGGGATACCTATTCCGTGGGAGACAGGGAACCGGAATTTGACGGCGAAATAAAGGCCATCCCCACGGGAGGTGTATTTTATAAGGTTACCGCTGCAACGAATGGTGCCATGTATCTACCTGTGGTACTATGGGAGAACAAGCCACTCTATATTGTTGACGCCACCGGTAAAAACCTTGTGCCTGAAGAAGTATATGTATCCACAGTTGCAGACATCGCACGTGAATGGATTCCCTTCACTTATACCGATGCCACTACAGGAGAAGAGATCACGGAAGGTTACTCCGTGTCGCATGACGCACACATGAATCCCAATATAATCCGATTCAACATGGAGGCAGGCAAGGAGTACTATCTATATGCCAAGTTCAGCTTCCTGCGCATATGCGGATTTATATTCAAGCCGGGTGAGACCATCGTAATTCCCCAGAAGCCCGAAGAAATAAACGAAGGCGTCATCGCCACTTACTATACCGGAAACGGCGAGTCTCTTATCGGATGGGGCAACGGAAGCTCTGTAGAAAATGTGGAGAAGGATGCTCACCCTTGCCTGAAATTCACTAAAGAGAACGCATCTGACAACTCCTGGGAAGCCCAAGTCGCCATCAACGCTCCCTTGACAAAAGACAAGACTTACAAGCTGACCTTTGACATAAAAGGGACTCGGGCAACCGGCATAACATCGTCGATTCAGAATTCAGAAACATACTCTATCGCAGGCGAGTTTGATCCATTTGATATCACAGACGATTGGCAGAGAGTGACAATTGAAGGCACTCCGACAGATAACGGGACAAACCGCATCGTGTTCAACCTCGGTCAGTATGTCGGCACATTCTACATGACCAACGTATTCCTTTACGACGCGCTGGAGTCACCGGAATTCCCCGAACTTCCGGTAACCGAGACCGAACCTGCAATTGAGGGTGTCATTGCATCATACTATGATGGCAATGGCGGCACTCTAAGCGGTTGCTCAAACAAATCCAATGTCTCAGATATCGAGCTTAACGGCTTCCCTTGCCTAAGATGGGACGGACAAGACAATGACTGGATCTACTTCGACGCCAATATGGCTCCAAATAAAACATATATACTTTCCTTTGATGTAAAGGCTGTATATCCATTTGAAAATATAACCTTAGCACTATACTACAATGATAATATCGCAGGCTCAAATTGTTTCCCTGTCACTACACAATGGGAAAGAGTTAATGTCAGATTGACTCCTGATTTTCCCGGTGCCAATAGCATTCAGATTTGTTCTTCCGGGCTCAACAACGTCATGCTACTCACCAACGTATTTGTATATGAGGAAGGTGTAGATCCTGAATTACCAGATATGCCTCAAGATACAAACGAAGGTGTAATCGCCACTTATTACACAGGCAATGGTAAAACACTTTCAGGATGGGGCAACGGCACATTTGAGAATGTAACAAAAGACGCCCATTCTTGCCTGAAATTTACCCAAGAGACAGCCACAAGCAACGAATGGGAGACCCAGCTCGCAATCGAAATGCCGCTCACTGCTTACAAGGCATATCGCTTGACCTTTGACATAAAGAGTAATGACTATGACCGGATAACTTCATGGATTCAAAACTCAGAGGATTACCAAATAAAGGGCTCATTCCGCAATTTTGAGACTTCATATAATTGGGAACGAGTTACGATAGAGGGTGTGCCTGACAGCGACGAAGCTGACCGCATCGTGTTCAACCTCGGTAAATTTGCCGGTACATTCTACATGACCAATGTGTTCCTTTACGACGCACTGGAGTCGCCGGAGTTCCCCGAAATTCCGGAGGAAATCGCAGACCCGACTCAGCCCACGACGTTCAGCATCGCCACACCCCTTGCAATCGGTTCTTCAATGCAAATCAAGTCATTCATCGAGCCGGAAACTGCGGCTGACGCCACCGTAAAATGGCAGTCGTCCGACGAGGAAGTCGCAATCGTTGCAGACGGACTTGTCACTGGCGTAGGTGAAGGCGTGGTGACAATCGTCGCAAACACCGATACCGACAACCCATTGTGGAGCACCCTCAACATATATGTCTATGAGGCAGAACCCGAGACCGTATTGGTAAGCTCGGTCGAGATTAATCCCATGATAATCTCTGACGCGATTGTAGGCGACCGGATTCAGCTCAACGCTACCGTGATGCCCGAAAACGCGGATGACAAATCGCTGACCTGGAGCAGCAGCGACGCGACCGTAGCCACTGTCGACGAGGAAGGACTTGTGACCATCGTCGCTCCCGGCTCGGCAGTCATCACGGCGACAGCCAATGACGCAGGCGGAGCAAAGGGCATATGCCTGGTTACGGGAATGTCGGGTATCGACGACGTAGTATACACTTATGTCAACGAGCCCAAGGATGTCTACACTGTCGACGGCAAGCTCATAATGCGGAATGCCTCGCGCGAGGAGATTAAGCGCCTGTCGCAGGGCATATACCTTATAGGAAATCAGAAAATCGCAATCAGATAAACCTTTATTAATTCACCAATAGACGGTATTGCAGGCGACTCCACCGGGGGTCGCCTGCAATCATTTTATCAAGGCATGGCAAGCGTATAAAAGGAGAAAAGCCACAGTTTCACAACTATAGCTCTTCCGGAAAAATTAGTGAATGTTGATTGTGCGATATATCATCGGTTGCCACACGACAAATCGAGCCACTCCGACGCGCCCGGCATATAGCCGAAAGCACCGGAATGTCTGCCGGTCGGTTGTGACACCGTATATTTTTGAAATATGGGCTTGATAGACCTCATGCGATAATATGTTAGGCAGTTAGCCTTACGGCTACAAATCTTTTTCCATGAATGATGTCACAAAGATAATGAAATTTTTAAACTTTTATACATTTCGAGGCATTATATTTTAACTTATACGACTATTTTTCCAATTACGGATAGAAAACAGGATTTTATGGATACACTCACGGCTATAAGGTTTAAACCGCTTGATATCAATTCCGTCGCGGAAATCGCTCCGTTGCTTGAATATGCCGGCAGTCGCACGTGTGACTACACCGTGGCGGGGCTGATCATGTGGGCTGACTATTTCAAATATGAATATGCAATCATTGACGACACATTATTTATAAAAGGCGTCGACGAAAACGATATGTCAAAACCGGCATTCTCGATGCCCATAGGAAAGCTACCGCTCAGGACATCGCTCCGCATCGTGGCACAATATTGCCGCGACAACGGCATGCAACTGCGGTTTTCGGCAGTACCGGAAGACCGGCTCGGCGATTTCTACTCGCTCGGGGCATGCCATATCGAGGAACTGACCGATTGGGCCGACTATCTATATGACGCCGAGTCGCTCGCCACCCTGCCCGGCAACAAATACAGCAAAAAGCGAAATCATGTCAACCGCTTCATCACCGAACACCCCGATTACCGCTACGAGCGGCTGACGCGCGAACTGATACCGGCCGTGCGCGACTTCTATCACCTCACCACCCTGCCCAAGGAAATCTCAGAGGCGACAGCCACGGAGGAACGCCGCCAGGTGTTCAACGTGCTCGATCGCTACGACCGCCTGCCGTTTGAAGGGGCGGTTCTGTCGACGCCCGGAGAGGGGATCGTGGCGTTTGCCATCGGAGAGGTGATCGGCGACACGCTCTATGTGCATATCGAGAAGATGCGCCACGAAATCAACGGTGCGGGCGAGACCATCAACAAGCTATTCGCGGCCGAGATGCGCGACCGTCACGAGGTGACATATATCAACCGGGAGGAAGATGTGGGCGATGAAGGCTTGCGCAAGGCAAAGCAGTCATATCACCCGGTGATGCTACTGAAAAAATATGACCTGTCGGTGATAAACAACGCTTAAAGACACATGCGGCCGATTGATGCGCGGTAATTCGGAAAGTTTTTTGTAACTTTACGTAGTAACAAAAAAAACGCGCATCATGAAACTACACCTGCCAGCCCGCCACGACGGAAGCCGCGAGACAATCAACGCCGGCAAGCGTCGCGTGGTCATAATCGGGGCAAACGGCTCCGGAAAGACCCGATTCAGCGAAAACCTGATCTCCGGCATGGAGGGGAAGGCGTTTCGCATCTCGGCGCTGAACGCGCTCTACCGCTCGCTTGATCCCGACCCGCTCCCCGGCTCGATCGACAGCCTGTTTGCCGATGCAGTCACCCGCTCGACATTCCTCCGCGAGGATGTCCCGACTCAGTTTGACCGACTGATGATGCTGATGGTGCTCGACGAGATGCTCAATCTATTCGCGTGGAAGGTAAGCGGCGTCGAGCCTGCCGACAGCCGCCTCGACTGCGTGATAAAGGCATGGCAGGAGATATTTCCCGGGAGCAAGGTGCTATATAAAGGAGGCAGGATGCTTTTCAGCCGCGCCCCGGGCGAATCCTACTCACAGGTAAAGCTGTCAGACGGCGAGAAAGCCGTGCTATATTATTTCGGCGCGGCGATGTATGCCCCCGAAGGCGCGGCGGTGTTTGTCGACAGCCCCGGACTGTTCCTACATCCGAGCATCACCGGAGCCATCTGGGACCGCGTGGAGGCGATGCGCCCCGACTGCACGTTTATCTACACCACCCACGACATCGAGTTTCTATCGTCGCGCCCCGACAACCTGATAATCTGGGTACGCGACTACGACGCCGCGAGCGTCAGCTGGGACTACGTGGTGCTGCCGCCCGGATCGCCCATGAGCGACGACCTCTACATGGCACTCGTCGGCGCGCGCAAGCCGGTACTCTTCATCGAGGGCGACGCCACCCACTCCATCGACGCCAAGCTCTACCCGCTGGTATTTACCGACTACACCGTGCGCTCGCTCGGCAGCTGCAACAAGGTCATCGAGGCGACACGCACATTCAACGACCTGAACGCGTTTCACCACCTTGACAGCCACGGAATCGTCGACCGCGACCGCCGCGATCCCAAGGAGGTCAAATACCTGCGCGACAAGAAGATATTCGTGCCCGATGTCGCTGAGATCGAGAACATCCTGATGCTTGAGGAGGTAATCAAGACCGTAGCCCATACATGCGGGCGAAACGAGGACAAGGTGTTTGCCCATGTCAAAAAGTCGATACTCGGACAGTTCCGCCAGGACATACGCCAGCAGGCGATGCTCCACACCCGCCACCGGGTGAAACGCTTCGTCGAATGCCGCATCGACGGCAAATTCACCAACATAGGTCAGCTCGAACGCCACATGACCGGGCTTGTCGACGAGATCAAGCCGCGCCAGCTTTTCCAGAACTTCTGCAACGACTTCCACCGCTACGTGTCGGAGGGCGACTACACGTCGGTGCTCCGCGTCTACAACCAGAAATCGATGATTCCCGGCTCCAATGTCGCCGGACTCTGCGGGCTGTCCAACAAAGAGGCCTATGTGGCGAGGGTGATCGACATCCTGCGCCATGACGGACCCGATGCGGCACGCATACGCAAGGCGATAATCGCCTGCTTCGGCATCGACGAGACACAAGCTTCAGCAAAACCCGCAATTTCACTTATTGACAATGATTAGACCCTGGATCGAGGCCATGCGCCTCCGCACCCTCCCCGTGTCGATAGCCGGAGTGATCACCGCCGCCGGCTTCGCACTTGCCGACGACTGTTTCCGCCCTCTCCCCGCGCTGCTATGCCTGCTCTTTGCAGTGCTCGCGCAGATAGCCTCCAACTTTGCCAACGAATACTACGACTACCGCGACGGGCTTGACCGCCCCGGCAGGGAAGGACCCCGACGGGGTGTTACCGAGGGCGACATCACCCCACAGGCAATGAAACGCGCCACCTACCTTGTGCTCGCGCTCGCCTGTGCTATCGGATTGTCACTTATCGCCTGGGGCGGCTGGTGGCTGCTTCCCGTCGGGATAATAATCGCGCTCGGGGCGATAGCCTATTCCGCCGGACCGTTCCCCCTGTCGCGCCGCGGCCTCGGCGAGATAGCGGTACTGTTTTTCTTCGGCGTAATACCGGTCAACCTCACCTACTACATCATGGCAGGGCAATTCACTTCCAACGTGCTGCTCGGCTCGATCGCGATCGGGCTTATGGGTGCCAACGTGCTGCTTGTCAACAACTACCGCGACGCCGACGAAGATGAGACGGTAGGGAAATATACCTATGTAGTACTGTTCGGGCGGCGCACGGCAATGATCACCTACCTTATCAACGGCCTCATCGCCGCAGCCCTCATGTATCCCGCCACACCCACCGTCATCACATTATTATATATAGCCGCCCACGGCATGCTCTGGAACTTCATGCGCACCCATCGCGGAGCAGCACTCAACCCCATTCTCGGCATGACTGCGATGCTGATGTTTCTATATTCCGTGGCTTTTGCCCTCTCCGCGTGACAGTCTGATAGCCAATGCTTAAAATCTATTACCTAAGCGTTATTATAGATTAACCGATTTTTACAAATCAGTAAGCAGTTTGCCATTTATTAACACATATGATAACAATATGGCGGTAAAATGACAGATTTTCACTTAAACCGCGCAAGATATTACTTACGATCCGTAATTTATGCTTCATCCATAATAAAAACTTCACATCATTTGTGTTAAAAAGCATCTAAACATATTGTTTATTCAGATATATACTGTAATTTTGCCGTAGAAATTTGCAATGACGCTTTGACAGCGTAGGAGTAATTTAGCTGTATTTTTGTAGGGAATTCATGCAAAAATCGTCTTAAAGTGTATGATGCCGGGCGCAGCCACAGACAGCCTGCGCGCGCGGCATATTTGGTATAACAGGCTGTCAGAATTGATTGAATTATCATTATTATATTGATTCTATGGAGAAAAGATTAATGCTGTTATTGGCGGCGCTATGTGTAAGCATAGGGCTGTTTGCTCAAAGCCGTGTAACAGGAGTCGTGATTTCCGGGGATGATGATGAACCGCTGATTGGTGCTACGGTATCCGTTAAGGGAAAGCCCGCGATAGCCACAGCCACCGATCTTGACGGTAATTTTGTGCTTAACGTACCTTCAGCCAACTCCACCCTTGAGGTGAAATATGTCGGCATGAAGACCGCAGAAGTAAAAGCTTCCACATCTCCATTGAAAATCGTGCTCGAATCCAACGCCCAGCAGTTAGGCGAGGTCGTTGTTACAGGTATGTCTAAAATGGATAAGCGTCTGTTCACCGGTGCGACCACCAAGATCGACGCAGAAGACGCGCGCCTGACCGGTGTCGCCGATATTTCCCGCTCGCTCGAAGGACGCGCCGCCGGTGTATCGGTCCAGAACGTATCAGGCACATTCGGTACCGCACCGAAGATCCGTGTGCGCGGTGCCACTTCAATCTACGGTAACTCAACCCCTCTTTGGGTCGTTGACGGCGTGGTGCTTGAAGATGCTGTCGAGGTCTCGGCCGACGACCTTTCTTCAGGTGACGCCACCACCCTTATATCATCGGCAATCGCCGGCCTCAACGCCGACGACATAGAGTCGTTCCAGATCCTGAAGGACGGCTCCGCTACCTCAATCTACGGTGCACGCGCCATGGCGGGTGTGATCGTCGTTACCACCAAGAAAGGTAAGGCGGGCACAACCACCCTCAACTATACCGGCGAGTTTACTCTCCGCCTCAAGCCCAACTACCGCAACTTCAACATCATGAACTCCCAGGAGCAGATGGGTGTCTACAAGGAGATGGAGTCAAAGGGATGGCTTGAGCTTTCGGGTATCGCCAAGGCTTCCGAGTCAGGCGTCTACGGTAAGATGTACCAGCTTATCAACACCTACGACCCGACCACCGGTCAGTTTGGCCTGCCCAACACCACCGCGGCTAAAAACGCTTACCTGCGTGAGGCGGAGTTCCGCAACACCGACTGGTTTGACGAACTGTTCAAGACCAACGTGATGATGAACCACGCTGTCAGCATCGCCGGCGGTACCGACAAGGGTCGATTCTACTCCTCAATATCGGTGATGCACGATCCGGGATGGACAGTGTCAAGCAACGTGACCCGTTATACCTTCAACGGAAATGCCTCCTATGACATTTCGCCTACCTTGACATTCAAGATACTCACCAGCGACTCTTACCGCAAGCAACGCGCCCCCGGTACACTGTCGCAGGAGATCGACCCCGTGTCGGGCGACGTGAAGCGCGGATTTGATATAAACCCCTACAGCTACGCGCTCAACACCTCCCGCACACTCGACCCCAACGAGTTCTATACCCGCAACTACTCAAGGTTCAATATCAAGCACGAGCTTGAAAACAACTACATGGACCTGACGGTGACCGACCTAAAGTTTCAGGGCGAACTAAACTGGCGACCCCTTGAAGGACTTGACCTCACCGCGCTCGGCGCATACCGCTATCAGAAGTCGACCAACGAGCATTATGTAAAGGATGACTCCAACCAGGCTATGGCCTACCGCGCCGGTATCGACCCTGAAGATGACACAATACGTCACTCCAACCCCTACCTCTACACCGACCCCGAAAACGAGAATGCGCTCCCTGAAACAGTACTTCCCAAGGGCGGTATATATTACAACAAGAACTACACCGTGTCGCAGTACGACTTCCGAGCCCTCGCCACCTACAACAAGGCATTCAACCGCGTACACATCATGAACATCATGGTCGGCACCGAAATCAACGGCACCGAGCGTAACGCCATCGACTTCCAGGGATGGGGCTTCGTGTATGCCAACGGTAACATGCCCTTCCTCGATTACAATCTCTTCAAGCAGATGGGTGAGGAAAACGCCGTGTACTACTCTTACTCACCGACCACACGCCGCTCTGCAGCGTTCTTCGGTACAGCCACATACTCGTTTGACGCCCGCTACACCGTGACCGGTACTTACCGTTACGAGGGAACCAACAAGCTTGGCAAGGCGCGCTCATCACGCTGGCTCCCGACATGGAACATCTCCGGATCATGGAATGCCCATGAAGAGTCATGGTTCCAGAATCCCGTGCTTTCAAGCGCGACCGCACGTATCTCTTACTCGCTTACAGCCGACTCGGGTCCCGATTACATATCCAACGCCACAGCGATCTTCAATCCCTACCGTCCCTGGCGTCCTCTAAACAGTGTCGGAGAGCTCGGTATCACCCTTGAGGAGATCGCCAACAGCGAGCTTACCTACGAGAAGAAGCATGAGCTTAACGTAGGTCTTGACCTCGGTTTCCTCCACAACCGCATCAACCTCTCGTTTGACTGGTATAAGCGTAACAACTATGATCTTATCGGCGACATCTACACCCAGGGTGTAGGCGGTCAGAGCCACAAGCTCGCCAACGTCGCCAAGATGAAGAGCCATGGTGTCGAGTTCACCCTTTCTACCAAGAATATCGTGACCCGCGACTTCTCATGGAACACCGACTGGACATTTGCCTACGCCAAAAACACAATCACCGAGCTTGACGCCCGCGCCAACGTGATGACATTCATCTCCGGAAGCGGTTTCGCCAAGACAGGCTACCCCGTACGCGCCCTCTTCTCCATCCCCTTCCAGGGACTCAACGAGGAAGGTCTGCCCACATTCATCAACGAGAAGGGTGAGACCACCGTCAGCGATATCAACCTTCAGGAGTTCAAGAATCTCGACCACCTCGTGTACTCAGGTCCTACCGACCCGACTACCACCGGAGGTTTCGGTAATGTGTTCCGTTGGAAAAACTGGCATGCCAACGTGTTTATCACCTACTCGTTTGGCAACGTGATCCGCCTCGACCCGGTGTTTGACGCATATTACTCCGACCTTTCTGCAATGCCCAAGGAGTTCAAAAACCGCTGGGCCAAACCGGGCGACGAGAAATACACCGACATCCCCGTGATCGCCTCCAAGTGGCAGTATCATCAGGACAGCCAACTTGCCACCGCTTACAATGCCTACAACTACTCTACGGCGCGTATCGCCAAGGGCGACTTCATCCGCATGAAGGATATCTCGGTTACCTACGACGTGCCCAAGAGCTTTATCGAGAAGCTCCGCATGCGCTCGGCATCATTGAAGCTTCAGGCGACCAACCTGTTCCTGATCTACTCCGACAAAAAGCTCAACGGTCAGGACCCCGAGTTCTTCAATTCAGGCGGTGTAGCAACCCCCTCACCCAAGCAGTTCACCTTCACCCTGCGTCTTGGTCTATAATTTATGAAAACTAATATTTAACGAACGACAATGAAACTCAATAAATTATCATACATAGCAGTCGCGGTGGCGTTCACCGGCCTCACCGCCTGCGACGATTTCCTCGATGCCGCGCCAGACGAGCGTGTCACCATCGACTCGCCGGAGAAAGTGTCGCTCCTTCTTGTAGACGCTTATCCGGGAGCGAATTTGTCCGGATTATGTGAATTTTCTTCCGACAACGTGGTTGACAACAACTCCCCTGATGAAAACGGCATGCGCTACAATCTTTCTTATTTTGATCGTCAGGATTTGGAAGCATACAGCTGGGAAGATGTTGTAAGCAACATGGACACTGAATCTCCATCATATCTTTGGGAAGCCTATTACCACTCTATAGCCGTCGCAAACGAGGCACTAAAGGCAATCGCCGAAATGGAAGCGCAGGGTCGCGGTGACGAGGTACAGGCCCAGAAAGGAGAGGCGTTGATGTGTCGAGCCTATAACCACTTCCTCCTTGCCAACCTCTTCTCCATGCACTACGCAGGAGAAGAAGCCTCAAAGCAAATTCCCTCAGTCCCCTACATGGATAAGGTAGAGGACAAGGTGCTTGTAAACTATGAGCGTGAGCCACTGCAGAGCGTATATGCCAAGATCGAGAAAGATATACTCGACGGCTACCCGCTTATCAACGACGGTTCATATTCTGTACCCAAATATCACTTCAACAAAAAGGCTGCTGCGGCTTTCGCCGCCCGCTTCTATCTCTACAAGCGTGACTATGTAAACGCCGAAAAATGGGCGACCGAGGCACTTGGAGGAGAATCAGGCAACCCCGCAGGCATGATGCGGACATTCTGGTCAAAGACATTTACCACACCTGACGCGCTTGTCGCAGCCTACACCTCAGCACAGGAGCAGAGCAATCTTATGCTTGTGGCGACCCACTCCACATTCTTCCGCCGTCGCGGCGAGCGTTTCGCCCTTAACCGTGAGGCAAAAGACGCAACAATCTATTGCGAAGGGCCCACCTGGTCAACGGCTTTGACCAACTACTACTGTCATCCGTGCTATTCAGGAAAGATATATGTGCGCGGTTCTCAGGAATATGGATTGTTTTTCCCCAAGAGCTATGAGATATTCGAATACACTGATAAAGTTGCCGGTATCGGATTCGTACATATCGTACGTTGTGAGTTCACAGCTGAAGAGGTTTTGCTGACGCGCGCCGAAGCACGTATATGGCAAAACAATCTTACCGGTGCGCTTGAAGACCTCCGTACGTGGGATGAAAGCCGCCAAAAAATCCCTGTAGCTGTCAACTTCCCCCAACTTACCGACGAGCGTATACGCGACTTCTACAAGGAAGACAAAGGTGGCTTCGGCATAGTCAAGCCGTTGAACATCGACCGCGTGAATCCTGTCGATGGGAAAGCGCTTAACGCCAATATCGAGCCGTATCTCCAGTGTGTACTGCACTTCCGTCGCATCGAGACTATCGACGACGGTCTCCGCTGGTTTGACATCAAGCGTTACGGCATCGAGATAACCCATAAGATCGGTGCCACACGTATTGAGCATCTTACATGGAACGACCCACGCCGTGCATTCCAGATACCCGCCGAAGTAATAGCCGCCGGCTTCGCACCTAACGACCGTAAGCCGGCACTTATTGGAGAAGGAGCCAACTGCGTTCAGCTACCTAACTCCGCCCTTATGGCAAAATAAGTAATTGTATCACAACCGACAATTAACTATCAACAGCAATGAACAAGAAACTTATATATAGCGCGATACTTGCAGTTGCAATGGGTGGATCGCTCTCTTCATGCTCCGAGGAGGATCTCAACTCAGAAAGCATCTTCGATACCACCGAGGAAGGACTTGACCCCAACAGCTACACTTACGACTTCGACAAGTGGATAATCGAAAACTATACTGACATATACAATGTCGAGTTCCGCTACAAGATGCAGCATATCGGCACCGACATGGACTACAACCTTGTCCCGGCACGTTATGACAAGGCGGTTGACCTTGCCCTGCTGACAAAATTCCTTTGGTTTGACGTATACGGAGATCTCGTAGGTCCTGACTTCTTAAAGCAGTATGGACCGAAGATTATCCACCTGATAGGCTCTACAGCAATCAATCCTGCCAACGGCACGGAAATTCTTGGTCTTGCCGAAGGGGGATTGAAAGTGTCACTATTCAAAGTGAATGAGCTTGACGTGACCAACCCCGACCTGCTCAACGAGCATTATTTCAAGACGATGCACCATGAGTTTGCCCACATCCTGCATCAGACAAAGACCTATCCCAAGGAATTTGACCTCATCAATGCCAATCATTATGAGCCGCAAAACTGGCAGAAGCGCAATGGTGCGATTGTAAACTCGCTCGGTTTTACCACAACTTACGCTTCCTCTCAGGCGCGCGAGGACTTTGCCGAGACTTGTGCCAACTATATCACCCGCACTGACGCCCAATGGGATCTGTGCCTTTGGATGGCTGATCGCGGATGGTTCTCTACCGACGGTGAAGAATTCTCTTATTGCTACTATTACTATGCGAGCGAAGCTGACCGCGAGGCAGGACACAAGACATATGTAGGTGAATTTGTCGCCCAAGAAGGCAACGGCGGACTATTCGGCGTGACTAACGTCATGGCAAAGCCCACCGCTGATGGAGGATATAGCCGCGTAAGCCTTGGAACTGCAACAGTTTATACTAATGTAGCTGACGTTGAAGCTTTCTTTGCCAGAGTGATCCCACAGTATGGGCTTATACCAGTAGAAGACACCGACCTTATGGATGGCAAGGCAACCATCTTGCAAAAAGTGTCAATCGCCCGCAACTGGTTCAGTGATGCGTGGGGACTTGATATCGACGCGCTCCGTGCAGAGGTGCAGCACCGCCAGTCCAATATTGACATCGACGCACTCCGCGCTCAGGTATATGGAGAACGCAAGTGAAGACAAACACTTAATAACCGATATTTTTCAAAAAACCGATTATGAAAAAATACCTTATATATGCAATGTCGCTACTGATTGTCGGCGCGTCATTCTCTGCATGCAGCAATGAGGAAGACGATATATTTGAAGCATCACCCTCCGACCGACTCAACCAGGCGATGGAGGATTACACCGCCTTGCTCTGCAAGCCTGCCAACGGCTGGGCGATGCAATATTTTGCCGACAATGAGGATGAGGGCGGCTACACGTTCCTGATGAAGTTTGACAAAAACACATCCGTAACCATCGCCGGCAACAACCGATGGACAGGAAATGCCTATAAGGAAGAGACCTCGATGTTTGACCTAATAGCCGACAACGGTCCTGTCCTGACGTTCAACACATTCAACGATGTGTTTCACATATTCTCTACCCCCGAAGACCTACCCTCAACTCCTGAAAATGAAGCCGGATATGGTCATAATGGCGACTATGAGTTTATCGTGATGGATGCTACAGACGATCTTATCACTCTCAAAGGGAAGAAGACCGCAATACGTGTACTTATGACACCTCTTGCCGACGATACAGACTGGAAGCAATATTTTACCGAGCTTAAAGCAAAGTCGCGCTCCCTTTTCAACGATAAGTTTGATCCACTGTTGCTTGACCTTGGGGAGAAACGCTTCATTGTATCAGGAGCATCTACGGGCGTATTCAGCATGTATCCCGAAGGTGGCGACGCCATTACCGAGACAGTAAAATATCCCTATCTTATCAACTTCGAAGGTATCAGATTCTATAAGGAAGTAGAAGAGACAGGCGTGCAACAGATCTACTTCAACGATCAAGGGTCATTTTCACTTGAAGGTCAAGAGGAAAGCTGTCTCCGCCAAACTAAGGAACTCAATGGAATATTTCTCACAAAAACTCTCGGATGGAGACTTGTCGCTGACAACACCGGTGGTTCATTTGCAACCGTTCTTGAAAACATTGCCACAGAGACTAAAGAGAAACTGAAGCGTAATTTTAACAGCATCGACTTTATATATTACGCCAGCCAAAAGACCTATGCCCTGTCATTCCGCAACAGTGGGACTTCGGCTGCGGCATATATCTACGGCACGGAAACCCCGAGCGAAGACGGTCTATCTATAAAATTTGACATCTCGACTACCGAAGGTAACAACAACGGAAAAAATCGACTCCGCGACATCCCCTCCCTTACGACATTTATCAACTTGCTGAACTCCACAGACCTTGTAATGTCGACAGAGAACCCGCTTGCGCCCACAAAAATTACATTCAAGAGTAGGAGCAATGAAAACGATTACTTTACAGTGACGCTGAATTAAGCGTCACCGTAAAGTAAATATTAAGGCTTAACCAACATAATTATAATTCTTTGGTATGAAAAAATTTATTATCTCATCCCTTGCTCTTGCATCAGCAACAGTTGCAAGCGCAAATCAAAATGCACTTGTCGCAGCCTCGTTGGACAATAGTTCAGAGGTGAAATTGGAAAGGAGTGACGTAAAAAAGGCTAATCGCCTCAACGACGTCAAGATGGTAACAGCATCTGTAAAGAAGGCTGAAATCAATGCCGATGCAACCGTTTCACGTGCTGGTGAAACTCCGGAAATCAATCCTCTATATCGCTTTCCTAATGGTACTTTCTTCAGTTTCTTCACCTTTGATGCCAATGGAGAGCCCTACGTTTATCCGAATGTAGCTGTTGCACCTGCTTACTGCGAGAACATATGGATGAATGATTCTTGGTACACTGCTGCAGATGGTCGTCCTACATGGCTTAAAGAGTCAGACAAAGTTTCTTATCAGTGGCAACTTATCGGCAATGAAAATGCTATTATTGAAGAAGCTACAACCTTTAATTTCCCGATCTATAATGAAGCAAGTCCTAAAAAAGGACAAGGCTACTATACTCCTGTATTGACAGTCAACGGAAAAGAGTACCAGTATGGACAGGAAGGACAAGATAGATTCTATCCCCAATTTTTTGAATACGGCGGAAAAGGATCCGGAGATCCCGAAACATTCGAATATCTTTCCGGAATTTTCCAGACGGAACTCGGAGTTCCTGTCGAGAATTTCCAAGACGGAGGAGTACGTCCATATAACACATCATCTGATGACTTCTTTGGCAATTTCACCGGTGGTGCATTCAGCTATCCCGGCTCAGCAGAAGATCCTATCGAAAATTGGTTTGCCAGTGATGAACCTAATTCCGAACTTGCAGCCGATAACATCAAGGTAATTGGATTCAGCCAGATATTCCCGAAACCGGCTGCTCCATATGCCCTCTCAAAAATCAGTTTCCCCGTAAAGATAACTTGCGCGGCAGAAGCACAAATCAGGATAACCCTTGCAGCCGTGACAGATAAAGATGGCGTAAATCTTCAGAACCCCATTTACACTTATGACTATACTTTCCCTGCTGCAATAAACGATAAAACTGTGTCTGTTGAGATCCCCGTTACCTCAATCAATGAAATCAACGATGAACTTGACTATACCCTTATAGACTCTGAAATGATGTTGATTATCAGCGGATTTGCAGGCAATGACGCTATATCTGCATTTAATCCACTCATTGCAGGCTTTGTATATGACAGAACATATCAGTACTTTAGCCCGGAACCTCAGACTATAATGGCTGTCCTTCAGGTGGGCACAGGCGAAAATGCCGGCATTGCCTTCAACCAGACAAACTATCTTGCAGGATTTAAAGGACAGATAGGTACAACATATGCAACCTACAATAGTTTTGCACTGGAACTTGATGCAGAATACCCCTACATTAAACCACTTGTGAATCTTGTAACAGAAGAAGAATATGACCCTAAAAAAGAGGTTTATTCTGTAGGTCTATCAAATGAAGAAAATGTTTCTGTAATAGCAATGCTTTGTCCCGGTGATTTGGAAAATGTCACTATCGCAGATATGAATGGTGACGAACTTCCTGCATGGCTCGCCAGCGAAGCTATTTCTGCTCCGGAATTCGAGGCTGCAGAAGGAGCCGAGCCGGTAGACGAGGGCCAAAAGTATTTCTATCTTGCATTCGGACTTAATGGCGATGCACCTGCTACCCCCGTCAACACTTATGTAAAGGTTGAGTACAAGGGTCAGTCATCTGTATTCTATGTAACCACAGGCGATCCCGCAGGCATCGACAACGTGACCGAGGTTAAGGATGCAGTGCTTGACTGGAATGCTCCCGTTTACAACGTGATGGGTCAGAAGGTAAGCAAGGGCTTCACCGGTATCGCTATCCAGAACGGTAACAAGTTTATTGTAAAATAATATCAATACAATACGAATTCAATTAACAGCTTAATCAATTTTTGAATTCCCCCCGAAGTGAGGATTGCCGTGAGGCAACCCTCACTTCACCTTTTATAGGATCGGCGAGACTTTTCTTTCAGAAAATTCATAAAAAATATCCGCTGTCCGGAGGGGTCGCTGCTCCGCCTCCGGCTACCCACAGAGCAATCCTCCGGATTGACGCATGCCAAACTTTCGAGAAAAGAGTCCCGACGGGACTCTTCCATTAATAGCCGTGGGGCGGAGCGAAGCGACTCCCCCGGAATAGAGGAATAACAGGTTTATATCTGAAAGATATGTCACTTAATAGCCGGAGGCGGAGCGTAGCGACTCCCCCGGAATAGAGGAATAACAGGTTTATATCTGAAAGATATGTCACT
>CAJUMZ010000009.1:81868-116100 GCA_910587665.1 uncultured Muribaculum sp.
TAATAGCCGGAGGCGGAGCGTAGCGACTCCCCCGAATAGAGTTATTTCGGAAAGAATCTTTCATCATATGGCACTCCATTTTCAATAAGCCAGTCTCGCAATTCTTCTACAAAAGATACCCGTTTATGATGTTCTTTTTGATTCTTGATATAGTTTGTTATTTTCCCAACATCATGGCGAGAGTATGAAAATGCACTATACCCCTCTTGCCATCCGGGCCACCTGTCAATTATTCTTTCCTGACCCATCAAGAAACTAGACTCACGCTTTAGTGTCTTCATAAAATCAGACAATGCCATCGTTGGAGGCATGCAAAACAATATGTGTACATGATCCTCTATGCCGCCGATTCTTATCGCCTTCACGTTATTCTTCTGCATAATCGCATGCAGCAATCCATACACTCTCCTTTCTTTGTCAACGCTAATGACCGGAGCCCTGTGCTTGGTTGTAAATACCGCGTGAAATATAAGATTGGTATAGCTCATCTGATAAGTTTAATTTTTGCCAAGATAATAAATAATTTGATAACGCGCAAATAATTCGACTTGACTTTTCTTTCAGAAAATTTATATAAAATACCCGCTGTCCGGAGGGGTCGCTGCGCTCCGCCTCCGGCTACCCACAGAGCAATCCTCCGGATTGAGGCATGCCAAACTTTCGAGAAAAGAGTCCCGACGGGACTCTTCCATTAATAGCCGCGGGGCGGAGCAAAGCGACTCCCCCGGAATAGAGGAATCATAGATTTATATCTGAAAGATATGCCACTTAATAGCCGGAGGCGGAGCGCAGCGACTACCCACGGAAACATTTATGGAGGCAGTAGCGGGCATAGTCGGCAGGCGACCTCCGGGTCGCCCCTACAACCCGCATTAAACCCATTAGTCCCATTGAACCCATTAGACTAATTAGACTTATTCGTATCTTTGGCTACGCCCAAGATACTCACGTTCGGCAATGCTCAAATAAATTTGGCATTGCTCTCACTTATCCGTATCTTTGTAAACTCAATGTTATAGGATGATTGAACGGATAATAATCATAGACAGTGTTGACCCGGTAAGCTTTTACGGCATAAACAATTGCAACATGCAGCTTATCAGAAATCTTTTCCCTAAACTGCGCATGGCGGCACGGGGTCAGGTGATCAAGGTGATCGGCGACCCGGAGGAGACGGCGGCGTTTGAGAAAAAGGTGAAGGAGCTGGAGGCTTACTGTGCGAAATACAACAAGCTTACGGAGGATGTGATACTCGACGTGGTGCGCGGCGACGCCCCCAAGGAGATGAAGCATGACAACGTGGTGATATTCGGCATCAACGGCAAACCTATCGCCGCCCGTAATCCCAATCAGCAGCGTCTTGTGGACTCCGTACTGAAAAATGACCTCACTTTCGCGCTCGGTCCTGCCGGAACGGGCAAGACCTATGTGGCGATAGCCCTTGCCGTAAGGGCGTTGAAAAACCGTGAGGTAAGGAAAATCATCCTTTCACGCCCCGCCGTGGAGGCAGGCGAGAAGCTCGGGTTTCTCCCCGGCGACATGAAGGACAAGATCGACCCGTATCTCCAGCCGCTCTACGATGCGCTTGAAGACATGATACCCGCCGTCAAGCTGAAGGAGTATATGGAGAGCAACGTGATCCAGATAGCCCCGCTCGCATTTATGCGCGGAAGGACTCTCAACGACGCCATCATTGTGCTTGACGAGGCGCAAAACACCACCACCCACCAGATAAAGATGTTTCTCACCCGCCTGGGCATGAACGCGAAGATGATCATCACGGGCGACGTGACCCAGATCGACCTGCCGCGCAGTGTCACCTCGGGACTGGTGCAGGCACTGCGTGTGCTGAAGGGTGTCCCGGGCATCGGCATGGTGGAGTTCGGGAAAAAGGATATCGTGCGCCACCAGCTTGTGCAGCGCATAGTGGAGGCCTATCAGCAGTGGGATGACTTCAAGAAAGAGCATCCCGACGAGGCTGCCGCCGACATCAGGGCAGCCCTCGACGAGGCGGAAAAGGATTGACCACCCCGCCGCTACAGACAATCAAATCATAAACAATCATAACTACGACAATGGCAAAAACTCTCACCCACACCGATTTCAACTTTCCGGGACAGAAAAGCGTGTACCACGGAAAAGTACGCGACGTCTACGACATCAACGATGACCTGATGGTGATGGTCGCCACCGACCGCATCTCGGCATTTGACGTGATCCTCCCCAAGGGCATCCCCTACAAGGGACAGGTGCTCAACCAGATCGCGGCGAAATTTCTCGACGCCACGGCCGACATCGTGCCCAACTGGAAGCTCGCCACTCCCGACCCGATGGTGACCGTGGGGCTGAAATGCGAGGGGTTCCGCGTGGAGATGATCATACGCGGCTATCTTACAGGCAGCGCGTGGCGCGACTACAAGGCAGGCATGCGCGAGCTGTGTGGCATAAAGCTTCCCGACGGAATGAAGGAAAACGAGCGTTTCCCCGAGCCGATCATCACCCCGACCACCAAGGCCGAGGCCGGACATGACGAGAACATCTCGCGCGAAGAGATCATAGCCCAGGGCATCGTGAGCAAGGAAGACTACGAGACAATGGAGCGCTACACACGCGCCCTCTTCAAGCGCGGCACCGAGATAGCCGCCGAAAAGGGGCTTATACTCGTCGACACGAAATATGAGTTTGGCAAGCGCGACGGCAAGGTGTATCTCATCGACGAGATCCACACGCCCGACTCGTCACGCTATTTCTATGCCGACGGCTACGAGGAGCGTTTCGCCAAGGGCGAGCCGCAGAAGCAGCTGTCGAAGGAGTTTGTGCGCCAGTGGCTCATCGAGCATGATTTCATGGGCAAGGAGGGACAGACCGTGCCCGAAATGACCGACGCCTACTGCGACTCCGTGAGCGACCGCTACATAGAGCTGTATGAGCATATCACCGGCGAGCCTTTCGTAAAGACCGACGACACCGACCTTGACGGGCGTATCAGGAAAAACGTGGAGGCATATCTCGCAACACGCTGACCCGCCGCCGATGGAGGTAAAAGCCGAGAAAATAAACCCCTACGACAACTGCCGGAGCAAGACGGAGCAGGTGAGGGAGATGTTTGACTCCATCGCCCCCGCCTACGACTTCATGAACCGCATGATGACGTTCGGCATCGACAAGCTATGGAGGAGGAAGGCGGTGAACATGCTTCGCCGCCATCCCCACCAGCATATCCTCGATGTGGCCACCGGCACGGGCGACCTTGCCCTGCTGCTCCACCGAAAGCTTCGCCCCGGCAGGCTCACGGGCATCGACCTGAGCGAGGGTATGATCGCGATCGCGCGGGAGAAAGCGGAACGTGCTGAAGCGGGCGACTCCGTGAGATTCATGACCGGCGACTGCCTCGACCTCCCCTTTGCCCCGGAAGTGTTTGACTGCATCACGGTCGCCTACGGGGTGCGCAACTTCGAGCATCTCGACGCGGGCTACCGGGAGATGTACAGGGTGTTGCAGCGCGGCGGCGTGCTCTGCGTCATTGAGCTGTCGACCCCGGTCTCACCCTTGGTAAAACCGTTTTACAACCTGTATACGCGCCATGTGATACCCCTCGTGGGGAAAGCCGTGTCACGCGACGTGCGCGCCTACAGCTATCTACCCGAAAGCATCGCCGCCGTGCCGCAGGGCGACGACATGCTCCGCCTGATGCGTGACGCCGGCTTCACCGATTGCCGCTTCCGTCGCCTCACCTTCGGCACCTGCACCATTTATATTGGTGTAAAATCATAAAAATTTCGTATCTTTACAGTCATAAGGCTATGTCAATCAATCATCCGCTTAAGTCAGCACTGCTTGCGCTCATCGTGTCGGTATCCGCCACAGGCACTGCCGCCGCGCAGATTACCGACAATCCCGACCGGTCGCTACTCGACCTCATCAACCATAACGACCCCGACCTCACAGAGGAGGAGATCGCCGAAGAGATCGCCAACGACCCCTTCTCGGCATTTCTCACCGACACAGCCGTCACCGAGGAAGCCGACACCATACCGATGATACAGCCGTCACGGCTTCCGTCGATAGCGTTTATGCCGGTGGTATTTGACCGTATTGACTATATCGACTCCCTTGACATTGCCGACCCGGAGCCGCTGCGCGCCGACAGTACCGTCAACTGGCTCAAGGTGGAGAACGAGCGATTCCGCCGCTACCGCGACTTGAAGCAAAGCTACATGATCCACAACCCGAGGGCTGTGCGCTACAACATCAATACCCTTCCCTCCCCTCCAAAGAAATATGTGGCGACAGTCGACCCACAGCAGTCGATTATCACCATCGAGGAGGAGATTGTCACCGCCCCGGTCGAGACTACGATACTGTCGGAAGTCACACAGCTCGACATTACTCGCCGCAACTGGCTTCACGACTTCAGCGCGAGCCTCCAGTTCTCGCAAGCCTACATCAGCCCCAACTGGTATCAGGGAGGCAACAACAATATCAACATGATCGGCAACGTAAGGTGGAACGTAAAGCTAAACAACAAGTTTCACCCCAACCTAATAGCCGAGGCGACCACCCAGTACAAGCTCGCCATAGCCAGCGCGCCGCAAGACGAGGTGCACAACTACACCATAAGCGAGGATCTTTTCCAGTTCAACGGTACGCTCGGCTTAAAGGCGTTCAACAACTGGTATTACTCGCTCAACGGGATGTTCAAGACACAGTTCCTCAACAGCTATCCCCCAAACTCCAACGACATGAAGGCGGCATTCCTATCGCCGGGTGAGCTTAATCTCGGTCTCGGTATGACCTACAACTACACCAACCCCAAGAAAAAGTTCAAGGTCGACGTGTCGATAGCCCCGCTCTCCTACAACCTGAAGATGTCGACAAGCCACCGCATCCCGGTCACCAACTTCGGCATCACCGAGGGGCGTCACTCGGTAAGCGAGGTCGGTAGCAACGCCGAAGTAAAACTCGCGTGGGACATTGTGTGGAACATCTCCTACCTGTCGCGCCTGTTCGTGTTCACCGACTACGACTATGTACAGGGCGACTGGGAAAACACCATCAATTTCTCCATCAACCGCTACCTGTCGACGCAACTCTACGTGCATCTGCGCTACGACTCCAGCCAACCCGCCGTAGATACCACCCGCTGGCATAAGTGGCAGCTAAAAGAGATACTAAGCTTCGGCTTGCAATACCAGTTTAAAACCATCTGATCCTCCACCACATGCGACTCCTCCTCACCTTGCTGATTGCCGGGCTGCTTATCCCGGCAATTAACGCCGCCGACCGGCTTCCCATGCGCGATTACGAGCGTGATGCCGTAAAATCACGCCTCGCAGCCTCTCCGCTCCACACAATCGAAGGGATTTGGCAGTTTACAGCCGACGGCGCCACCATTGTAATTGAGCGCGACCACGGCGACTCGCCGGCAGTTGACGCCGCGACGCGCTACCGTATGGTGATCATGCGCTCTCCCGTAAGGTCGGTACTCCCCGGCACGGTGATGGGCTATCTTTCACCCACCGCAAAGCGCGGAAGCTACTCCGCCACCATCTACACCGACAGCGACGGCGGCAGCCGGCTTCTGAAGCCCAAGAAATTCACTCTCACGCTCACCGATGACAGCCATCTGAGTTTTCACAAGCACGGGCTGAAGATCAAAGTGAGATTCTGGCGGCTGCTCCCCTATATCTCCCGCCTCGGAATATACACGCGCGAGGACAATCCGCGCGACCTTGACGGCTGCGTGAGAATCTACCCGATGCCTGTCAGCGGACCGATAGAGCCTGTATACCTGTAACCGATCGACTGCCATGCGACTAACTGTAATAATCCTGACAATTCTTGCCGCCGGACTCATACAACTACATGCCGACACAAAGACCACACGCCGCGGGCTGAAACCTGCCGCCGGCAACACGGTTACCGCCGTCGACGCCTCGCAGCTCACGCCCGCAGCCGACAGTGTCACCGTCAGCGACTACGACAAGCCGCTGCGCTCGGGACAGGAAACAATGTTTGTGACCAACCGCAGCAACTCCACCGTCACGATGCTGAGCGTGACTATCATCTATCTGACAGTCAACGGCGAGATGCTCCACCGCCGCAGTGTCAACCTCAGTTGCACAATACCGCCGGGGGAGACGCGCCAGATAGCGTTCCGTTGTGGGACCGGCAACAAGCCTACTACCACCACTCCACCCGCGTCATCCCGCGCTCGCCCAAGGCAATCCCCTACCGCACCCAAATCAGCATTGACGGCGCAATCTTCCGGTAAATAAATCAAATCCCACACAATATAGTTTCATATATGGATATTTATAGCTATATTTGCGATTAACTATCCTCGGATTAAACTATGTTTGAAGAAAAATATATCACCAACAAGGATATCGTTGATATTCTCGCGGCAAGAATAAAGGAATACCGCCTCGCGGCAAGAATGAGCCAAAGGGAACTTGCGTGCAAGTCGGGAGTGGGCTACACCACCATAAGCCACTTTGAGCAAGGTGCCAATTCCAATATGTCACTCGGCAATTTCATAGCCCTGCTCAGGGCTCTCGGAATGGAAAACCGCATGGCCGAGCTACTGCCGGAGCTTCCTGTTCCCCCGCTTGCCCTCCGCGAGATAAACAAAATAATACCCAAACGAGTGAGAAGGAAATAGCCCCGAATGCAGCCTGTGAATGCTGTAACGGGGCTAATATGTGACGGTCAAAGTGTGACTGTTGCCAACGAGGCGGCTATAGGTCAGAACCAGCCGCCACTTTCCCTTATCTCGATTTCTTCTTCACCATTGCCATGACAACGACGGCATATTCCGGGATGGCGTGAGCATTTTCGGCATAGCGAGGGATCGATGAATCCGTCACCGTCACAGAATGGACAGAGTCCCGTACCGTCACACAAAGTGCATGTCACCGACCCGTCACCCCCACCGAACAACGCACCAAGCATGCTGCCCAGACCATCTCCGGCAATACGATTGGGATCTATCCGGGTATTACTATCGTCAATATCAAGAGTTTTCTCCACCATAACAGGATTTTTAGAAGTCATATCCAGTATCGATACCTGGATTTTTATGTCAAGATCAGTAACCTTGCTGTTCAAGGTCAATCCTGTCCAATTATATGGGAACGCAAATGCCACTTTTCCGGTATATGACGCCGATGTAGGAGTAAAAGCATAGATTGCGTTACATGCGCCGTTGCGATCCTCCATCATGGAGCCGTTGACTATCGGTTCTACCATACAAAAAAGCCTTTTACCACGTAGCCCTTGAACAGAAACATTTACATAGCCTTTAATGCACATGCCCGAATGTTCCAGAATGAGATCGTCACCAAGGCGGAAGAAAAGTTCATCAAGCCCGACATTGTCAACAGTTGCCGAGTTCACAGCCACTGACGCGGCATTACCTGTAGCACAAGTCAAAGCCAACAAAGCAGCCGCCACTGACAAGCGTATTTTTCTTATATCCATTAATTGTATAGATTAAAATTCGTTTTCCTCAAACTTTATTACATAATTGAAGTTCTCGTCTACAAATCCATGTCCGGATTGACCATCATATCGGCTATAGCCATTGACAAACGGCTCAGACAAGGCATCCATCAACAGATCGCATGTATTAGGGTCAAGCATCCACCAATTGCGCCCCGGTCCTTCCTTTATATAAAGCTTTCCGTCAAGGACGCCCACAGGAGTCGACCAAAACATAGGAATTCCCGGGCGAAACCATGCCTTTTTATTGAAAAACCGGTCAACCAGACAATAATGACCGTGCATCCCCTCAAAACCATATCCGATAATCGCATGTCCGTCAAAAAACGGAGAGATATAGTTTTCGTTACCATCCTTTGCATGAATGGATATCGGTCCTCTTACCTTTTTACCGCTTTTGTCAATAAGGTAGGCGTCATCATTTACCGTCAGCACGCGAGCCATACCCGAATCAAAATCAGAGGGCATTATTGAAAATGACGCAGGGATGACTTCCCTGCCTGATTTATCAATAAATCCCCATTTACCATCGGCATAGAATTTAGCCATCCCGTCACTGAAATCCGTGATTGCCTGATATTTGGGCTTTATCACCACATTTCCTGCAGCATTGCGAAATCCCCACAGAATAGTCTGTGCCGCAGAGTCCCAGGCAGGAAAAGCAGTAAGCCCCTCTTTTTCCTCACGGGCAGCAACCTCCAAAACATTATCAAGGCTCACATTGCTTGAAGCAGGTATATTTATGGTCAGGTTGTCAAGTATATAATTGCCGTTAGTGTCGATGAATTTCACTGACTTACCTTTCCCAAACCCATTATCCAAGCCAATAGCCGCAATACCATTTACAAAATATGGCGATGCGAAAGCCGTATTAAATTCCTTTACGACATTTCCCTGCTTGTCACGAATCATGACATTCGGATTATTTTCCCTAAAGCCGGGGATCTCCAAGACACGCCCCTTATAGAATCGGGGCATCTTAGCATCGTCAGACTCATGAACGTTAGAGTCAAACAACTTTTCCCCTCGCTCATTGATGTAAAACGACACCGACTTGCCATTATAATATGTGACATACGCCACCCCATCGTAAAAGTCACTGAAACTGGGCTTATCATCATCAATGACAAGATGAATTGTCGATGAAGTCTCCTTAGGCTCATGGTAGACACCTCTCAGATCGGTAAACGCAGAGCCAAATGTCGCGGCATGCACCATCCCAAGCCCCTCGGGCGTATTAAGGGAGTATTCATCAGGCATAGCAGATGACTCACGCCAGCTTGACACTTCCTTAACATCATTTTTCTTATAGGATGAGCCTGAAGTCGCGTCATTAGTGACATTATCACCGACAGAGCGCCCCACACCATCTCGTTGCGAAGGTCCTTTATCGTTCGGAAGTCCAGGTAATCCGGTTATACCGGTAGCCTGCTCGATTTTTTCCTTCCCTTTCTTAATTTTTTCTTTAGCCTTTTCCTTCCATTTGTTGAACTGTGCATCCGCCGGCGCAGGAGCGGCAATCATCAAGGCGCATGCGATGAATAAGATCTTTGACAATTTCATGATGTCGCGGTTTATTATCAATGTCCCGCATTCCCGGTCGAGACGTAATAAAAAAACACGAAGCGTGGGAATCTTACCTCTGCCCGTTCTCCCTTACAAGGCCTTCGCATTGCCCATCTCGAAAGAACGAGCAACGCAGAACCCACGCAAATATGAACTGATATGACTCCGAATCGTGTTCACACACATTCCGGAGACTGCTGTCCATACCCAAGTGGCATCTACCGTTGCCCCATTCCTGATCGAGATTAGAAGTTGCGAAGTTCTGTAAGGTCAAGAATAAAGCGCGTGATAAACGCTTCTTAATAAATATGTATATTTCCTGCCCGCTATCCCGCCTCTACGGGTCCTGCGAGACATTCAACATCACAAAGATAATAAAATCAATGCAAAAGGAATGGCGAGCTCATCATGTTAACATTATTTAACTTATGGATGATTTTTGTTATTGTATTGCTTACAATAAGGCAGTTATGGATATTGTATCATCTACGATAACTATAAAGCATCAAAAACAATGCTTTATAACATATAAAATAGTATTGGATTTACAGAAAGCATCGCTATATTTGCATTGTTAAAAACACTTTTTACCAACCTACAGTGCAAGACAGTCATTCATATCCGCCGCTGGCAAACAACCACATCTCGGTCGACTGCGTGGTCATCGGGTTTGACGGAGAGCAGCTTAAACTGCTGCTCGTCAACCGCCATGGCGTGGAAGACGGCAAGGAATATCATGACATGAAGCTTCCGGGAAGCCTAATCTATCAAGATGAGGACCTTGACGAGGCGGCAAAGCGCGTGTTACGGGAGCTGACCGGGCTTAAATCGGTCAACCTCATGCAGTTCAAGGCATTCGGCTCGAAGGATCGCACGCGCGACCCGCGGGACATCCATTGGCTTGAGCGCGCCCAAAAAGCTCATGTGGAGCGCATCGTCACCATCGGCTATCTCGCGTTGGTAAAGATCGACAAGGCGCTTGACAAGTCGCTTGACGAACACCAGTCATGCTGGGTGGCGCTTCCCGACATCCGCGACCTTGCATTTGACCATAACCTTATAGTAAAAGAGGCAATCGAGTTTATACGGAGGGTAATCGACGTAAATCCGGCGGTAATGTTTGACCTGTTGCAACGTAAGTTCACCGCCGCTCAGCTCAGGACGCTCTACGAGGTGATCTACGACCGCGAGATAGACGTGAGAAACTTCCACAAGAAAATAGCGATGATGGACTACGTCATCCCCCTTGAGGAGCGAGAGACAGGGGTGGCTCACAGGGCGGCGCGCTATTACAAGTTTGACCGAAAGATATACAACCAACACAGACGATAATAAACTAATCATAAAGCAAAATAAACGCAATGTATCTATTAGGCTACGACATAGGCAGTTCGTCGGTAAAGGCGAGCCTGGTAAACGCAGAGACAGGCAAATGTGTGTCGACAGCATTCTATCCCAAGGTAGAGGCTGAGATAATCTCCCACAAGCAGGGATGGGCGGAACAACGCCCCGACCAGTGGTGGGGACACCTTAAGCAGTCGACCGAGGCTATTCTAAAAGAATCGGGCGTCGACCCGAAAGATATCAAGGCGATCGGCATCTCCTACCAGATGCACGGGCTTGTATGTATCGACAAGGAGCGCAATGTGCTTCGCCCAGCGATTATCTGGTGTGACTCCCGCGGAGTGCCCTACGGAGAAAAGGCATTCAAGGAGATCGGCGAGGAAAAGTGCCTCAGCCACATCCTCAACTCGCCGGGCAACTTCACCGCCACCAAGCTTGCATGGGTGAAGGAGCACGAGCCGGAACTGTTTGAAAAGATCGACAAGATACTTCTTCCCGGCGACTATATCGCCATGAGACTCACTGACCGCGTGTGCACCACAATCTCCGGACTTTCCGAGGCAATGCTCTGGGACTTCAAGACCGGCGACGTAGCCGATTTCCTTCTTGAATATCTCGGCTTCAGCCGCGACATCATCCCCGAGATCGTGCCTACATTTGCCGTACAGGGCCATGTGACCGCAGAAGCCGCCGCCGACCTCGGCATCGCCGAAGGCACACCGGTGACCTACCGCGCAGGCGACCAGCCCAACAACGCGCTGTCGCTCAACGTGTTCAATCCGGGCGAAATCGCTTCTACCGCCGGCACTTCCGGTGTAGTATACGGCGTCAACGGCGAGGTAAACTATGACACCAAGTCGCGTGTCAACACCTTTGCCCACGTCAACCACACTCCGGATCAGACCCGTCTCGGCATCATGGCATGCATAAGCGGCACCGGCATCCTCAACTCTTGGATGAAACGCAACGTGGCCCCCGAAGGCATCAGCTACGCCGAGATGAACGACCTCGCGGCAAAAGCCCCCATCGGAAGCGAAGGCGTGTCGATACTTCCTTTCGGCAACGGTGCTGAGCGAGTACTCCAGAACCGCGAGATCGGGAGCTCGATCCACGGCATCAACTTCATCCGCCACGGCAAGCATCATCTTGTGCGCGCCGCCCAGGAAGGCATCGTATTCTCATTCCAATACGGCATCGAGATAATGGAGCGCCTCGGCATGGAAGTAAAGAAAATCCACGCCGGACATGCCAATATGTTCCTCAGCCCGCTCTTCCGCGAGACCCTCGCCGGCATCAGCGGCGCCACCATAGAGCTGTATGACACCGACGGCTCGGTGGGCGCGGCAAAAGGCGCAGGTATCGGCGCAGGCATTTATGCCGACAACAACGAGGCATTTGCCACACTCGACCGCATAGAGGTGATCGAGCCGGTAGCCGCCGACCGTCAGGCATATGTAGACGCCTACAACCTCTGGAAGGAGCGTCTTGAAATGTATCTCCACTGATAACAACGACAGAAACAATCCAAATATATTAACCAAAACTTTAAAACAAATAAACAATGGCAACAAAAGAGTATTTTCCCGGTATCGGCAAAATCAAGTTTGAAGGCAAGGACAGCAAGAATCCCATGGCTTTCCACTACTATGATCCTGAAAAGGTAGTTCTCGGCAAGAAGATGAAAGACTGGTTGAAGTTTGCTATGGCATGGTGGCACACTCTCTGCGCAGAAGGTGGCGACCAGTTTGGCGGCACAACCAAGAAATTCCCCTGGAACGAAGGCACCGACGCCGTTACCATCGCAAAGCAGAAGGCTGACGCAGGCTTCGAGTTCATGCAGAAGATGGGTATCGAATATTTCTGCTTCCATGATATCGACCTCGTAAGCGAAGGCAACTCTATCGAGGAATATGAGCACAACCTCAAGGAAATCGTAGACTATCTCAAGGTTAAGATGGCAGAGACCGGCATCAAGAACCTTTGGGGTACAGCCAATGTATTCGGTCACGCCCGCTACATGAACGGCGCAGCCACCAACCCCGACTTTGACGTAGTTGCCCGCGCAGCCGTTCAGATCAAGAACGCCATCGACGCAACTATCGCCCTCGGCGGTACCAACTATGTGTTCTGGGGCGGCCGTGAAGGTTACATGTCACTCCTCAACACCGACCAGAAGCGTGAGAAAGAGCACCTGGCCATGATGCTCCGTCTTGCTCGCGACTACGCCCGTTCAAAAGGCTTCACCGGCACATTCCTTATCGAGCCGAAGCCCATGGAACCCTCAAAGCATCAGTATGACGTGGACACCGAGACAGTGATCGGCTTCCTCAAGGCTCACGATCTTGACAAGGACTTCAAGGTAAACATCGAGGTAAACCACGCAACCCTTGCCGGTCACACATTCGAGCATGAGCTCGCAGTGGCTGTAGACAACCACATGCTCGGCTCTATCGACGCTAACCGCGGTGACTACCAGAACGGCTGGGATACCGACCAGTTCCCCATCGACAACTACGAGCTTACCCAGGCTATGATGCAGATCATCCGCAACGGCGGACTCGGCAACGGCGGTACCAACTTCGACGCCAAGACCCGTCGTAACTCTACCGACCTCGAAGATATCTTCATCGCCCACATCTCCGGTATGGATGCAATGGCACGCGCTCTTGAAAACGCAGCCGCTATCCTCGAGGAGTCACCCTACAAGAAGATGCTCGCAGAGCGTTACGCTTCATTTGACGGCGGCAAGGGTAAGGAATTTGAAAACGGAGCCCTCAACCTCGAGCAGGTTTACGAATACGCCAAGGCTAACGGCGAGCCCAAGCAGACCAGCGGCAAGCAGGAGCTCTACGAGGCAATCGTTGCACTTTACAGCTGTTAAGCGATAGCCTGTGGCTATTTAGACAACTGACCTATCTACACTATGACGAAGCCCGCAGAGGGCTTTGTCATAGTGTTGTATTATCACATTTCTAAAATATCATGAATATGGAATACCCTGAAAAAGGAAGTAAAGCCTATCTATTCTCGATAGTGCTCGTGGCTGTGCTCGGCGGACTCCTCTTCGGTTACGACACCGCAGTCATTTCGGGAGCCGAGAAAGGACTCCAGGCATTTTTCTTAGGAGCAAAAGACTTCGTATACACCGACGTGATCCACGGAATCACATCATCGAGCGCACTGCTCGGCTGCATCATCGGTAGCGCACTGTCAGGCATCTGCGCCACCAAATTAGGCAGAAAAAAATCACTCATTCTCGCAGGTATCTTCTTCTTCCTGTCGGCACTCGGATCATATTATCCCGAATTTATGTTCTTCGAGAAGGGCAAACCGTCAATGAGCCTTCTCTACGCATTTAACTTTTACCGTATACTCGGTGGTGTCGGTGTAGGACTTGCCTCGGCAATCTGCCCGATGTACATCGCCGAGGTCGCCCCCTCCAACATCCGAGGCACCCTTGTGTCCTGGAATCAGTTTGCCATAATCTTCGGACAGCTCGTCGTATACTTCGTCAACTTCCTTATCCTCGGCGACCACACCAATCCGATTATCGAAAAGACCGCCGAAAACATCTATATCGTAGTGTCAGGGTCCGACGCATGGACCATCATGACAGGCTGGCGCTACATGTTTGGCAGCGAGGCATTCGTAGCAGGCGCATTTACCCTTCTTGTATGCCTTGTGCCGGAATCACCACGCTATCTCGCCCTTATCGGCAAGGATGAGACAGCACTCGGCGTACTCTCTCGCATCAACGGTGTCAAGAAAGCCCGCGAAATCCTTAGTGAGATCAAGTCGACCGTCGACGTCAAGAGCGAGCGCCTCTTCTCATTCGGCGTCATGGTAATCTTCGTCGGCATCATGCTCTCTGTATTCCAACAGGCAGTCGGCATCAACGCCGTGCTCTACTACGCACCGCGCATATTCGAGTCAATGAACATGGGCAACCCGATGGTACAGACAATCATCATGGGTATCGTAAATATCAGCTTCACCCTTGTGGCAATATTTACCGTGGAGAAATTCGGTCGCAAGCCGCTCCTCATCTGGGGTTCTATAGGCATGGCTATCGGCGCACTCGGTGTAGCCCTATCCAACCTTGTCGACGGAGTGGCACCGATAATCCCGGTACTCAGTATCATGGTATACTCGGCATCGTTCATGTTCTCATGGGGACCTATCTGCTGGGTGCTCATCGCCGAAATCTTCCCCAACACCATCCGTGGCGCGGCAGTGGCGATAGCCGTTGCTTTCCAGTGGATATTCAACTTCATCGTATCAAGCACATTCGTGCCTATGTACAACATGGAGCTTGGCGATATGGGCGCACGATTCGGTCACATGTTTGCCTACGCCCTCTATGGCGTAATCTGCGTGATCGCGGCAATCTTCGTCTACAAGCTTGTGCCTGAGACCAAGGGCAAGACCCTCGAAGACATGACCGCCCTCTGGCGCAACCGAAGCAAAAAATAAAGATCAATTACTCCTATCATAAAAAAGCCCGGTTACCCGGGCTTTTTTCATATATAAGAAATAATATAACATATCAGAAGGGATAGCCGATGGCAAGGTGGAAAGCGAGGGAGTTTTTGAATGAGGTCATATTGTAGTAGCCGCGCTTTCCTGTGTCGTAAGGAGCGTGAATGCCGATGCCGAGGTCGCCACGGATCACAAGCATGCTGATGTCGACGCGCAGCCCCACACCCGTACCCACGGCAAGATCCTTGAAGAAGCGCTTGCCGTCAAGTTTTCCACCGGGGCGTGAGGGATCATTTTTCAAAAGCCATACATTTCCGGTGTCAAGGAATGCCGCTCCGTGCAACGGACCGTAGATGCGGAAACGGTACTCGACATTAAACTCAAACTTAAATGTACCGGTCTCGTCAAAATTATTTGACCCGCTCCCCTCGGGGTGATAGCTTCCCGGGCCGATACTTCTGACAGTGAACGCCCTGACCGAATTGGCACCACCGACATAGAACTGCTCGCTGTAAGGCACCTCGGAAGCATTGCCATAGGCATGGGCGATACCACCGTATATTCGAGTGACGAGCCAGTTTTCGGAATGAAAGCGACGGGAATACACAACCTGAGCCGTAGCCTTCACAAACTGGGAGAAGGGCATGCCGAAAAGCTTCTTCTCCCCCTTGACGCCACATGCCCTCCACAAAGCCCAGCATATATTGCCCGCCTCCTGTATCGACGCCTGCACATTGATCTGATTGTTGCGGTTGATGCGTCGGTCATAAATCATCGACCAAGCCATCTGCGGGATAAACTGGTTACGGAAGCTCAGCCCTACCGCCGGGTTTGCCCCTATGATTGAGTCGAATGCCGCTGTAGTACGCATCATTTTGGTATATGTAAGCTTGAGCGGTGTATAGGTATAGGTAAAATATTTCCTGAGTTGCCAGTCATAGTTCATCGACGCGCTGAACTGCGCCATATTGAAGTAATGCGGGCGGTTCAACAAGTCGGCGTTAAGCGTAAAACGTGTCCAATTAAGGTTGCGCCTCGAAAGCCTTATAAACCTTGGGGCGAGTATACGCGGGAATGCAAGCGAGCTATTTATACCGACCTCATAACTATTGAAAAGAGAGCTGCGGTCATGTCCGGTCTGCCATTCATAAGATCCTGTCAGAGCCACGCGAAGCTGCTCGCCGCCACCGAAAAGATTTCGGTTGGTGACCGCGACAGTGAGTCCCGGACCGAGGTAGCTGTTGGATTTCGACGATACATTTGCCTCGATACTCGCCTCATACGGCGCGTCAAACGTACACTCGACCAAAACATTCAGTTTAGGTTCTACGGATGAAGTGTCGGGAATCGCCTGAATATTGATATAGTTGAATATGCCGAGTCGCGAGAGGTAGGTCTGTGTGCGGTTCATGTCGCGCACAGAAAAATATTTGTTTTTCCTGAACGTGACACACTCCGGGATTATAGCCGTGCGCAGTTTTGAGGGTTTCATCTGTACGACCGTCGCCCTCGGTGTCTGTATAGTGTCGGGAGTGCCGCCACCCTGGTTGCGGTTGACGTAGACAGTAACATCGCCTGTACGGTAACGCTGCATCGCAAATCCGGGGACATTACGGGCGATGGACAGGCGTAACGCAATCCGTTCCCTGGTTATGGTGCTGTCGGCAAGATACTCGATATATTCCGGCAGAAAAAAATAATATCCCAGATTGCGAAGAGAATTGGCAATGCGGGTGCGCGCCGCACTCAGCGAGTCGGTCGTATATCGCTCCCCTTTGCGGAGATACGGATTGGTTTTTGCTATCGAGTCGATTTTATGATAGAGATGGCATGTGTCAGGAAGATATTCTATCGAGTCAAGGAGATAAGCCGGACCGGTCTCTATCGTATAGGAAATCTTTGCCTTCTTGGGATTTTTCTTGCTGTAGACAAGTTCATATGTAGCATTATTCCGAAAAAAGCCTGAATTACCGAGCATACTCTCTATCATTTTTGTGCGCAACTCCGGCCGCACATCGCTAATAAGCACCGGATCCTGCACCAACTTCTCGTAAAGCCAGTGTTTAAGCCCTTTCTCAGGGTTGCTCATATGATTATAGGTCCATAACCCGATAGGAATCCATTGCAGGTTCATACCCATAATCTTCAGACCGTTGGGCTGCACCTTCACTGCCGTGTTGATTTTTTCCTTAACACCGTCAGGCACCTTTTCACCCTCGGCAGGTATAATCGACACTTTTTTTACTCCGGTATAAAGCACATCATCCTTGCCCAGACGGCTGGTAGTTGAACACGAGCCGAGACCTACCGCAATAAACAACAGCACGGCAACCAGCGGCATAAATCCGTATTGAGAAAAAATATCATTCAGTCTTGTCTTCATCCTTTTTGTCATTTGAAGAGTTATTGACCGCCGGCACAACGGCATCCTGCACCAAAGCCTGACTGCGGCGGAACCGGAATATGTCGCGCAACGATGCAAGCTTGCGTCTGTATACAAATCCGACACCGGTCTGTATCACCTCGCCTTCAAGAATGCTTTCATACCCGACATGGCGGAACAGCCTCACATACATCGACCCGCTGCGGTTGAGCATGTACTCGAAAGAGATATCGTTGATAAGATTCTGCGAGAAATTCTCATCCATATTGGCATCAGTTGAATAATTACCGCCAACCACTATCTTGAAGCGGTCATTGAACAATGACTTGCTCACGCGGTAACTGTAGCTCGTTGTGGTCGACGTCGCACCGTCGGCGGTGCGGTCATATTGGTCTATGCCGAAGCTTATGTCGACACCCTTTATCGTGTTAGCCGCCCAGGAGTTGAGCCTCGAGGTCAGGAACGAGAAGAGCGGATTGCCACTCAGGTTTGCCGACGCCTTGGTGCCGGGACCGGTGTACACGTTGTAAAGCAGAAGGTTCATAGCCTGATTAGCCCTCTGTTCGGGGCTCATTGTCTCAAGCTCGTTCTGCACGGTAAGGTCATCATTAGTCGCCAGGTCAAACCCGACATCCATGTTGTTGAGCGTACCTGTCACATTGAGAGACACAATGAAATTGACCAGACGGGAATCCTGTCCGCTTTCCGTGACATTAGCCTTCATCGTGTCATGGGCGTGCAGGTTTAGGATAGGATTCATCATATCACCGTTAAACGCCACATAGCTTCCACTCTCGAAGTTAAACAGCTTCTGCGACATCAGAGGCGGGGTATACCGTACAAATCCGTTGTCGAGGTTGAATCGCCCTGTGAGACGCATGTCACTGAATGGCGACATGGAGAAGTTGAGATTAGCCGTACCCTGTATCTGTGCCTTATCCTGACCGTTTGCCGAGATGTCGACATTGATGGTAGTACCCTGCGATACTATGAGCTGCGCGTCAAGCATCATCGCCATACCGGTGTTAGAGACTGTATCGGCAAGGTTTACAGCCGCAGTATCGGCAAACTGCACAAAGCGCACCATGTCATCATCCGAAGCTCCGAGTCCGCTCAGATTGTCGGTGACGGTGTTTATAACATATGTCACATTACTGCCCTCAAGAAGGTCAAGACGCGCATTGACACGCATGAAGTCAAGGTTGCCGTCGACCGAGGCGTCAAGGTCAATATACGCCTTGCCGTAGACATCCACGCTCTTTTTCTTCTTCGAGTTGACAATCATCATGTTACGCGCCTTCATATCAAGGTCGATTACCGGTGATGTGATATTTTTCATATCGACAGTACCGTTGATATACAGAGGATTGTCATTTTTTGCTGAAATCGTGTAGTTGTCAAATCTCACGACATTGCTGTCGACAGGTATCTTTTCCTCCGAGAAACGGAACGCCGTGCCTATCATGTCGACCATAACGGCTGTCGAATCAAAGTCGAGGTACCCGTTGAACGTAGGTGACGCAATGGTTCCCGTGACATCCATCTGACCGTTAAGCATACCGCTCAGGCTCGCCACTCCGGGCGGCAGGAACGGATTGACTATGCGGAGGGGGAAATGAATCATCGAGAAGTCAAGCATGAACGGATTGGCGGCCGTACTGTCGTTAAGTGTACCGACAGCCGTGATCACCTTTACACTGTCGACCATAAGGGATGTGCTGGCATTGACAACACCGGATACATCGGTGGCAAGTCCCACATCAAACAGGAACGACCCCACACGCTCTCCACCATAAGACAAGTCGTCAAGCGATACATTGCCATTGCCGGAAATGGATTTTTCCTCGGCGTTCCATCCAAGGCGTATGTCGGCACCCGCCACACCCGTTACCGGAGGAGCGAAAGGCGACAGCGACAGCCAGTCGGCAAGCTGAATACCGGAAGCATTCACCACGATATCCTCCTGATGCTCCGAGCCGTCGGCATGCTCGGTGAAAATCTTCAGATGGCTGTCACCGTTTGTCAGGTTAAGATTGGCATCAATATGCTTCTTCAGCAGGTTGACGCTTATTATATTATCGGAGTTAATACTCCATGTCTTATATCCGATCACAGGTTTAAGCGGGGTCATGCGCATTGTGATCACCGAGTCGGCAGCCGCGAGGTTGACGCCAAGCTTGAAGCCGGTCTCATTCTTGATATTCGACTGGTTGACAAACACCGAAAGATTCTCATTGGCGATAAATCCGGACACATTTACATGGGCAAAGTCGTCAAATGTACCGGGCCGATTGTTCATAGCCCCACGGAACACAAGGTATTTCCTGTGCTGGAAGGCGTTTATCTTCACCGTGTCAATACGCGTGTCACCCACGGCTATGCCGAGAGCATCGGCTGTCATGCGCATGAGCGAATCGTTGCGCACGTTAAGATTCAGAGACCGGAACGATGTCTTTGACGGCTCAAGCAGCCCGGACAGTATGCTCCGCGACCCGGAATGCAGGTCAAGTACAAAAGGCGGGAGCGACTTCTGGATAGAGTCGATGTCAATACGCTTTGCCGCTATATTCCGGTCAAGGATAGCCATAGTCGAGGTAATCCGCGACGTGAAGGAATCGAGCGGGCATTCCGCGATAAGTATGGTGTTGAGCGACTCATTGTCGAGCTTGACGGTCATGGTGGAGTCATTGGAAGCGAGCGAGGCGTCAATCTCCGGGGTAGAGAGAGTCATATCGGGCATCTCCCATAAAAGATCAGTAATCTTTACATCGGCGTCAATGATATTAAGACCTGGCACCATTCTGCCCGTGCCCTCTATCGCAAACGACCCCTTTGACATCGTAGATGACATTTTCAGACCCATAAGGTCAAGATTGCGCACATCTCCTTCAAAACGCGCCTCATAAGTATCTTTCGAAATAGCGCCGGCAACGGTAAGGTCAAAATTGGCATCATGGTTCATAGACATCAAGCCGGCATCAACATTGCCGCTATCAAGTTGCGCCCACAGCCGGAGATCAGAGTAAGTCACCTTCTGGTATTCCACTGCCGTGACATCAATCCGAGCATCAATAGATGTGCGTGGTGACAGCGGGTCATATCCCCGCCCCTTTACAAGAGCTGTCGCCGACACATTGCCTACACCAAGTTCAGGCATGATCGACGCCACAGGAAATTCCCGCATTGCAAGATCGACGTCGTAGCTCTCCACCCGACCGTTCCACGCGGCATTGAGCAGCACAGCCCCGTTGCCGGTATAGGCATCAAGATTACCCTTGATCGCCCCACGCTTCATGTCGACCTTTCCGGCAAGCCTTATCGGAGGAATGTTAATCTGCCTTGCAAGCTTTGCCTCGAGCACCGTAGGCTTAACAAAATTTACATTGTTAAGATTTCCTTCAATATTTATCCTGCCGCCTATGTTGTCGGGATTCATCATCTCGGTGACATTACCACGCATCTCCACGTTCATATAACCGGGAAGCGACGCGGAAAGCATATCTATATCAAGATCAGAGACAGTACCGCTGACGTCGGCATCAAGTTTCATGTCATTGTAGCGCGGCACGGTCTTAAGCATCGGGGCCATTGCCGGCATCGCCATCTCAAGGTCGGGCAACCCGACCTCAGCCATAGCTCTGAGACTCAACGGTAAATCGGGATTGGAAGCAAAGTCGCCCATTCCCATCATCGCACTGAAATCAAATTGCGAAAACAATGTGGTTATATTAAAACGCTCCGCTTTCATCGCCACGCTATCCATGGAAAACCGCCCAGACGCGTCAAGGCTTATGCCACACCGCTCCTTGGCGGCAAGACGCCTCAACGGCACATCGATACAGACACCCTTGTTGTAGAACGAATCGACACGTATGTCTATGTCATTGGCTTGAAGATAATTCATATCAAGACCCGGCTGAGGCACCGCGCCACTAACCGCGTATACCGCCTGCCGGCCGGTAAGGCTCACGGTATCGCCGGTTATTACCCACATCTCGTCGGAAGGAGTCAAGACTGTATCGGCAGCGGCGACAAGCGTGCTGTCGACAGGATGAGCCTTCAGCCATTCAGGCGAAGGGGTCAGATAGGTAGCCGACACAGAGTCGACATGAAGTGCTGCGGCATGTATGCGTTTTTTACCCATATCCACAAGCCCGTCGCGAAGCATGGCATACGGGACTTCAGCTCCGAGCGAGTCAATCGTAGGGAGCATCGACATCCGATATCGGATATCGCGAAGCTCGATTAATCCCGCCTTTATCACCAGCGGCATGGAGGCGGTGGTGTCGACCGGAGTCGATGTAGTGTCAGCGCCGTTGAACAGCAACGTGACATCGCCCCCGTCAAGACGGGCACGACTCACATTGATACGCTGATTTTTTAAATCGTAGGATGAAGGATTTAGCTTAAACTTCTTTACGTCGGCTACAAGATACATCACCGAGTCAGGCGTGCCGAGCCGGTAACGCACGTCACTTATATCCGCATCGGCATGAATGTCAAGCTTCAGAAGCGGCAACATGCCGACATTCAACCTGACATCACCCGCACGCAGCATCGTGTCGCCCCGGGCCTCGACCACTGTCACCCCGCCGAGCTCTACCCGCAGAGGCCATTTAAGCCTGAACCGATCGACCCCGATTGTCATGCCGGTGCTTTTTGCCACCTGCGACAGGGCTATGTCTTTCACAAAGTCCTGCACAAATGGCACATATAGCAATGCCGGGATAAACAGCATCACTATCAACACCCACATCAGCGTTTTAAGTACACGTCGGATGAATTTATTTTTTATAATGTGTCCCACTTAAATAAATAGTTCTTTTAAAAAATATAACATAAAGTTACATCTTTTGTTTTTAACATTCACTAAACTTGCGTGGATAATTTTTTAAATACGCAGTCAAGTAGTATCTTTGCACAGAATTTATAGGAAAATTCCCAATTGAGACGTTCTCACATATATATAATAGCAGCAGTGCTGTTGTGTGCCATAAGTGCCATGGCGTCATCGTTTCCGTCGCGGGTGGCAGAAGAAAGCCTTCCGGAAGCGGGCGATACTACCGCAGCAGTCGCCGACACGCAGGCGATTGCTGACGCTACACGCCGTATCAACCGCCATGACCGCACCCTCATCAGTGAAATGGACTCCGATTCGGTAGCTGCGGCTATCATACCTCCCGCATTGCCCGACATGCCGCGCGAATCGCGCATACGGCGCCAGAAGGTCGACCTGGACAATACAGTAGAGTTTTCGGCAAAAGACTCAATGATACTCGTGGGACAGAACAGCGCGTTTATGTATGGTGACGCCGTGCTCACCTACGGCGACCAGAAGCTTGAGGCAGCGGAGGTGGCGATGGACATGGCTACCAATAACGTGCATGCGCTCGGTCGCCCCGATTCCACGGGCGAGTTGATCGGCAAGCCGGTGTTCACCGACAAAAGCGGCGACTACGAGTCAGAAAACATGAGCTTCAACTTCAAGACACAACGCGGCTTTATCAACAATGTCGTGACCGAGCAGGGAGAAGGCTATCTCACAGGAGGTCAGACAAAAAAGATGGAAAACGGCGAGTATTTTCTTAAAGACGGAAGATACTCCACCTGCTCCGATCACGAACATCCCCACTTCTACTTCCAGCTCACCAAGGCGAAAGTGAAGCCCAAAAGCAACATCGTGACAGGCCCGGCCTACATGGTGCTTGCCGGACTCCCGCTGCCCCTTGCCGTGCCTTTCGGCTATTTCCCCTTCTCGGAAAAATACTCGTCAGGCGTCATATTCCCGACTTTCGGCGACGACTACAACCGCGGCTTCTATCTAAGCAACGGAGGATATTACTTTGCCATCAACGACAACGTGGATCTCGCCCTTACCGGTGAAATATACACCAAAGGGTCATGGGGACTTACGGCACGCTCGAGCTATGTGAAGCGATACAAGTTTTCGGGAAGCTTCAACATGAGCTACCTCACCACCATCTACGGAGAAAAAGGCAATCCCGACTACGCCAAGCAGACCAACTTCCAGATACTCTGGAACCATAGCCAGGATGCCAAGGCAAACCCCAACATGAACCTGTCGGCAAGCGTCAACTTCTCCACCAGCGGATATACCCGCAGCGATGTCAACAGCTATTACAGCAACTCATTCACCGAAAACACCAAGAGTTCTACCGTCAACCTGACCTACCGCATCCCCAACACCAAGTGGTCTCTGTCAACCACCATGAACATCGCGCAGCGCACACAGGACTCAACTCTGAGTGTATCATTCCCCAACATCACCGCCACGATGTCGCAGTTTTATCCCTTCAAGCGCAAGCGCGCCGTAGGCAAGGAGAGATGGTACGAAAAGATCAAGATGTCGTATACCGGTATACTCCAGAACTCACTCACAGCCAAGCAAGATGAATTCATCCACAAAAGCCTCGTAAAAGACTGGCGCAACGGCATGAAACACTCGGTGCCCATATCTGCCACATTCAATGTGTTTAAATACATAAATGTCACCCCGTCATTGCAGCTTACCGACCGTATGTACACTACAAAAGTGCGCCGCCACTGGGATCCCGCGGCGATGGCTGAGGTGTGTGACACTTCCTACAACTTTTACAACGTGTGGGATTTCCAGGCATCAGTGTCGCTTGACACCAAGCTCTACGGCTTCTACCAACCGATGAAATTTCTCGGTGACAAGGTAAAGATGATACGCCACGTACTCACACCCTCGATATCATTTTCCGGAAACCCCGACTTCTCATCGTCGTTTTTCGGATATTACGGACAGTATCAGTACCAGAATACCGCCGGAGAAACCATGAGTCGCAAATATTCCTACTTCCCCAACGCAGTATTCGGCACTCCCGGACAAGGCAAGTCAGGCTCACTCAGCTTCTCGCTCGCCAACAACCTTGAAATGAAGGTAAAGAGCAACGACAGTATAGGCGAGAAGAAAATATCACTCATCGAAAATCTATCCGTGTCGCAAAGCTATAACTTTGCCGCCGACTCCATGAACTGGAGCGATATCAACACCTCCATCCTCATACGTCTGGTCAAAAACTTCAATCTCAACCTGTCGGCGACATGGGACGTATACACCTACCAGCTCAACTCGTCGGGCAACCCCGTGCGCGTCAACATCCCGCGCTGGAAGGCAGGCAAGGGGCTCGGACGACTCCGCAACACCGGCACGTCATTCTCCTACACCTTCAACAACAACACCTTCAAGAAAAAAGACAAGAAGGATGACAAACGCGGCAACCGTCGCGATGATGACGAGGATTATGACCCCGACGATGACGAGGGCGACAACTTCTCGGGCAATAACAACCGGCGCCGTGACAGAGACAATGAAAGCAACATGGTGGAGATGAACGACGGCGGCTACATGAAATGGGAAGTGCCCTGGAGTCTCACGTTTAACTACTCCATCAATTACGGCTACGGAAATTTCAACAAGGAGAAGATGGAGTATGACCCGCGCATCACGCAGAACCTCAGCTTTTCGGGCAACATCCAGCCCACCAAAAACTGGAACTTCGGCTTCAGCGCGAGCTACAACTTCGACACCCACAAGCTTGCCTACATGAACTGCAATGTGTCGCGCGACCTGCATTGCTTCACGATGACCGCAAGCTTTGTGCCGGTAGGCCCCTACAAGAGCTACAACTTCCACATTTCCGTAAAATCATCACTTCTTCAGGATCTCAAGTACGACAAACGCTCATCGTACTCCAACGGCATCACCTGGTATTAACATATCGTTTAACATTTATCTGCAAGAAATAGCATTCGGCATGATGAAATGTTGGATTTAATTTGTTAGATTTGTAATCGCTGTTTAGCATAACCTGATTAAGTATATATAAAACCACATTGACTTATGGCAACATTATCCATCATCAAGAATGACCCGTGGCTTGAACCCTATGCCGACGCCATCAACGGCAGACATGAGGATGCCGTGAAGAAAGAGAAAGAACTCATCGCCGCCGACGGATCGTTGAAAGCATTTGCCAATGCCTACAATTATTTTGGGCTTCACCGCACCGAGACCGGATGGGTGTTTCGCGAATGGGCGCCCAACGCCACCGGAATAACCCTTGTCGGCGACTTCTCCGGATGGAAAGAATACCGTAAATATGCACTTAAGCCTGTGGGCAACGGAGTGTGGGAAATCAAGTTGAAGAAAGACGCCCTCCACCACGGCGACCTTTACAAAATGATAGTAAGCTGGGAAGGCGGTGCCGGCGAGCGCATACCCGCCTACGCCAACCGCGTGGTACAGGATGAACAGAGCAAGATATTCTCAGCCCAGGTGTGGGCACCTGAGAAGCCATATAAGTGGAAAGTAAAACGCTTCTCCCCCGACACCCGCCCGCTCCTCATCTACGAATGCCACATAGGCATGGCGCAGGAGCGTGAAGGCGTAGGCTCCTACACCGAATTTAAAGACAATGTGTTGCCCCGCATCATTGAGGACGGCTACAATACCATCCAGATAATGGCGATCCAGGAACACCCCTACTACGGGTCGTTCGGCTACCATGTGTCAAGCTTCTATGCTCCGTCAAGCCGCTTCGGTACGCCCGAAGAGCTTAAAGCGCTTATCGACGCCGCCCATGAGGGCGGCATCGCCGTGATCATGGATATCGTGCACTCCCACGCCGTGAAAAACGAAGTGGAGGGTCTCGGCAGGCTCGACGGAAGCTACGACCAATACTTCTACGGAGACGGCAGGCGCGAACATCCCGCATGGGACTCGCTCTGCTTCGACTACGGCAAAAACCAGGTGCTGCACTTCCTGCTCTCCAACTGCAAGTACTGGCTTGAAGAGTTCCGCTTCGACGGCTTCCGCTTTGACGGCGTGACCTCCATGTTATATTACAACCATGGACTCGGGCAGGCATTCGGCTCCTATGGCGACTATTATAACGGCGGTCAGGACACCAACGCCATCACCTACCTTACCCTTGCCAACAAGCTTATCCACGAGGTAAACCGCAGGGCTATCACCATCGCCGAGGAGATGAGCGGCATGCCGGGACTCGCCACACCTATAAAGGCGGGGGGCATCGGATTTGACTACCGCATGGCAATGGGCATCCCCGACTACTGGATCAAGATGCTCAAGGAGAAAAAAGATGAAGACTGGCACCCCACCTCGATATTCTGGGAACTCACCAACCGCCGCGCCGACGAAAAGACCATCAGCTACGTCGAGAGCCATGACCAGGCGCTTGTAGGCGACAAGACAGTGATATTCCGTCTTATCGACGACCAGATGTACTGGCACATGACAAAGGGCGACGACAACGGTGCCGTCAACCGAGGCATAGCGATGCACAAGATGATACGCCTCGTAACCCTCGCCACCATCAACGGCGGCTACCTCAACTTCATGGGCAACGAGTTCGGACACCCGGAGTGGATCGACTTCCCCCGCGAAGGCAACGGATGGAGCTACAAGTATGCCCGCCGCCAGTGGGATCTTGTCGACCGCAAGGAGCTCCGCTACTGCGAGCTCAACGCCTTTGACAACGCCATGATCCACCTTGTCGACGACATCTACGATTTCCAGGCTCTGCCGGTGGTGAAACTATGGGACAAGGATGACGACCAGGTGCTTGCGTTCATGCGCGGCAACTACGTGTTTGTGTTCAACTGGGCACCGTTTGAGTCTTACAGCGACTACGGCTTCCTCGCCCCCGAAGGTGAATACGAGGTCGTGCTGTCAAGCGACAACCCCGAGTATGGCGGCTTCGGCAACATTGACGAGGGCGTGCACCACTTCACCCAGCATGACGAGCTTTATGCAAAAGATGGCAAAGGCTGGCTCAAGCTTTACCTCCCGGCACGCACCTGCCAGGTACTCAAAAAGCTCTGACACCGACAATAAATTTATTTTTAGCGACATTAAGGATCTTAATGTCGCTAATTTTTATGGGGTGATTTAGACAAATTTAAGAATTGATTGTTATAAATATTAACTAACTTAGCAATTTAATTTACAGAAAGGATGAAGAAGGATCGCAATTCACTCCCGGGGCGCGTCGGAGCAATGGCTTTTATCGCAGTCCTCGCGCTGTCGGCAATAGCCGCCACCCGCAGCAATAAAGCGGAAATCACCCGCAATCTCGACATATTCAATTCGCTCTATAAAGAGCTGCAGACCAACTACGTCGACACCATCGACGCGGAGAAGTCGATCAACACCGCCATCGCGGCGATGCTCAACGACATAGACCCCTATACGGAATATTTCCCCGCATCGCAGCAGGAGGATATCACGATGATGACCTCCGGCGAATATGCAGGCATCGGCTCCGTAATCCTCGAAAAGCCGGGCAAGGGGGTGTTTATCTCAGAGCCTTACGAAGGCAGTCCGGCACAGGTTGCGGGACTTCGCCCCGGTGACCGCATCATAATGGTCGACAGCGATTCGGTGACCACATGGCACAGCGCACAAGTGAGTGAAAAGCTGAAAGGACAGGCCGGCACTACGGTAAAGGTCGTGGTAAGCCGCCCTTACGTCGCCGACTCCATCCTGACATTTGGCATCACGCGCCAGAAGATACAGCTCCCTGCAGTGCCTTACTACGGGGTGGTGAGAGACAACATCGGCTATATCAACCTCACATCGTTCACCGACAAGGCCGCGACCGACGTGCGCAACGCCCTGTTAGAACTGAAAAAAGATCCGCGCGTGAAATCAATCGTACTCGACCTGCGCGGCAACCGCGGAGGATTGCTTGAGGCGGCGGTGAAAATCGTAGGACTGTTTGTGCCGAAAAATACCGAGGTGCTGCGCACCCGTGGTAAAGGACTTCTCAACGAGAAAGTCTACAAGACCACTTCCGCACCGGTCGATACAGAAATACCGCTTGCCGTGTTTATCGACGGCGGATCGGCGTCAAGCTCCGAGATCACAGCCGGCGCGCTACAGGACCTTGACCGTGCCGTGATTATCGGCAACCGCTCATTCGGAAAGGGACTTGTACAGTCGACCCGCCCCCTTCCCTACGACGGGGTGCTGAAAGTGACAATCGCAAAATATTATATCCCCTCGGGACGTCTCATCCAGGCGATCGACTACAGCCGCCGCAATCCCGACGGGTCGGTGGCACGTATCCCCGACTCGCTGACCAACGTGTTTAAGACCGCCCATGGAAGGGAGGTGCGCGACGGTGGAGGCATAACCCCCGACATAGACATTGACTACGGTGAGGTCAACCGATTGACCTACAATATCGTCAGCGACAATTGGGCGTTTGACTACGCCACCCGCTATGCCGCCGAGCATCCGCAGATAGCCCACGCAGAGCAGTGGCAGATGACCGACTCGATATTTGATGACTTCAAGCGGTTTATCGACCCCGAAAAGTTCAATTACGACAAAGTGTGCGAGCAGATGCTTGAATCGCTGAAGAAAGCCGCAGAGATTGAGGGCTACATGAACGACTCCACCAGCAAGGAATTTGCCGTGCTTGAAGGCTTGCTCAAGCATGACCTCGGACACGACCTTGACAACAACCGCAAGGATATAGAGGAGATACTCGCCACCGAGATCATCAGGCGATACTATCACCAGAAAGGTCAGGTGATCGAGACATTGAAACGCGACGCCACGCTCGACTCCGCCGTCGTGGTGCTCAACGACAAGGTGCGCTACAAAAAGCTGTTGTCGCCCGCTAAAAAATAACCCTACCTATCGGGCGTGACGCCCAATACATCCAAGATGGAGCTTGAAGAATTGTGTGAAAAAATGCTCACTCCGGCAAGGCGTGAGGCTTTAAAAAAGGCATTCGGCGACAAGCGCTCGAAGCGCATCACCCTTTACGGACTCGCCGGCTCGTCGGCATCCATGCTCATGGGGTCGTTGCCGTCAAAGAGCGGAGACGCCCCGGTACTCGTCATCGGTGACACACTTGATGACGCGGGCTACCTGTACCACGACCTGTCGAGGATGCTCGGCGAGGGCTCGGTGCTGATGTTTCCCTCCGGCTACAAGCGCGCCATAAAATACGGACAGCCCGACCCACCGTCGCAGATCATGCGCACCGAAGTGCTCAACCGCTGGGAGTCAGACCCCGGTCTGCGATTTGTCGTGACCTATCCTGAGGCTCTTGCCGAAAAGGTAGCGTCGCGCGACACAATCGACGAGCACACACTCCATCTTTCCACCGGAGGCACCGCCGACCTCGCCGAGACGACAAAATGGCTCCGCACCAACGGATTTCAGGAGGTGGACTATGTATATGACCCGGGGCATTTCGCGGTACGCGGCTCAATACTCGACATCTACGGCTACAGCTCGGAGGAGCCGTTTCGCATCGACTTTTTCGGCGACGAGATAGAGTCGATACGAGCTTTCAACATCGAGACCCAGCTTTCGGAGCGCAAGCTCGACAGCATCGCCGTCACCTCCAACGTCGCGCGCCAGTCAAGCGGGTCGCTGCTCACCTACCTTCGGGATGACGCCGCTGTATGGGTGCGTGACGCCTCCTACACCATCGAGCGCATCAAGGCGATTGCCGCCGAGTCGTTCAGCGACAGCGCACTGATCGCCGACGAAGGCGACTCCCACGCCATGCAGCAGGTCATCGACCCGGAAGAATTTGCCGCGTCGCTCGAGAGCCGTCGCCTTGTCCATTTTACCGCCGCCGCTGACAACCCCGACGGTGACAGCGCGACCGCCATAGGCTTCGGATGCACCCCGCAAGGCATCTACCACAAGAATTTTGACCTGATCAGCGACTCGTTCGGCAGGCTGCTCGCCGAGCAATACACCATCTACATCCTCAGCGACTCGGAAAAGCAAATCGAGCGACTGCGCGCCATCTTCGCCGACCGAGGCGACGACATCCACTTTACCCCGGTGATCTCGACCGTACACGAGGGATTTGTCGACCACGTGACCAAGACGTGTGTATTCACCGACCACCAGATATTTGACCGATTCCACAAATACAACCTCAAGAGCGACCGCGCGCGCTCCGGAAAACTCGCCCTTTCACTCAAAGAACTCGGGCAGATCGAAACCGGCGACTACATAGTCCACGTCGACCACGGCGTAGGGAAATTCGGCGGACTTATACGCACCGAGGTCAATGGGCGAATGCAGGAGATGATAAAACTCATCTACCTCAACAACGACATACTTCTCGTAAGCATCCACTCCCTACACAAGCTGTCGAAGTATCGCGGGAAAGAGGGCGTGGAGCCGCGCATCAACCGCCTCGGCTCCGGAGCATGGGGCAAGATGAAGGACCGCACCAAGTCAAAGCTCAAGGATATAGCCCGCGACCTCATCAAGCTTTATGCCGCAAGAAAAGACGAGCAGGGATTTGCCTACACCCCAGACAGCTACCTGCAGCAGGAACTGGAGGCGTCATTCATCTACGAGGACACCCCCGACCAGCTTACCGCCACCCAGGCCGTCAAGAGCGACATGGAATCACCGCGCCCGATGGACCGCCTGATATGCGGCGACGTAGGTTTCGGCAAGACCGAGGTGGCGATACGCGCGGCATTCAAGGCAGCTACCGACAACAAGCAGACGGCCGTGCTCGTCCCCACCACCGTACTCGCCTACCAGCACTTCAACACCTTCCGTGAGCGCTTGAAAGAATTCCCCGTAAGAGTCGACTACCTGTCGCGCGCACGCACGGCAAAAGATGTAAAAAAGATAATCGCCGACCTCGCCGAGGGGAAAATCGACATACTTATCGGTACCCACAAGCTGATAGGCAAGGAGGTGAAATTCAAGGATCTCGGACTGCTCATCGTCGACGAAGAGCAGAAATTCGGCGTTGCCGTAAAAGAGAAGCTAAAGCAACTGAAAGTCAACGTGGACACACTCACCATGTCGGCCACACCGATACCGCGCACCCTTCAGTTCTCCCTAATGGGAGCGCGCGACCTCTCCGCTATAACCACCCCACCCGCCAACCGCTACCCCATCCTGACCTCCATCAACGCGCTCAACGACGACATAATCACCGAGGCGGTCAATTTCGAGATGTCGCGCAACGGGCAGGTATTTGTCATCAACCCGCGCATCGAGGGGCTGTATGACCTTGAAAACATGATCAAACGCCTTGTACCCGACGCGCGCACGATCGTCGCCCACGGACAGATGCCCCCCGACAAACTCGAAAAAGCGATAATCGACTTCGCCAACCACGACTACGACGTGCTTCTCGCCACCACCATCATAGAGTCGGGAATCGACATGCCGAATGTAAACACGATAGTAATCAACAACGCGCAGAATTTCGGACTCAGCGAGCTTCACCAGCTCCGCGGGCGCGTGGGACGCAGCTCACGCAAGGCGTTCTGTTACCTGCTTGTGCCACCCCACCTGCCGCTCACTCCTGTGGCACGCCGACGACTACAGGCAATCGAGAGTTTCAGCGAACTCGGCTCAGGCATCCACATCGCGATGCAGGATCTTGACATACGCGGAGCGGGCAACCTGCTCGGCGCCGAGCAATCGGGCTTTATCGCCGACCTCGGCTACGAGACCTACCAGCGCATATTGAAAGAAGCGGTCACGGAGCTGAAAAACGAGGAGTTTGCCGACACACTCACCGCCGACGACGGCACGGGCGAGGAGGAATTTGTGGCCGACTGCACCGTCGAGAGCGACATGGAACTGCTGCTGCCGCCCGACTATGTGCCGCAGGAGAGCGAGCGCATCAGCCTCTACAAGGAGCTTGACGGCATAGAGCGCGAGCTTGACCTGCAACGCTTCAAGATGAACCTTGAGGACCGTTTCGGCAAAATCCCCCGCGAGACCGCCGAACTGCTCCGCATACCGCGCCTGCGCTATCTCGCGCGCCGTCTCGGTATCGAGAAAATCGTGCTGAAAATGGGGCAGATGTACATGTATTTTGTCGACGACAGCAATCAGGCATATTACAGGTCGCCGATGTTCGGCCGGATACTCAACTACATGCAGGTCCATCCCCGCCGCTGCCGCATCCGCGAGAAAAACGGCAGGCGGAGCATCGTCATCAGCGATGTACCGACAGTAGAGGAAGGCGTCTCGCTCCTCCAGCAGATACTCAACCTCAACTCAATTTAGAGTTGTCCGGGGCGTTTAACATTTGTTATTAGATGCCCCTTTATTCTGAAATAAAAATATCTTAATTCTCCACGATAACCTCCGCTATCCCGCCATAATACAGGGAAATATGATTAACTAAGATTTTCGGCACAAAAGTTAAAGTTTGCTAAAAATAGGGGGGGATGCCATCCTATATCCATAAAAAAGATTTATATTCGCAGCAGTACTTACTTCAACGTATCTCCATAAGAGGGATAGAGAAAGAAGGTGGCATTAAAGATAGTTAGATATAGTCTTAATAAACAATGACTTACGTTACCAAAATTCTAAACCTGGCGGCGCACGGGGCGTCGGCGACAGTCAATAGTGGACAATCGTCTGCTTCCCTTTAATGTTAAATACCGGCAAAGTCAACCTGACATTGGCACGCCATGAAGCGATTTAAAATTAGAGATAAATAAATAATGTAAAACTAAACAAACTCTTGCATGAAGAACATTTGTTTTCAAATGAACAGGAAAGCATGGATTGTCTCACTGATGGTCCTGATGCTTTCTTTCCCGGCGTTGGCGCAGAATATTACCGTCAGCGGTACTGTGGTCGACAACACCGGTGAGCCCCTTATCGGAGCGAGTGTCCTGGCAAAGGGATCGCAGGTTGGCACTGCCACCGACTTCGACGGCAACTACCGTCTTGAAGTAGCGCCCAACGCCACCCTCGTATTCTCTTATGTAGGCTACAACCCCAAAGAAGTGGCCGTCAACGGACAAACAACCATCGACGTCACCCTCGAGGAAAACTCAGTAATGCTTAACGAAGTCGTGGCAATCGGCTATGGTGTGGTCAAAAAGAGCGACGCAACCGGTTCCGTAGCAATGATAAAGCCGGATGACGTAGAAGCGGGAATAGCGACATCGGCCCAGGATCTCCTCGTAGGCGCAAGTCCGGGCGTCACCGTTACAACCAACGGAGGTAACCCCACCGGCAACGCCACAATACGTATCCGAGGCGGCTCGTCACTCAATGCCAACAACAATCCCCTTATCGTGATTGACGGTGTACCGATGACCGACCAGGAGTCGGCCGGCGGTACTAACGCCCTCACTATGGTAAACCCACAGAATATCGAGTCGATGACCATTCTTAAAGATGCCTCGGCAACTGCCATTTACGGTAGCCGTGCATCCAATGGTGTAATTATCATCACTACGAAAAAAGGCAAAAGCGGCAAACCTCAGATCAACTTTGCCGCCAACTGGCATATCAACACAGCTCGCAAGACCCTGAATATGATGGATGCCAACCAGATCGGAGCCATCATCGAACAATACGGCAACGACAGGGCCAAAGGCATGGTCAATGAATTCAGAAATTCTGAAAACAACCAGTATCTCTATAACACTGACTGGCAGAAAGAGATCCTTCGCACTTCATTCTCACAGGACTACAGTCTTTCTGTGGGCGGTGCCGCAGGCTTTCTCCCCTATCGCGTCAATGCTTCCTGGACACGCAACGAGGGTATCCTCAAGACATCAGACATGAACCGTACCACCGTCGGCATCAATCTTTCGCCCAAATTCTTTGACAACAAGTTGTCTATAAACGCAAATGTGCAAGGCTCATACGTAAAGACCCACGACGCCGATACCGGTGCCGTAGGCTCCGCTATCGCTTTCAGCCCGACACTCCCTGTACGCTATGCATATCCCACCACGGGAGATACGGGACTGACAATGTTCAACGGTTACTACAACGTGACCAAATCCACCGGAGAATATGAAAACAATGCTACTAAAAACCCCGTTCAGCTACTTGAGGACAAGACAGCTGGAAAAGCCGGGGCTGATTGACCCCGGGAAGCAAGCTCGCTTGACCCCCGAG
>CAJUMZ010000010.1 GCA_910587665.1 uncultured Muribaculum sp.
AGAGCGCGACACTGGCAGTGTCGAGGTGAGCGGTTCGAGTCCGCTATACTCCACATCAAGCGAATCCGGAGCAAAATCCGCGATTCGCTTTTTTGTTTTTTCAGATAAATCCGTTATCTTTGTGAAAATACAATTTATATGCCTACCCTCTTTATTCTTTTTGGTTTCCGATTTTTCTTTTGGTCAAACGAGCATATACCTGTTCATATCCACATCAACAAAGGAGACGCCGAGGCAAAATACAATATCGAATCCCTTGAACTTGTTGAAAATTATGGATTCAAAAGGAATGAGCTGCGAATGATCGAATCAATTTTAGAAGAAAACAAAGAAATAATCAAAGAGCGTTGGCAGGAATATTTCGGGAAAGGAGCAAAACGATGAACCGCACACAAGTTTCAAGAATATGGCTCACCGACTCCGACGTGTGGGTAGAGCTTAATGACGGGAGAAGAGCGAAGGAACGCTTTTCCGATTATTCACGTCTTGCAAATGCCAACGACGCCCAAAGAGCTGGCTACGTCGTATCATATTTCGGACTACATTGGCCGGAATTAGATGAAGACCTCTCTTTCGATGGCTTTTTCAGCAAGATTGATTAAACTCCCTCACTTTCATATTTTTGCTATATTATGAAGCTCATCGCATTACACCTCGACAAACTCTTCGCCCTGTGCAAAAAGTACCGGGTAAGCAAACTGTGGGTATTCGGATCGATTCTTACCCCACGTTCCACCGATGAAAGCGACATTGACCTGTCAGTCAACTTTGACTCTGACAGCATCAACCGGGAAGGCTTGGACTGGGCAGACATTTTCTTTGATTTCCTTCATGAACTTGAAGCATTGTTTGGGCGCAAAGTCGATCTCGTTTGTGACGATGCCGTCACCAATCCATATTTTCGCAAGGAACTCGACAACACAAAGCAACTGATTTATGGATGATCGCATTTTAATATATATCAGAAAGAATCATTATCTTTGTATTTGCAACACATTAGCCTATGAAATTGATTGAGATGAATCTACAACGTATCTTTGACCTTTGCCGCAAACACAGGGTTAAGACTTTGGCTGTCTTTGGCTCTATCCTCACAGATAGGTTCAACGACCAAAGTGATGTTGATCTACTTGTCAATTTTGACACCACCGACCATGAGAAATGGGATTACGTAACAAACTATTTCGATTTCCAGGAAGCCTTGGAAAAAATTTTTGGTAGAAAAGTCGATTTGGTAGTAGAGAAAGGATTGAAGAACAAATACTTCATTGCCAATGTCAATCGCACAAAACAGATGATTTATGGTTGACGAATATATCCTTAAATATCTTCAAGATGTATTGGATGCCATCAACGAGATGCAAAGTTGCTTCATTGATTTTCCAAACAGATATGATTTATTTGAAAAAGACCTTATGCGCAGATGCGTAGTTTAACGCAAAACAGAGATAATGGGCGAAGCCATTAACCGCATACGGAAAAAAGATCCGACATTTGAAATCCCAAATGCAAAAGAAGTTATCAACACACGTAACCGAATAATCCACGGATATGACAGCGTGGAAACCGAATTTCTATGGGGCTTGGTGATACGCCACATTCCTCAACTCAATAAAGATATTGAGCGGATAATCACTGAATACGAGGAGCGGTGCAATCGGCGTCAGTAGGCGTAGTAGTAGAGAGCGCCGCCGTTGTCGAGGTCGTAGAGGGTGAGGTTGTTGCCGTATAGCTGCCATTGGTAGTTCCATTCGTCGCCCCAGCCGTCGTTGGGGTAGACGGTCAGGTAATAGTCGTCGGCATCCCAGGTGAACGACATGGGGGCAGCCCCGTTATAAAGACTGGTGAACACACCGGTGCCGTTGTCATAGAAGGTGAATGTCGACGAACCGTCGTCTCTCATCCATGAGCCTAAAAACGGCGCGTCATAGTAGTAATAATCATCGTCAGGATCACATGACGCAAGGGTGGCTGTCATCATTATCAGGAGCGCGCTGAGCAGCAAGGTCTTCTTCATCGGGATATCATTTAATTATGGTTTCGACATAAATTTTCAACAAATTTAGCGTAACTTTGTTGAAACACGAAAGAAAACTTTATGAATCGGACATCTATCATACGCCCGTTGTTTACCCGCCGCGCACGCATTGCCTACCGTAATGCGCTTGATGCAGAGCGTGTTCAGCGTCGTGAGCTTGCACGATTGCTTGCAGGAGGGCATGACACGGTAGCCGAGGAATTGTTTGGATTTCGCAACGTTACCAGCTACGAGCAGTACCGCGACCACGTAAAGCTTCACGACTATTCCGACATACGCCCCCTTGTGGAGCGCATGATTGCCGGCGAACGCGACATCCTTTGGCGCGGAATAACGCGCAATTTCGCCCAATCGTCGGGCACCTCCGACGGAAAGAGCAAATATGTACCGATCACACCCGATTCATTCAGCCGCAACCACTATGCGGGAGGCTTTGACGTGGTGGCGCGCTATCTGTCACTCTACCCCGACAGCCGAATGTTTGACGGGAAAGGATTTATTCTCGGCGGTAGCTTCGCCAACGAGCTTACGCTTCCCGAAGGGGTTGTGGTTGGCGACCTGTCGGCAAACCTCATCGAGCACATTAACCCGCTTGCCAACATGGTCAGGATTCCGTCAAAGAAGATCGCTCTCATGGAAGACTGGTCGCGCAAACTCCCCGCCCTCGTCAAGGCATCAATAGGGGAAAATGTCACCAATCTTTCGGGCGTTCCCTCATGGTTTCTGACAGTCCTGAAAGAGGTGCTGAAAGAGTCCGGCACGCAGGAGATTCATGAGGTGTGGCCCAATCTCGAAGTATTTTTCCACGGCGGCATCGCGTTTGAGCCATACCGTGAACAGTACAACCACATAATAGACCCGTCGCGCATGCGATACCTCGAGACCTATAACGCCTCCGAGGGATTTTTTGCCGTGCAATGCGACATAGATGACCCTGGGCTGCTTCTGCTCATGGATATCGGAGTATTCTACGAGTTTATATCCCTTGACGAGTCGGGCAAGGAATCCGACCGCGCCGTCGCGTCATGGGAAGTGGAGAAAGACCGCACATATTCGCTCGTCATAACGGCATGCAACGGATTGTGGCGATACAAACTCGGCGACACTGTGACCGTCACTTCGGTAAATCCGTTGAAGATCATAATCAGCGGCAGGACAAAACATTTCATCAATGCGTTTGGCGAAGAGCTGATGGTACACAACGCCGACGCGGCAATCACCGCGACGTGCAACGAGCTTGGCTGCGAGATAGCCAACTACACGGCTGCGCCGGTATATGCCGGTGACCGCACACGCGGAAGGCATGAATGGCTCATCGAGTTTTCAAAACCGCCGGAGTCACTTGAGCGGTTTGCCGACACGCTCGACCGTCGGTTGCGCGAGGTAAATTCCGACTACGACGCAAAGCGCACAGGAGGAATTTTCCTTGACCGGTTGACAGTGGTGAAAGCGCCGGCAGGACTGTTTGACCGATGGCTCGCGTCGACAGGCAAGCTTGGAGGACAGCGCAAGGTGCCTCGACTGAGCAACGACCGTCACATCATAGAATCGATGTTGCGGCTTATGGAGTAATAAACTAAATTATCATATTGTCACTATCATGAAACTACACAGACTTCTGGCATCGGTAATAGCCGGTGCATGTGTCCTCGGGGCATCGGCCGAGGTCAAATATGTGTTTTATCTCATCGGCGACGGCATGGGCATGGGTCATGTCAACGCCACAGAGTATTATAACCGCATGGTACTCGGTGCCGACCAGCCGATACTCATGATGCAGTTTCCCGTGGCGTCACAGGCATGGACCTACTCGGCCTCATCGCCCGTCACCGACTCTGCCGCGGCAGGCACGGCACTCTCTACCGGCAACAAGACCAACAACAGCATGCTCGGCATGGCTCCCGACTCGGTAAGTCTATACACCTCGATAGCCCGCGATCTCAAGGATGCCGGATGGGGCATCGGGGTACTGACATCGGTGGCGCCCGACGACGCCACCCCGGCGGCGTTTTACGCCCATCAACCCGAACGCGGGATGTATTACGGCATCAACAAGGATGCGGTAGCCTCAGGCTACGACTTCCTCGGCGGGGCGTCATTGCGCGGCACAAAAGACAAGGCAGGGAAGCCCAATGAGGTGACCAAGCTGATAAAAGATGCCGGAATCAAGATCGCACACGGCACCGACGCCGGCGCGGCACTTGCCGGCAAGACCGACCGCCTTTGGGTGCTGAGCCCGGAAAATGTGTGGGGCAACGGCAACAATATCGGCTACACCATTGACTCCATCGCCGGAGCGATGAATCTGCCCGCTCTTACCAAGGTGGCCCTTGACCATTTGAGCGCAAAGTCGCCCGACAGATTCTTTCTGATGATCGAGGGCGGAAATATCGACCATTCAGCCCACGCCAATGACCCCGGAGGCGTAATCAAGGAAGTGCTCAACTTTCAGGACGCCATACGCGTTGCCTACGACTTTTATCTCGCCCACCCCGACGAGACACTCATAGTGGTGACTGCCGACCATGACACCGGCGGCATGGCTATCGGGCATCCCGACCATTACGGATATGTCGACCTCGCGCTCATTGACAGCCAGCGCATAAGCAAAGACCGTCTTTCCGACTATTGCCGCGACCTCGTAAGAGAGGGCAAGAGCATCTCATGGGATGAGATGAGCGACCTGCTCCGCGACCGCCTCGGATTCTGGAGCAATGTCCCGCTCAACGACGAGCAGACCGCGCGACTCCGCGCTGCATTCGACCGCACATTCGTGGCTCGCGAGTCAAATGACGAGAAAGGGCTCTACAACACGTTCAACGAGTTTGTCACCGAGGCGTTCCGCATCTACAATTACTGGGTGGGCACCGATTTCATAAGCCACAACCACACGGCAAACCCCGTACCCGTATTTGCCATCGGCGAAGGCTCGGAAAAGTTCTCCCACGTGCTTAACAACACCGACATCCCCCTCATAATCCGCACCCTCACCCTCGGCGAATAATCCCACTTCTTAAATACACTAATTCTGAGGGATTTTGTCAGCACTACGATTGACAAAATCCCTCATTTTTCATGAGTTCGATAGCCTCCTTGCCCGAAAGATGTTCGACTTCCATACGGAAAATGAGCATATGAGCAAAAAATTTATCCATTTCTCTTTTTAAACCATCAACATCTCCGGGGTTGAAACGTTCTCCAAGCAATGTCGCTGCATGTAATCTTTCTTCCTCGTCTTCTACAATATGAATACGCCCAAACACAATGACGCTCTTGAAATAAGTCGTGAACTCAGACGGATGCACATCATCGGCGGCGATGACACAGAATGAAGCCTTGTCGCAGTTCCTTATGGCATCGACCTTGTGCCCTGCCACAGCACTATGGAAATAGAATGTTCCGTCAGAATACACATGGCTGATAGGAACCGCGTATGGATAGCCGCTGTCACCGAGCAGCGCAAGGGTCCCGGATGTGGCGTTTACCAGTATAGATTCACATTCCTCCTTTGAAAGTTGCTGGCGAAAACGCCTCATTTTTCTGAATTCCATGACCTATGATACGATTTTGAGTCCGATGATTGATGAAACCAATGTGAAAATGAAAAACAGCCTCCAAAAAGTTGCCGGCTCATGAAAGAAGAATATGCCGACCAAAACCGTGCCTATCGCACCTATACCGGTCCATACTGCATAAGCCGTACCTATCGGCAAACTCTGCGTGGCTTTCGCCAGCAATCCCATACTGATGACCGTGAAAACAAGGAATCCGGCAATCCATCCCCACCATGAGAGACCGTCAACGGATTTTGCCTTTCCGAGGCAATAAGTGAAACCGACCTCGCAGAAGCCGGCTACAATCAGAATTACCCAATTCATACCTGAATACGAGCCTATTTGAGGGCTGCAGCAACACCCGGCGTCTCCTTCTAAGGCGTTGCAAAATTAATCAAATTATTCTGTATTCAGAAATTAAATTTACGGACAAGGCCGCCGGCGGATTTGGATTTTAGAGGGGAATTTTCTACCTTTGTAATCCGTTATGAAATACGGTTTTGACAACGAGAAATATCTCAAAATTCAGTCCGAACACATTCAGGAGCGTATCGCTCAGTTCGGCAACAAGCTTTACCTCGAACTCGGAGGCAAGCTCTTCGACGACCACCATGCAAGTCGTGTACTCCCGGGATTCCAGCCCGACAGTAAATTGCGCATGCTATCCAAGCTCAGTGACCATGCAGAGATTGTGATAGTAATCAGCGCGCTCGACATCGAGAAAAACAAGGTGCGCACCGATCTCGGTATCACCTACGACATGGATGTGTTGCGACTGCGCAACGAATTTCAGAATCGCGGATTTTTAGTAAGTTCGGTGGTAATCACCCATTACAACGGGCAAAGCAGTGCCGATGCATTCAGGAAACGTCTGGAGCGGATGGGCATCAACGCATATTATCACTATCTTATTGACGGCTACCCGACCAATGTCGAGCTTATAGCCTCGGATGAAGGATTTGGTAAAAATGACTATGTGGAGACCACGCGCCCCCTTGTCATCGTGACCGCCCCCGGTCCCGGAAGCGGCAAGATGGCGGTGTGCCTGAGCCAGCTTTACAACGAGCACAAACGCGGCATCGAGGCGGGATATGCCAAATTCGAGACATTCCCGGTATGGAGCCTACCTCTCAAGCATCCGGTAAATATCGCCTACGAGGCTGCGACAGCCGACCTCAACGACGTCAACATGATCGACCCGTTTCATCTTGACGCCTATGGCAAGACCGCAATCAACTACAACCGCGACATCGAGATATTCCCCGTGCTCAACTCCATCTTCGAGGAAATCTACGGGGAGAATCCATATAAGTCTCCGACCGACATGGGCGTGAACATGGTAGGCTTCTGCATCGACGATGACGAGGCTTGCCGCGAGGCTTCCAAAAACGAGATTATCCGCCGCTACTATACAGCCCTTAACCGCCTTGCCCTCGGCGACGGAAACGACAGCGAGGTCAACAAGATAGCACTCCTGTTCAAGCAGGCGAAGATAGATCCAACCTACCGCAAACCTACTGTCGCCGCAAAAGAGCGCGCCGAACGTGAGGGTACGCCCTGTTCCGCGATAGAACTTGCCGACGGTACAATCATCACCGCCGGGACAAGCGAGCTTCTCGGCCCAAGCGCCGCGCTGATACTGAATGCGGTCAAGCATCTTGCCGGAATCGACCATGCGGTCAAGCTTATCCCGCAGTCGATGATCGAGCCGATACAGCACACCAAGACCTGCTATCTCAGAAGCCGGAATCCACGCCTGCACACCGACGAGGTGCTTGTGGCGCTCTCCGTGCTCAGCAAGGATGATGAGAATTGCCGCCGCGCGCTTGAAATGTTGCCTCAGCTTAATGGCTGTCAAGTACACTCAACCGTCATGCTCGGTGAAGTCGACCACAAGATATTCAAGAAACTCGGCGTAGGGCTTACCTGCGACCCGGTACTAAAAACGAAATAGCATAACTTCACCGCAACAATATACGGCAGGGCACAAAATATGTATTTTGCGCCCTGCTCTATTTTCTACCTCCTTTGCAGTTTCTTCAGGTCGGGGAGCAAAGCCGCCACTATGCCGAGCAACGGAGTGTAGGCACAGAAATTATATACCGCCTCGATGCCATAACGGTCGGCAAAATCGCCGAGCACGGCAGAGGCTATGCCGCCGACACCAAATGCAAACCCGAAAAACAGTCCGGAAATCATGCCGAGCTTCGTCGGGAGCAGCTCCTGCGCGTAGAGCAATATGGCTGGAAATGCCGACGACAGCATAAAGCCGGCACAGAAACTAAGCACCACGGTAAGCGGGAGCCCGACATGCGGCATAAGGATGCTGAACGGGGCTGTACCAAGGATGGACACCCATATCACCGGCTTTCTGCCGTAACGGTCGCCTATCGGACCACCGACGAGAGTCCCGGCGGCTGTCGAAACGACAAAGACAAACAGGAAAATCTGCGACTGCGACACCGTGACCCCAAAACGGTCAATGAGATAAAACGTATAGTAGCTTGACAGGCTCGCCATATAGATATACTTTGAGAATATCAGCACAATTATCACCCCGATGGTAAAGATAGTCATGCCGCGCGAAAGCGGCAACACGGCATGACGCTCTTCCCGCCTTTCAGATTGCTTAAGTGAATCAAGATAGCCGCGATACCAGCGGCATATCGGGCGCATAGCCCAGAAACACAGGGCGGCAAAGAGCAGAAACCACATTACATAACGCCGGTCATGGGGCGCCACGATCAGAGCCACAAGCAAAGGACCTATGGAACCGCCGAAATTACCTCCGACCTGAAACACCGACTGTGCAAGCCCGCGACGCTCATGCCCGGCAAGCGACGTGATACGCGACGCCTCGGGATGAAGTGTCGCCGAGCCGAGACCCACCATAAACACCGCGACAAGCACCCCGGCAAGTGACGTGCTGAATGCAAGCAGCACAATGCCAATTGACGTGCTCACCATACCTGCCGGCAGACTCCACACGAAGGGGCGCCGGTCAAACAGATACCCCACAGCAGGCTGAAATATGGAAGCCGCCATCTGATATACAAGCGTGATCAGCCCTATCTGCCCGAAGCTTATCCCGAGGTCGCTCTTCAGCATCGGATACACAGCAGTAATGACCGACTGCAGCAGGTCGTTAAGGCAATGTGCGGCACACAGTGCAAGCAGCACATGAAATGTAGGCATCGACGTGACATGCCTTATTTTTTCTTTTATCCCTTTTATCATGACTTATGTCAGAAACAATCCTGTATATTTATTATGCGCTCCACCACATATAAAGCCACAATATCCTTGCGCGACACATCCATGTCATCGTAGGCAGCATTGGCACTCCTCAATATCACCTTTGCGGGGTCGGGATGACGGCGCACATACTTCACCACCCTGCGGTTTTCCATAATCACCACATATATCTGCCCCCAAAGGATATTGTTGACATCGCTTTGCGGCAGAAACGCCACATAACCGCCATTGTCTATTTTCGGCTTCATGGAGTCACCTTTGGCCCTCACCACTATCCACTCCGGATTGAGATGGGGGAAATTAAGCTTACCTATTACATTTTCCTCCGTAAACGCGCGCGTCATCTCTGTGCAACCCGCCGCCACATCAATGTCATAAACCGGTATACCCCCGCTACGATAATCGTTGCATATCTCAGCAACAGCGACCTCCGAGGCATGGCTCCCTTTCTCAAAAGGCAATCCCATGCCGTCACGAAGCCAGTCCTTTGACACATTCAGATTCACTACTATGCGATTGAGCAGCGAGTCGCTGACCAGAAGCTTTCCGCTCAGATATTTCGAGACATTGGAAGGGTCGATGCCTATAAGTTTTGAAAATGCCACCTGCGAAAGGTGTTGCAGCTGCATCAGATGACGTATGCGCCCTATGATGATACCGTTGTTGTCATTCAGTGTTTCCATAAAATATTGATTTCAGATTGCAAATATACAGATTATATTGCAAAACACCAATTTTCCATTGATAAAACAACCACATCACCGATTTACCGGGGTGATTCTTGACATCAACGGATACCACAGATATCCGTTTACCCTGACTCCGGGATACATTTTCCCAAGCGCATCGACATATCCGCGCACCTGACGGATATACTTCCTTGGCTCCTCGGCTCCAAACTTATAGTCGATCACATCAATTATACCGTCAGAACGCCACACAACCCTGTCAGGGCGATAACGCCGCGACGTGCCGTCGCCATCCTTGATCATGAAAGCACGCTCGTTAAGCAGGCGGGTAAACCCTACAAACCACGGCTTAACGGCCTCATCAGACAGCGCACGGGTAATTATCTCTATATACTCCGGTATCTCCTCTTCGGCAATGTAGCCCTTCATGGCATGACGGCGCACCGAACGCGCTATGTCGCGCGGAGTGCGTATAAGGCTCATTATATTATGGAGTATTATGCCCTTCTGACGAGGGAGCGACATCTCTTCAAGCTCCTCTATGCGGCTCAGGTCCCATATGCCGGCATTGTCAAGCGACTCATAGGCGGGCATCCTTATTGCCGAGTTGTCGGTTTTCTCTCCGGAAGAATTAACCGTAGGATTGCCGAACTCAAACGTGCCGTCATCGCCGGTATGCGAGGCAAGCGCCACATGCCAACAACGCTCCTCCCCAAACCGGTCAATCCACTGCTCGCTGACATCACCGAGAGTTATGCCCATCATACCATGAACCGACGAATCAGAGGGCTTGCTGACCTTCTTATAGCCGATTATCAGCTCATTGACGGCACGCGTAAACGCCACATAAGTCTTGTTAAGGATATCAATAACCGACTTTTTGGCAAAACAGGCATATTGCTCCGCAAACTCCCCCTTTTCAAGTATGGCGGCGGTGGCGAGCGGGATAAACGGAGGAAGATATTCAGGAGAAAATCTTGAGAATATGCCCAACGGCTCACCGCTGTCATCAGTGGTCTTGAACCACTCGATATTTTTTGACGAATTGAAACTCCAGTCGACAAGCGGCACATGGGCACATGGAAATTCAAGTCCTTTGGACTTATGTATGGTCATGACGCGGATCGCATTCACCTCCGATGGGATCGCAAGCGCACACTTATCCTTGCCGAAAGCCCCCCACCACTTCATGAACGCATGCAGGTCGCCCTCGCTGCCCTCGCAGAAATCAGCAACCACATCCTGAAACCCGCTTATATACACATTGTCGGCAACACGCATCTCCTCCGGCAGATAACGGTTGACGATACGCTCCACAATCGAGGGAAGGTTGATACACCTTATATCGGCGGCATCGGTCGCCGTATTGTCGCCCTCGACCCCGTCGCCGCTGAATGTAAGTTCTATCGCCTTCAGCCGGTCAAACCCCTTGGAAAGATGGTAATGATAGCGGCTCATGATAGTCGCCATAGGCAACCTCTGCCTCTTACCATCCTCCGCTTCATCAGACTGAGGGTCTATCGACTGCCGCGCATCAAGGAAAGAGAGCACGCTCGTTATGATTTTCACGGCTGGCGACGAGGAGATGGTAAGCGCATCATCCGACATTATCTGCAAGTCGCCCAGTTCCGGTATCTCCGACTTCCGGGAAAGCAGATAGTCGATCACAGTCCTGCCGTTAGTGTTGGTCGACACGAGGACAGCTATATCACCCATCCGGTAACCTGCCCTGAGCTGCCTGACAATCTCTTGCGTCATATTTTCAAGAGCAGCGTCGACATCATCATAAGCCGCGGCCTTCACATATCCGTGGTGATCCTTTCGGGCTATACGCTGCACAACATTGGAATATATCTCTGATACGCCCTTTGCCTCGGCGATGTAGCTGAAAAGGGTGTTATTGAACCTTACCACCTCCGACGAACTGCGCCAGTTGGTGTTTTCCCCGGGATTATCCCCCCTTGTCTCCGACATGCCGGCAAACTCCTCCGGCACAATCCTCACGATAAGATCCGGATCAGAGTTACGGAAACGGTAGATAGACTGCTTTTCATCGCCGATTATAAGATTGTCACTGCCGGTCGAAAGACTTTCCCTGACGAGAGAGCGAAGGTTAGCCCACTGCAGCCGTGAAGTATCCTGAAACTCGTCAATCAGAAAATGGCGCAGCCTCACCCCGAGACGGTCGTAGATAAAAGGAGCCTCAGCCTCACTGATTATGCGCCGGAGTATATCATTTGTGTCGGACAGGAGTATGGAATTATTCTCGTTTTTAAACTCCGCGGCACGTCGCTGAATCTCCCCTATCACCCCAAGGCTATAGACATTGGAGCGCAATGTCTTCAGCAGCGTTACGGAATCGAACACCCTAACCGCCTCTTCGGCAACCTGAAGCGCCACCGCCGGCATCTCACCCGGCGGACATTGGTTTTTCTTATAAAGCGCCTGAGGATCGCCTGACGCGGCACGCACCTTTTTCCCGGGACCGCTACCCCAGCGACCCGACGCCCATGTCTTGAATGCGGTGGCACAATCTTTCAACATACCGTCTAACGCACCTGCCGAATCAAGGGCGGCAACAGTATCGCGGGCAAGTTGAAAAAAATCGGACTCAAGCTTACGTGTCAATGAGTTTATCTCCTTAGCAAAACCGAGAGTGCGCGATATATCCTCAAGATAGCTGTCGATTGCCTCGGCATTGAGCTTGTAGGTCTCGGTCAACGCTTTCCCGGTAAAAGCCACAAGCGTCTCCACCAGATTGGACTTGCGGTTAAATATATTGAAGCTCTTACCCTCGCTTATATTGTGATTGATATATTGCTTTATCCAGCTCACGAGGGCTATCATGTCGTGGCGATTCTCAATCTCATGGTCGGTGGCCCGGTTGACCGATGAGAGCATCTCATTGACACCCACCATTATCACATAATCGTCGCGCAACTCCACCTCATAATTGCCGGTGATTTCAGCCTCGCGCGAGAAAGTGCGCAGCACGGTCTGAAAAAACGAGTCTATCGTACTGATATTGAAATTACTGAAATCGCAAAGCAGGTCATTAAGGGCTTCAAGGGCCTGTTCACGGAGAAGATAGCTGTCAGTGTGCAGCTCGGCGCACAGATCTTTTTCGTAAGGGCTTCCCTCTCCGCTTATCCCGGCGAGACATGCGAGCTGATGCACGATACGGCGTTTCATCTCGTCGGTAGCCTTGTTGGTAAAAGTTATGGCGAGAGTGGCGCGATGACGGTTTTTACCTATAGAGAGGGAGTAGACACCGTCGTCATTTTTCTTGCCGAGCAGCATCTTTATGTAAGTATAGGTGAGGGTATAGGTTTTACCCGACCCCGCCGATGCCTTATGTATCGTAAGCATAGGCCTTGTGTCAAATTATACGCGCCTTGTAGCCAAGGTCTTTCAATAGACCAAGCACATCTTTCCGACGGTCGCCCTGGATAAGGATTTCACCGCCACGCGCCGATCCGCCTGTGGCAAGCCGCTTCTTCATGGTAGCGGCAAGGTCAAGCAGAGCCTCGTCGGAATCCTGCCACCCGGTGATTATGGTAGCCTGTTTCCCTCCCCGTCCTTTCTTTTCAAGAATTATGTCAAGGCGGAAGTCAGGCGACTTGCCGGAATTATCATCAGGCTGCGATATGATCTCACCCTCGGGTAGATCAGGATTAGCTTGAAGAAACGCGCTAAGAGCGGCTTGCAGATCGTTGGATTTCATGACGGATAAGGCTTAGTTGAGTCCGCTTATGCTGTCACCTTCATCAATATACTCTTCAGGAATCCCCGACGATATCGCGGTGGTAGACCTTACTATTGACGACAGCAATGAGAGGTGAGGCAGATCCTCTACCGGCACATGATCGTAAAAGTCACGCGCCCCGGCAGAGTCGGCGGCATAAGCGTCAAGGTAGCATTGCCGCGCCATACCTATATTATCCTCACGGTCAGCATCTTCGCTAAGCTTCATATAAAGGATGGAAAGACTGCACAAGGTCACGGCATCCATTGACTCGGCATTGTTCTGCTCCTCGCGCAAATTGTCACAAATCCCTTTCGCCGAGCTGTAATCCTGTCGTTCGATAGCAAATTCGGCATGTTCAAGATTTTCCGCAGTGCTGCCCTTGTCACATGAGGCGACGAGCATTGGCAATAAAAGGCTTACTAATAGCAGGTGAAGTTTCATAGCTTTAATTTCGGGATTCATGATTACGACGCATATAAAGGTAGTCGATATTATCCTTGCTCAATGTGATCGAATGACCGTCATGACTGCTTATGCGACGAGTGATACGCGGGGCAATGTCACCGACAATCGTGGTATCGCCTTTCAGTCGTATGCTATTAAGATTATTGACAATGACAAGCGAGTCATCGACAACTTCCCAAGTGCCGTCGACCTCCATGACAAGTACATCGGGAGCAATATTGCGCACGACCGATGTGCCGTCATCTTTCAATTCCAGCACAGGCAATTCGCTCGACAGCTGAACATTGTAATAGTCTCCGACAATCTCTTTAGCCTGCCGCGACAATCCGCCACACGAACAAAGCAGGAGCACCGACGCGCCTAACACTTGAATCTTCTTCATAAAGGTTGACGATTTTTTTGCATTCACAAATGTAGCAAAAAAATTTCAATCGCCCAACACCTCGCGATAAACCGCCTCCGTCTGCCGGGCTATGTGATCCCAGTCGTAAGGTGAAAGATCGTAGTCACGGCGCACCGCCTCGTCGGAAAGTTTTTTCTTTATCATTGAAGCAATTCCGTTGATATCACCGGCATGGAAAAAATCATCGGGCGACAGAGTGTCAAGCCTGTTGGCGGGGATATCGCTAACCGCCACATCAAGGTTATAGCTCATCGCCTCAAGCAGGGAAATCGGCAATCCCTCATGATAAGACGGAAGGATAAACAGGGCGGCATTGGTCATCACCTCATTCAACGGCTCTCCCTTTATGAATCCGGTAAGTATCACCCCCCTTTCGGCGGCAAGTTTTTTCAGACTGCGAGAATATTCATCGTCATGATCGGCATCGCCGGCGATCACAAGACTATAACCGCAGTAACCAAGCGAGGAATATGCCTCAATAAGGTCATGGAATCCCTTTTCCTTGACAAAACGTCCGATTGCAAGTATATACTTACCGGGAATAATCCCGAGCGAATCAAGAAAAGCTGTCGACTCCGATTTCCGGGGTATATTCACGCCGTTGAATATCAGGCGGGAATCAGTGCGCCCATAATTATTTTTCAATATATCGGCGATTACTTTCGATATTACTATCACCTTGTTGCTCCACCGGGTGCCGAAACGCTCCCCGGTCTTGATCACGGACTTTGCAAGCCTACCCCATTTCTGACGGTCATAGTCGGGACCGTGGTTGGTCATAACCACTTTCATACCGAGCATTCTGGCAAAGGGCACAAGCAATGACGGACCGACAGCGTGGATGTGCAGCAAATCAGGTTTAAGAGTCCTTGCCTTTATCACGGCAAGAGTGGTATGAACGATTGCCTCGATGCTTTTAAGCCGTGGGGCATAAACGTCAATCAGCCTTACCCCCTTATATTCGCTTATGCGGTTGTCATCAGCAACATAAGAGCTACGGCGTATAACAGTAACATCATGACCCATTGCCGCGATACGCGGATAAAGTTCCTCACAATGGGTCTCAACGCCTCCAAGTATACGCGGGATTCCGCGCGTGCCGGTAACCACTATTTTCATGCCGCGACAATTTATTGTTTATCTTTTACCAAGATCTCCCTGGCGGGGATCCTGCCCCACATCGTACCAACGCTTGTCAAGACAAGGCTCCTCGCCCCTTATGACACGAAGCTTGTTCTTAACTGCCCATAGGGCGGGATGCTTTATATATTTCTTCATCACCGGAGCGGCAGTGCCCACCATCCAGCAATTTTTAGGACATGTGCGCACAAGCTCCCTGACTTTCCGGGCCTGCTCGCTATGCCATATCTCTTCAAATGTTGAATTATGGATATTACCCATGGACTCTTTCCAATATTTCGATTCAAGCCCGTTGCAAGGATAGACCTCACCCCACGGGTCAATGAAGAAATTGGCGGTACCGGCCTCGCATGGCAACATGCGCCTGCCACCCTCTATGTAGTTGATAAGCCCCATGTTGAAGAATGCCCTGAACCATGACTTGGGATGCTTCTCCTGAAGCTGCATCTTTATGAGTTTCTTGAAATTTTCAGTTACCTCATCCTTGTTGGAGATGGTATTATCATCCTTATGGAAATAGTAGGAGTTATGGAATGCGGCAGTGGCAAATTCCATGTCAAGCTCACATGCAAGCCGGTAAAGCGAGAGCATGTCGTCGGAATTATGGTTGGATACCGTACATCCGAATCCTATATCCTTAAGCCCCATCTTTTTAAGGGCGAGAAGTGTGCGGAGACCTTTGTCAAATCCCCCTTCACGCCCGCGAAGATCATCATTTTTGCGGCTAAGCCCCTCGATGGAGATACGTATGCCTATTGACGGGAACCGCTTGGCAAGAGCAATGACACGATCCTCATACCACCCTGAAGTTGATATGACTATGCGGTCGGTGTGACGGTAACACTCTTCCACAATTTCAGGAAGATCCTCACGGATAAAAGGCTCGCCGCCGGTGAGATTTATAAATTTAAGCCGAGGAAGCGTCTTTAGGTCGCCGGCGGTAATCTCCTCCTTTTTATCGGTGGGATTCTGCCAGATATTACACATCTTACACTTCATCGGGCAGCGGTAAGTCAGTATGATAGAGGCATCAGTAGGTAATTTTACATCCATGTGCGCCATAGCTTTTGGTTATTTATTATTTATAACGCGATTTACCCGCGATATATTTTATCAAGGGCGGCATAATGCCGCGCGGGGCTGTATCGGTCGAGAGAATCGCGAGCTATCTTTTCATAGTCATATCTTTTATCCCACATACCGCGGATTGCCCCGGCAAGCGCCTCAGCGTCGCCCGACATGTAGGTCATGCCGTTATCCGCAGTTATCAGCTCGGGTATTCCGCCTATATTTGCCCCGACAACAGGCGTACCGGCACAGTGGGATTCTATGACGCTGAAAGGATTATTTTCATACCATTCAGAAGGAATGACAGAAAACCGTGCCTGCGACAACAACCCCGTGACCCCGTCACCGTCAAGATGTCCGAGAAACTCGATATTGCCACAACCGGCGTAACGGCTGCGTAACTCATCGGCAAGCGGGCCTCCGCCGGCTATTTTCAGCCTATAAGGCAATGTCGACGCCGCCTTAAGAAGAGTCTCAACTCCTTTTTCATCCGAGAGCCGACCCACATAGCAATAATAATCGCCACGCTCTCCGCCGGGAGAAGCGGCACTCAGCCGCTCCCACATCTCCGGAGCCATGAAATTATTAAGTGTCACAAGTTTACCGGAAGGAAAACCGCCTTGAAGCATCTTTGACGCCATGAAATCTGACGGGCATATAAAGCGATCCACTGCGGAGGAAAGGGTATCCCTGTCCCATCGCTTAGCCTCAAGCCATGCGATGACGCTCGCGGCAAGCGAACCTTTCATGCAACGCTCCTTGACAACGCTTCCCTTGGAGGCAAAACATTTCTCACATATCCGACCATGGCAACGGCATGAATATGAAGGACAGAGCAGCTTGTAGTCATGAAGGGTCCACACCACTTTTATGCCGCGCCGATGAGCCTCAATGGCAATCTGCGGCGATAAGTAGGAATGGATATTGTTAAGGTGCACCACGTCAGGCTTGAAGCGGTCAAGCATCGCGGAAAAAGCCGCGTTGATATCGCCCATGCCAAGAGTACGCGCAACAGCCCGCAACCTCGGCATCACCCCTCCCGAGAATTTCACCTCGGAGGCAAAACAAGCCGACCACTCCGACGGAATATTCTCGGGATAATCCATCGCAAAGACAGCCACTTCATGACCGCGACCGCGAAGCATCTCCTCAAGGTTGAGAAGATACACGCAGTCGCCTCCACGCCGGTAATAAAATTTATTTACGAGCAGTACACGTTGTTTCATGGCACAAATTTACACATAAATCGCGGGTAAAAGCAAATTTCTCATGCTTTTACCGCCTCTTCCTATACAAGCATGCCCGATGCGACCGATGACGCCACATCGTCGCCAAGCGTCTCGGCCACTATGGCAAAGGCAAACACGAGTGCCGACGAAGGACCGTTGGCAGTTATGAGGTTGCCGCTTATCACCACACGGTTGTCAACATACTTGCCTCCCGCCTTGACAAGCTCATCCTTGAATGTGGGATAGCATGTAGCCTCCTGACCGCGAAGGACGCCAAGCGGACCAAGCACCACTGCCGGAGAGGCACAGATCGAGGCAATCTTTCCTCCCTTGATCCACTGCTTGTTGATCATGTCGCAAAGAGTGCCGTCGGCAGCGAGATTAGTCGCCCCGGGCATTCCTCCGGGCATGATAAGCCACTCGGCATCTTCCGCATTTATTTCACAGAGGAGCTTGTCGGCAATGACCTGCACCCCATTTGCCCCTTTTACTGTCTTGTCTTTACTGCCTACGGCGACTGTATATACTTTCATTCCTGCACGGCGCATGACATCAACTGTTGCCAACGCCTCGATTTCCTCAAATCCGTCAGCGAGGAAAAGATAAGATACGTTCATGATGTTGTTCATAATATATTAATGTGTATTTGGTTATGTTATTTCTCAAAATTAGCCATTTCTAATGAATTATCATAATCATGCCATGAAAAAAGTCATAAAAAAACTTACAAAAAATTTTGCAGTCTCAATTATGTGTTGTACATTTGCAGCATAACAGAGGTGTACAATACTACATCACTACATAACAAATTAAATATTAACAATAAACCATATCAAAATGAAAAAGATTATTTTCTCTCTTGCAGCAATCACAATCGCTCTCTCCTCTCAGGCACAATTACTCTGGAAAGTGTCGGGCGGCGACACCAAAGGCGATTCCTACCTGTTTGGCACCCATCATATCGCCCCGGTATCAATGATCGAATCGACAGCCGGACTGACCGATGCAATCAACAGCGTGGCTACCGTATACGGCGAAATCGACATGTCGGTAATGGCGTCGCCCGAAACCCAGCAGATCGCCATGAAATACTCGATGGCACCTGCCGACAGTACCCTATCGAAAGTGCTGACCGCTGAGCAGCTCGACTCGGTCAACACCGTACTCGCCAAATACACGGGCGGCATGCTGACCGTAGCGCAATTGGAGGCGGTGAAACCAGTGGTTGTCGACACTCAGCTCGGAATGTTTCAGAGTATGACGGCATTTCCCGAATTTACCGGACAGGAGCAGCTCGACCTGGCAATCCAAGAAAGGGCGCGCCAGGCAGGGAAAGCAGTCAAAGGTCTCGAAACCCTTGAGCAGCAACTCGACCTGCTTATGGGCGGTTCGCTTGCAGAGCAGGCAAAATCACTGATGAAAAGCATACGCAGGGATGACAAATCAGCCGACGATGCCAAGGCTCTTGCAGAGGCTTACAAAATAGGCGACCTTACCGCCATGGAGCGACTGTTTAACGACCCCGAGGCGGGAATGTCGCCGGAAGTCGCCAAGAAGCTGATGTATGACCGCAACGACAATTGGATGGCACAGCTCCGCAATATCCTGCCCGCAGAAAATGTACTTGTGGTGACAGGCGTGGGACATTTCATCGGCGAGCACGGACTTATAGAACAGCTGCGCAATGCCGGCTATACCGTGACACCCATAAAATAAGAGTGTATTTAATCTTTAACTCCATACTTACACAATGATAATTCTAAATAATTTAACCTATGTTTACCGCAAGGGAGCGGAGGCGTTGAGCAACGCTTCCGCTTCCATAGGCGGAGGCATATATCTGCTGTTGGGTGAAAACGGCGCAGGCAAGACCACACTCCTGCATGTAATAGCCGGGCTTCTCCATCCCGCCGGCGGAGAGTGTCTGATCGACGGAGCGCCTACATCAGGCAGGAAGCCTGAGATCATGAGGCGCGTGTTTTTCTTAGGCGACAACATGAGCTTCCCGTTTGTGTCAATCGAAGAGATGACACGATGTCACGCGGTGTTTTACCCGACCTTTGACGCAGAGATGCTGAACCGCAACCTGCAACGCTTCGGCATGACGGGCGAAGAGCGGCTTGACAAGCTGTCGCTCGGCAACCGCCATAAGGCACAGCTCGCCTACGCCCTTGCACTACGCACCGAAGTGCTGCTCTTTGACGAGCCGGCCAACGGCCTCGACATACCATCGCGCCAGCAGCTCCAGACAATGATAGCCGAATGCGTAGAGCCCCGGCAGACCGTCATTATCTCCACCCACATAGTATCGGACCTGCGCAATCTCTACGACGGCGTGCTCGTATTGTCGCGCGGAAAGCTGCTGCTCGCCGACACGACTGACAGCCTGCTCGGAAGGGTATCATTCACGGTGACCACAGTGCCGCCGGTGTCACCGCTGTATATGGAACGTCGCCTTAACTCATTCCACGCAATCCTCCCCGCCGGCGATAGCGACGAGAGCGGCGACGTAGACTACGAACTGCTCTTCAACGCATTGCGCAATAATGTCAAACTCTAAAAAAACGCCATCATGTCACTTATCAATTATTATATGCCGAGGCTGAAAAGGCAACTCATATTTTATCCGGTGATAGCCGTGCTGTTTTATTTCCTGATGTTTTTCACCCTACGATGGGAAGGGGTAATATTAATCTCGGCAATCGCGTCCAACATCCTGAACGTCATGCTTTACCTCGGCGCGCTAATATTCGCGTCGCGCGGAGGGATGGAGATCGACACCACGCTGCCGGTCGACTGGCGGAAGAAAGCCACGTTAATCCTTGTACACACATTCATAATAGTCCCGCTGCTCATCGCGCTGCCTGTGGCGGTATGCTACCTCCTCACAAGCCAATGGATTGTGATCAATCCATTTATCAAAGGTATATTACAACAGGAATGGTTATTACCGCTTCCATTCATCATAATGTCGATAGCGACAACGATGCTCCCCATGGCGGTGTGTCTCTACTGCGTGGTATCGCTGAAAAGCAACCGCGTCATAATGTCGATAGTGTGGACAATCGTCGCCGCATTCGCCGAATCAATTGTCGGCGGAATCTATGGGGCGTACGCTGCATTCAAGCAGGGGATTGAAGACGGGCTAAACGGAGTCGAGCCACAATCGTCGTCCGAGCTTGCCAAAGACCTGATGGCGGAAATCAGCAACGGATCAACGGCGATAACGGTAATCTTCGTAATTTGTACTATCTTTGTAATCGTAATGGCGTGTCGCGCGATCAAGACCCGACAGATATAAATCCTACCGATGGACTTTAACGAAAACAAACCAATATACAAGCAGATCGTCGACCTGTGTTACGCGCGGATAATCTCCGACGTGTGGCACACCGACGGGCGCGTGCCTTCGATAAAAGAGCTGTCGGTAGAGCTTGCCGTCAACAACCGCACGGTGCTCAAGGCATTCGAGGAGCTACAGTCGCAGGGCATAATCTACCCCAAGCGCGGGCTGGGCTACTACGTGTCGGCCGACGCCCCTGGACTTATCCTTGAGGCACGCCGCGCCGAGTTTTTCCGCGACATCATCCCCGACCTCCGCGAGCGCATGCGCCTGCTCGGCATCACCCTCGCCGACATCGCGCCCCACCTACAGCAACCGCAGCAACTACAATCCCCCGATATCAAGTAATATCCCCCAATTAGATACTTCCATGAGACATTGCATCATAATGACTGTGTATAAGGACATTGACATGATAAACACATTCATCAGTCATATCCCTAAAGAATGGGGGCTGTATATACATATTGACAGGAAATCCCCAATTAAAGAAACCGATATTATTCGCGGCAACATATATAAGAAATTCAAAATATTCTGGGGTGCACGTGAACATCTTGACAGCATGCTGTTTCTACTCAATGAGACCGAAAAAGACAATATTGGCTATGACTATTATCACCTTGTCACAGGTCAAGACTTTTTTGCAACCAGTCCGCAACAATTCGATGAAATTATCGGCCCAAACGGGAATATATACATGCACACGTTCAGCCTTCCCGTTCCAAACTGGTGGAATTACAAGATATTGCATTATGCCACCCTTGCTTCATATTGCAACGTACAAAGAGGCGTTATGCGATATGTCAATATGCTCTATTGTAATCTCCAATCATTTCTCGGTCTAAAACGTAAATTACCTGAGTATCCTATTTTCGGCGGAATTTTATATTGCAGCCTCACCCAAATGGCGGTAAAAAAAGTACTGTACGGTTCGGTCGCCAAAGACTTATACAGCCGCCTAAAGCACTCGCTTTGTGCCGAAGAAATATTTTTTCAGACAGTGCTTATGAATTCAGACTTAAAAGACAAAATAATAAACAACAGCCTTAGATACATGGACTGGGAAGATCCATCGCCACCTAAAGTATTGGGCGTAAGCGATTATGACAGTATCATAACGTCACAAGCTTTATTTTGCAGAAAAATTGATTCTCATAAATCAGCAGAATTATTGGATAAGCTATCCTTTCCATCGTAACAATAGTACCAATAGTCGAATTGCAGCAACCGGACTGAAATGCACCGACGTTACGAAGCGAATTTTGATAATTGACCTCATATATGTATCTTTGCAACCGTAAAACTCTCTTGCCCTGCGGAGAAGCATATCATGTCACAAAGCCTAAAAGATAAGACGGTAAAAGGACTTGCATGGAGCTCTATTGAGCGATTTTCAACAATGTTTATCCAGCTTGCGGTGAACATTGTGCTTGCCCGCATACTTATGCCTGATGATTTTGGCATGGTAGCGATGCTTGCAGTTTTCATCCAATTTTCCCAAGCATTCATTGACAGCGGCTTTTCCAATGCCTTGATACAACGCAAAAATCGCACCAATGTGGACTATTGCACCGTATTTTATTTCACAATCGCAATATCTACATTGCTATACATTATTTTGTTTTTCACGGCTCCTCTAATATCTCGATTCTACAACATGCCACAGTTAACCGAAGTTGCGCGAGCACTTGGACTCGGGCTGATCATAGGATCTCTTGCCGCAGTACATAAAACCCGCCTTTCCATTGAGCTGAAATTTAAAGTTCAAGCGGTCATCTCATTACTGTCAGCAATTATTTCCGGAGCAGTAAGCATCACTATGGCATACAATGGATATGGTGTATGGGCTTTGGTCATGCAAAGCCTCGTCAGCCTTGGTTCACAAACAGTTTTGGTGTACATTCTCGGCACACGTTGGTTTCCCGGACTCATATTTTCCATACGCTCATTCAAAGAACTTTTTGGCTACAGCTCAAAGCTTTTGTTGTCATCGCTGCTTCACTTACTATATCGCAACCTTTATCCTATTGTAATCGGCAAACGTTATGCCGCGACAGAGCTGGGATACTACAATCGGGCAGATCTGCTTTCGACAATGTCAATCACTTCAATCACACTGGTATTGTCAAAAGTGGCATTCCCAATTTTCAGTTCAATACAAGATGATAACGCGAAACTGCGCATTGCATATTCAAAATATATCAGCTACGCCTCACTGGTCGTATTTCCGGCAATGCTTGGAATATCCGCGCTTGCCAAACCACTTGTTGTTGTTGCCATGACCGATAAATGGCTTGCCGCAGTGCCAATGTTACAGATACTCGCTGCGTCGTGTCTGTTTGACCACATAACATCAATAAACCTGAATGTACTTTATGTGAAAGGCCGCTCAGACCTTGCCCTAAAACTGGAAATCATAAAAAAATCCATCGCCATAGCAATCCTGTTTGCCATGATGCCGTTTGGCATAATCGCCATATGCTGGGGTCAATTCATTTACAACATCATAGCGACTATATTGAACACAAGGTATACAAACATGCTGATCGGGTTGCCATTCAGAGCGCAAATGCGCGATTTCATGCCATATCTTGGATGTAGCATAGTAATGGCCGGAGCGGTATGGGGCATAACTTATGTCGTGGAATCCTATCCATTGCAGCTCGCCATAGGCATACCGTTAGGAGTATTGCTATATATCGCCACAATATATATATTTATGAGATCATCGTTTATTGAATTCAGCGATATGATCCGCAGAAATTTCATTCACAAATAATTTTTGGTTTACTTCCAATAATGAAAAATCCCAAAGAACTTATAAAATACACACTGCAAAAAATACTTGCCCAGAAGTCAAGATACACCGCTCACAAAAGGCTGCTATTCATACCTCATCACGGGATGGCCGTCAATGACCGATACAATCTAATAAACTGGAGGTCAGACAACGCACTTATTCTTGCCCGTTATATTCTTGACAACGATAAATGCAAAGGTAAAATTATCACTATTGCCATAACTTCGGATGATGACATCAACCGTCTAAATGAGTATGCTAAGAGCCACTATCCGGGAAGGGAAATTGAATTTGTTAAATTCCTTGGCGATATCACTAAAAAAGAGCGATGGTCATTCTATAAGATTTTAACTGAATGCAGCCATGTATTTTCATCCATCACATATCGCTTACGTCCATTCAGCGAGTGTAAGGAAATCACCTACGTAGATCTCGGATATTTCCCTATGCCGTTTAAAAATGACATTTTTGCTAAAAATGATCCACTCTATATGGGCCTCGATTCTTTTGATGAAAAAGATTTGGATTACTACATATGCAATTCTGAACTTGCGATAAGACTTATAATGCCATCAATGAGTCTTGATTACGGCCGATACCTTAACCTTGGCAATTGTCGCAATGATTACCTTATATCCGATGAATATCCGACAGACGTCAGGAAAGAGCTTGAGGCAAAAGTATCCTATCCGGTAAAAGACATTATACTTTATACTCCCACCCACCGTGACTACGAACAATCACTTACAAGCGCGGCATCACGTCAGCTCTTAGGTTATGAAATGGATTTAGGCCAATTTGGCAAGAAGCTTAAAGACAACGGCATACTTATAGTGTGTAAACTTCATCCCAAACAAAATAGAACCGTCATTGAACAGTCTCTGCCGGAGAGCATTATAATTCATGAAGCAAACAGCCGGTACGGATTAAGCGAGCTTATGAAAGCGAGTGATGCACTACTCACCGATTATACCTCAGGATATTACGACTATCTGCTTTTAGACCGATCCGTAATATTTAATTTTTACGACATTGACCGATATAAACATTCAAGAGGGTTCACGTTCACCCCAATTGAATCAATATGTGCTGGAGAAATCGTAAAAGACGCTGCGGGACTCGAAAACGCACTGATGTCGCTTGACGAAAATACAGCCAAATACAAGGAAAAGCGACGATTTGTAAAGGATCTGGTATTCACATACTCCGATACAAAATCCACCTATAGGATCTTCGAGCGGTTTTTATCTCCACTTTCTTAAAAATCGGCATCATTAAAATTTAGACTTTATCCCATGTATTTGATTCCTGATTATACATCTTGATAACTTTTGCGGGAGCACCTACAGCAACACAATAGTCAGGGATATCTTTGGTTACAACAGAATTAGCCCCAATGACGCAATGCTTTCCGATATTGGCGCCAAGTACGGCTACACCCACGCCAAGCCACGAACCCTCTCCTATTCTCACACAACCGATCTGCTTGAGCGGCTGCTCTAAAACGGGGATAGCCGGATCTTCATAACCATGCAGGTTATCAGAAATATACACTCTGTCGGCGGTAAGCACCTTATCTTCAATCACGATACTTTTTGTAGCATATATCTCATTAAAATGGCCAATCACGCATCCGTCACCAATGGAAAGATTGCAACTGTCCGACCCCGTGTCGGGACAAGCGGCAAGCCAACTTTTATATTGAACAAGCACATTGTCACCGATCGAGATATTTTCCTCGCCATAAATATGCAAAGGAGACTGTATGGAGACCCCTCTGCCAAAACTCTTGAATCGTCGTGAATAGACGATATTGAAACATGCTTTTTTTACCTTACGTATTACGCTGTCGATCAATGGTTCCATATTTAAGATAAATTTCAAAAACGGTCTTAGTATTGTCAGTCGATAAAAAATGATTTTGTGAAAAATCCATGCCTTGTGATGCAATTTTACGTGCCAATACGGAATTCTCAATTGCAAACGCCATCTTATCAGCAAGCTGGGTGACATCACCGGTATTAAACAGCAATCCGGTAACACCATCGTCAATCAACTCTTTATTTGCCCCTCCATCAGAAGCAATTACCAAAAGACCGGCTCGCATATATTCTATAGTAACACGGCCAAACGCTTCATTGACCGACAACATCAGACCGCAATCCATGCCGGAATACAATTCCTCCGGATGTTTGACCCAGCCCACAAATGACACATAAGGACTTATATTATAGTGTTCAACCAGTTTCTTTAGGCGTGAACTCTCCGAACCTTCACCTATTATGGTAAGATGCAATGCAGTATATCTGCGTTCATTAACAAGAATATTAATAGCCTCAACAGCGTCGCATTGACGCTTTGCCATATTTACCGCCCCGGTAATACAAAAGTTAACTTTTGCATTATCGCGTTTTTGCGTTGATATTAGCTTAAGGGGTATACCGTTGTAGACTACATCTATTTTATTTTTATCTATACAATGAAGAAACCGTTGCCTAACACTCTCTGAAATCGCGATGAAGCGTGATGCGTTGCGATAAATTATCTTTTCCTGACGCACTCCTATCAATGGAGTCAGATTAAAGTCAAGATCACCAAATTCACGCAAATGCCATATATGCGGCACTTTTAATTTATCTGCGATAATAGCCCCTATGTCAAATATACTGCTGTTAGAATGAATCAAATCAATACTAATCCCCTTAAGCTTATTTAAAATAGCAGGGACATTAAACAAATTAGTCGCATAGCGCACAAAATTAAGCGGAGATCGAGAGCTATATTTAAACGGATAGAAGCGTGATGAAACACACTTGATACCATATTTTCGCGCCTCAGTCAAAATACTTGACGAGGAAGATTTTATTTCAATCGGAGTAAGCAATATCGGCTTGATCGAATATGGCTCACGCTGCAGCTCAACCATCAGCTGCAACAACGAGTGGTTACCACCATCCATCGGTGTGCAATGAGTGATAAAGAGGACATTCATCATACAGTCACTTTAATATGTCAAGCAAAAATTGACCGAGGCAAAAATACCGATAAAAGTCATCGTCTTGCCCACCCTTTTTGCCAAGTTGCAACCGGGGGTTATCGACATCAAGCACAGTATAAGATGAAGGCGATATATAAGGCGTATAGCATATTTCATCATTAGTGGTATAGAGATGCTTGCCTAAAGCGAGGGACTCAATGGTGCGCATCGTAAGACCTGACTGATTCTCTTCCACGATGTCAAGAACCGCCGCCGATTCACCTGTTATACGACAAAACTCATCATAAGGCAACCGTAGATTGTTGCAAAGCCGTTTACCTGTCACTTTATCAAGGACTGTACGCAACACCGAAGATTTAAGTCTGAAATACACGACCTTGTCTTTAGGTATAATTGATGATATCTTTTTTAAAAATTTATATCTCCCGGGGCGATCTTCTCCTATGAACGATAAATCATAACGGTGTGCGTGATAAGGCTCTCCTTTCCGGAGATAAAACAATGGTCGAAATTCAAAATTTTCATACTTAATGCAATCGAGCCTGTCAAAGCTTAAAATCTTATCAAAACACGGGAGCAGTACATCCTTATTGGCTATCTTATTCAAATTGTCCCAAAGATAGAGTATGAATCGGGCATGAGGATTGGACTTTTTAAGATGAGAGAGATGACCGGCAGAGAGATTTTCCCCCTTAATCACAAATACAATGTCATTATTAACCGATGCACCGGCGATGCCACGGTTCACAAATTCATCTATTTTATGACAGAGTAGAGAGTTAAGACGCAGCTTTTTTAAGAGTTTATGTACTATACCTGAGGACGGCACCGTTTTGACATAATCGACCACATAGCCCATAGACCTGAGCCGGTCGCAAATTGCGGAATCATAATCATAGAATCCGAGTCCGATAAACAATAATCTCTTACCCTCAGTCATCTTATGTCATTTAAACATGCCTTTTGACTTCATTTCCTCAAGTGACTTCTCGTAACCGTCGCTAAGGATATCCTGGGTATTGACCCAATCGGTGAACTGTTTTAGTCCGGAATCAAAATCCCATTTTGGAGAATACCCAAGTTTTTCTTTCGCAAGCGATATATCCGCAAAATTATGACGGATATCACCTAAACGATAATTGCCCGAGATGACAAGCGGCACATCCGTTTTATAATGCTTGCAGAGAGTCTTGGCAACCGTAAGGACATCGGTAGAGACTCCAGAGCCAACGTTAAAAGCGAGACCGCTAACCCCCTTAGCTTCAAGGGCAAGAATCGTTGCATCAACTACGTCATCTATATAAACGAAATCGCGGCTTTCCTTGCCGTCTTCAAATATATTTATCTCCTTACCATGCTTTATTCTTGTCGAAAATATACTCAAAATCCCGGTATAAGGATTGCTCAGCGACTGCCCGGGACCATATACATTCTGATAACGGAACGACACGGAATCGATTCCGAGACTTTTGCAAACAAGATGCACCAGTTGCCCCTGAACTTGCTTGGTTATACCATAAACCGAAGTAGGATGTGACAATGAGTCTTCAGTAGTTGCAACGAGAGACAAGGAAGAAGAGGTTTCGGGATAATGTACCTCAAAGTCACCTTTCATCATCGTTGAGTCGTCACGGCATTCCGGATATACATACCGATTCAAATCGTCGCTCCAATATCTACCCTCACCATAAATGGCACGCGATTCAGCCACAATGACCCGCCTTACACAGTGAGTAGTATTTGCAAGCAGGTCAAGCAGGATTGCCGTACCTCCGATATTTGTCGAAACATATTTTTCAATTTCATACATTGACTGCCCCGTACCGGTTTCGGCAGCAAGGTGGATTACAGCCGACACTCCTTCAAGAGCCGTTTCCCAATCGGCCCGCGACCGCACGTCGCCATGTATAAACCGCACCTTATCTTTTATTGAACGATACAGCGGTGAAGTTACGTCAGGGTTTTCTCCATGAATCTGAGGAGAAAGATTATCAAGCACTGTTACTTGTCTTCCTTGCCGCAGAAGCTTAAGCGCTATATGAGAGCCAATGAAGCCGGCACCACCTGTTATCAAAATTCGTTCCATCGTAATCCGTTTCTAAATTATCACATTTCTTCTTGCGAATAAAATGACTTGTCGACCTTATCATCAAAAATAGTATAGAAATATTGCACTTTATACATTTGATGAGCACTACTATTGCCTGACATGACATTATAATACTGTCTTAATGGAATCAATAATATCAGGAGCAATATAGGGATCGATATAAATTTCGCATACTCATTCCAGAATACTCTGATCATATTAGGCAGAGCAATACAATTAAACATTGTAAAATACCACGCCAGACGCCACATATCAGCAAAAAGGACAGCAGCAAAGAAATATCCGGCAATCGATATAAGTGTAATCTTATATTCCGCATCAGACATTTTCGGGATACACCATAACATACCAAATACTGATACAATACGGCAAATAGACTCCACCGGACCAACTGCGAAGTCATCCATATCTGAAGATTCAAGTATGTCAAGGTAAAATTCATATCTCGAAGCCATCCCGGTCAGCGAAAGAAGTTTATACAAAATCTTTAAATTATTAACCAACAAGCCGGAACAGCATACAAACAATACTGCCACCAATATCAACACCACTCGACCGGGTTTCTTCTTAACAAACGGCAATATGAAAAACAATATACTCATATAGGCGGCGGTATGAATATTCACAGCCACAAGGAAAATGATAAACGCATACAGGAACCTGGTCTTCCCTTCCTTGAACAAAAGCACATACGGAATCCACATAGCCACCGCCATGGATATGAATTGCCGCTTTACTGTCATAAAGTTGAATACCACATTGGGGTCAGCGATAAACAATAATATAGCAAGCCAATACCATTCTTTATAGACCAGCCTTTTAACCATGAAACAGATTGTAAAAATCTCAAATGCCGCCATGCAGGCATTAAAGAAGATATACCCGGTTGGTCGGAATATGGTAACCAGCCATTCATATATAGGTTCCCAAAGTCCCTTTGGGGGGAATTGGAAGTTTTCATAGTAGACCCTATAGTCAATTGTGGTGTAATATTCAATGGAAAACATTACCCACAATCCGGCAAAAATCAGGTTGATATACTCAATTTTTGTATAATTGCTTTTATAATAAAGATATAAAAGGACAAGAGACAAAAGTACATAGATATTATAAATCATAGTACCATAATGATTTATTGTACAATATTCCTAACGCATATCAGGATAAATCCGCGATAGTTTGACCCCGTTGACTATTAACCCTATGCGTTTCAGAGGATTCATCATCATCAACTCATTAAGCGCGTCTATCTCATCAAATGTAGTCTTATTAATCCTACATACTATCAGAGTCACATCTGTGATTCGGTTAAGTGATATTGAGTCGCTTACCTGACCTACAGGGGAGCTATCTACAATTATGAAATCGAACTCTTTTCTCAACTCATCAAAAAGCTGATCCACACGCGGCGAAAGAAGCAATTCCGACGCATTCGGAGGAATTGCCCCCCCTGTAATCACATTTAGATTAGGACACGCAGGAACCTTACGAATGAGATCTTTGACGGTCAAATCATTGTCAACGATATATTGCGAAACACCGGGACCTTCCGGCAAGTTAAAATATTCAGCAATCTTCGGATTGCGGATATCCATATCTACAAGGGCAATCTTTTTACCGGATTGTGCAATACAGACTGCAAAATTTGAAGAAATAAATGTTTTTCCCGCACCTGACGCCATCGACGATATCTGCACTACCTTATTGGTACCGTTAGCCATCAGGAATTGCAAATTACCACGTAAATGGCAAAATGTCTCTGCCGCCTCATTATCATTGTCAAACGAGATGAGATGATCTCCGGAGTTGTCCTTGCCTATGGATCCGACAACAGGAACAGATGTGAGTTCGGCAAGGTCAGATCGACCGGATATCTTTGTTCGGAACATATTCCTTATATATAACCATACCGGGACAGCGATAAGACCCAACAGGAAAAACAGCAGCATGACTTGCATTTTGGTCAGATTCGACTGCCCCTCAAGAGGATATGCCTTATCTATTATCTGACCTTTAGGTATTGCGTTAGCCATTCGTAAGTTGGTCTCTTCCCTGTGTTGCAAAAGGAGCAGGTATATATTTTCCTGAACAACCTGACGACGCTTTATATTAAGATACTCTCTTTCCTGACGCGGTAACTCCCCTAATCTTGAATCACTTGTATTCATCTGCTCACGCAGGTCGTGGAGTTTTACGCGTGCAGAGGCAAGCGAACGGTCAAGGGTGGCATTGATATTTTCGCGCATGGCGTCAAGCTGCGACGATATAGTGCGGAGAGCAGCATTGTTATTTGTCTTGGCGTTGTTTACCAGCTTCATCCGCTCAAGGATAAGCTTGTTATACTCAGCAATAGCGTCGATTGCCGCCTCTGCGCCATAAGGAGTCGGTATAAGATCGTATTGATGCCCGGGATCATTCATCAATTCGCGTGTCATCTCAAGAATCTCATACTCCGTCTCTGCCTTTACAAGCTGCTCGTCAATAGTCCCTTTCTTAGTGAATATGTACTGAGCATCAGCTACAAGATCGACGATATTATTATCCTTTTTATAATTTTCAACCGATTTTTCCGTAAGGTTCAACTCTTCCGTCAGATCAGCAAGTCGCTTCTCTACAAAATCGGCAGTAATCTGATTACGCACCTTATTTTCCTCAATTCCGCGCTCATTATAACCGTCAACGACTGCATTAACAATTTTTTCAGCAAAAGGAATACTTGTTGAATTGAGTGATACAGAAATTACACGAGCTTTCTTATTTGGGATAGCGCACATCACATTTTTCTGAAGTGCCTCAGTCGCCTGATTATAGCTTGTCACGATTATAGCTATATTCAAAGGCTTCCCGGCCTCGTAAAAATCTGTAGTCTTGAATACAAACTCACCGTAAGGAGTATTAAATCTCAAGGGGAATTTTTTATCTTTGACCTCAGCGAGAGTAGTAAATCGACCAAGTTTCATCTTGGCGTCTACATCACCTTTCTTATCAACGTTAAGCTTGAATATCACCTGCTCGGTGAGAGTATCAGAAAACTGTGGGGGCGTGATTATCTCCACAGGAGTGTCATCGTATTTTCTTATTTTCTTCAGAATATTTTTCTTTACTATATATTGCTCATTTAGCTGATATTGCTTTACAATATTGCTAAAAAGAGTGTGAGAATACATGAGGGCAATTTCCTCATCGACGGCAGCTTTTCCACCAAACATATCCGCAATGCTGAAGCTGCGGAGGAAGTCGCTTTTGGTATCGTTGTCGGTGATGAGCACATTTGCCTGTACTTCATATATCGGGGATTTCATATATGCATACACAGCTCCCAATGCCAAGAACACTACTACCGAGGCAAGTATATATTTCCACTTTGTCGAGTAGTAGCGCAACAATTCTATGACATCAATCTTTTTATCTGCTTTTTTGTAGCTTTTAAAAGGGATTTCTTTCATGTCTCGGCGGGGTTTTATTTGTTAATAAACAGGGCGATGCAGAGAGAGGCGATAACGGAGCAGGCGCTGACGATGGCGCTTACCACCTGCACCTTGAAGGAGTTGTTCTGATTGTAGGTAGCCACATCTTTACGGATGGCGTTGGGCTCTACGTAGACCACGTCGTTTTGCTGCAGGTAGAAATATGGCTGTGAGAGCAGGTCGGAACGGTTCAAGTCAACGTGATAAAACACTCGCTTGCCGTCTACCTCACGGATTATCAGCACATTGTTACGCTCTCCATACTCGGTAAGGTCGCCTGCGTCGGCAAGCGCGTCAAGTACCGTGTATCGCTCGCGGGTCACGTCATAGGCACCGGGACGCTCTACCTCGCCGAGCACATTGACGCGGAAGTTGGCAAGCTCCACCTTCACATAAGGGTCTTCAACATCCTGGCTTATGCGCTTGGTGAGCAGGGTCGTAAGCTGCTCGGTGGTAAGTCCGGCTACATGTATCACGCCGAGCCTCGGGAAATTGATATCGCCCGCCTTGTCGACGCGGTAGGTCAGCGTACGGGGCTGCGTGGTGGTGAGAAGCGTCGTGGAAGTAGCCGGGTTGATAAGCGGCAGGTTGTATTCCATTGTAGCCTCCGGGACAAGCGAGGTCACCGTGATCATCAGCTCGTCGTCGGGGATTATCTTTATGGCATAGTCGGATGACGGCAGTTCACCGTACTGCTGTGTCTTTATATCTTCAAAATATGGCAGTGAAGTCTTTGAAGTCGTACACGCGCCAAGCGCAATCAGCATCGTGCCGAAAATGATGTGTTTAAATATTCTCATTATGCTTATTCTATATATTATTAAAGTATAACGTAATGACCGGCTGCTTTATTATCTTAATTTAACATTTTTTATTCGCCTTGGCAACAAGTTGATTGCCAGGCATATTGTGCATCGTGTATTTTCTTGCTTTTCAGCAGGCAGGCAAAATTGCGCAAGGGGCGCGACATGAGAAACAGCGGCACCGACAGCATGAACCGCCGGCTTCCCAACGCTTTTGCCACATTGCGCCACGTGATAATGAACGGAATCCAAAGGCAAAGTGCCGTCACTGTCACTATTCCGGCGACGACCGGATTGAGCGGGGCAAGCAAAACGGCAACTATGCTGAATGCCAGCCAGCACCATAGCAGCAGCGAGCCGATGCCATAGAAAAGATGCTCGCGAGTACCTGAAAATTTTGCAGTGAAAGCATGACGGAGCTTACTGTAAAGATAGTCGGTGGCGGGATTGGCACTGACCGTCACCACACGCGCCTCGGGAGCGAGGGCTACAGCCGTATTGCCGCCGGTCGATGCGTCGGCAATGAAAATGTCATCGTCACCGTAATGGAGGTTTATGCTGTTGCTGAATCCTTTCATGTCGAAGAACAGGCTGCGACGGTAAGCGAGATTGCTTCCGTCGCCACGGTAAGCCTTGCCGCGTAAAGCCGACGAAAGATAATGTACACTGTCGATCAGACGGTCGTCATCACGGGTACGGGAGCGGTTGCCGCCCTCCTCCATCACCGAGGCATAGCCTATCACCACGTCGGTGCCGATCCCTCCAAGGGGCGATGCCATGTATCGGAGCCATGACGGCGACTGCACCCTCGTTGTCGACATCACGTGGACTATCGCCTCATGACTTGCAGCCTTTATACCCAGCGTCAAGGCAAGCTTTTTGCGAGAGATGTTGCGGGTGTCACGCGGAGTGAATGTGTGATACACCCTCACTTTGCCAACAGCCATGGAATTTACAAGCGCTTCCGTGCGGTAGTCCCTGCCGTCGTTTACCACGATTATCTCATATTCCTCAGGATAGTCCTGCCCAAGCAAGGCGGGGAGCAGCTCGGCAATACCGTCGGAGTCGTTGTAACCGTAGACCACCACCGACACTTTAGGATAACACCGGTTCACATAAGGCTCTCCGGCGCCTCGCTGCTTTGCGGCACGGGCTACTGCGGCGACCCCGGGGAGATATACCGCAAGCTCTACTATCGCCATTACCAATGCGATTCCGGCAAATATAAGCGGTAAAGCCGTGTCAGAATTTATATATTGTGTCACCTGGCTGTCTCTTTCTGTTTTTAACACTGCAAAATTACAAAACCTTTTGCAATAAGCAACGATGTCATTCCCGGAAAAGCCTTAATTCCTTCACAGGCTGAGCGTAACCGGTTTCAAATTGCCGAGATTCCCCAAATGCAAGTTTCATTTTGCTAAAAATATGATTAAACTTAGCTGAATTTGTTAATTCAATTTGGCTATTTTGAACTTTTTTAATACTTTTGCGTTTTAGTTACGTATTAGCAACTATTATTAGGTTAAATTTTTTAGTTTTTACATTTACAAGTATGAGAAAGCTATGTTTCTTGCTCTGTACCCTTATTTGCTTTGCAATAGCGTCGGCTCAGACGCGTACTGTCAAGGGTACGGTAGTGTATGCCGGGGATGACGAACCGCTTGTGGGAGCCACAGTACTTCCTGTCGGCGAAGGTCATGGAACGGCTACTGACATTGACGGTAAGTTCTCTCTCACCATCCCATCAACTGTAACCAAACTGAAGATCTCTTACGTGGGCATGATTACCGAGGAGGTACCTGTCTCCGGCAATGATATCTTCGTGAAGATGCGCGATTCGGAAAACAAGCTCGATGAAGTGATGGTGGTAGCCTACGGCACCGCCAAGAAGAGCGCCTATACAGGTGCCGCTTCTGTGATCGACGCTTCTGTGATCGAGGACCGCCTGGTGTCCAACATCACCAATGCCCTGTCGGGTACCGTTGCCGGCGTGCAGACGCTGAGTGCCAACGGCCAGCCCGGTGAGGCTTCCAAGGTGCGCATACGCGGTGTAGGCTCGATCAACGCCTCAATGAGCCCGCTTTATGTGCTCGACGGCATGCCCTACGACGGTGATATCACCGGTCTTAACCCTGCCGACATCGAGTCGATGACCGTGTTGAAGGATGCCGCGGCGGCAGCCCTTTACGGAGCGCGTGGCGCAAACGGTGTCATACTCATCACCACCAAGCGCGGTAAAGACGGCAAGGCTAAGGTGACATTCGACGCACGCTGGGGATCCAACTCACGTGAGATCACCAACTATGACGTCATCAAGAGTCCCGCCCAATACATGGAACTCGCCTATCAGGCAAAGTACAACAACGCCAAATACAATCTCGGCTACTCAGCCGACGCCGCTTACAAGTATGCCGCAGCCAACCAGCTTTTTGACATGACCGGCTACCGCGTGTGGACCCTTCCCGAAGGCCAGTACCTCATAGGCCGCGACGGCAAGCTTAACCCCAACGCCACTCTCGGCTACAGCAACGGCACAAACTACTTCACCCCCGACGACTGGGCAGAAGGCTCATACCGCAACGGTTTGCGCCAGGAGTATAACGTCAGCGTGTCGGGAGGCAACGACAAGATGAACTTTTTCGTGTCGGGCAGCTACCTGAGCGACGAGGGCATCATCCAGAATTCTTCCTACGAGCGCCTGTCGACCCGCGGCTCGCTTGAATACCAAGTACACAAGTGGCTTAAGGTAGGCACAAACATGGCCTACTCTTTCGGAAAATCGCAGTATCCCGACGATATGGATGAAAACTCCACCAATTCATCGGGCAACGCTTTCTATATCGCCAACGCCATAGCTCCCATATATCCGCTCTACGTGCGTGACGCATCGGGCAACATCATGTGGAACGAGGCTTACGGCAATCCTATCTACGACTATGGCGACGGCAAGAGCACCGCATTCTCGCGTCAGTTCATGTCGCAGGCCAATCCTATGTCGCAGCTCCTCTACGACAAGACCGAATATCTCACCGACCTGTTCAACGGCAAGTGGTTTGCCGAGATCACCCCTGTAGAGGGTCTCAAGATTACGGGCAGCGTAGGCCTTACCGTGCAGAATCAGCGACTTCACCAGGTGCAGAATCCCCTTTACGGGCAATTCGCCGATTTAGGGGGGGAAGCAATTCAGATCGCAGACCGCACAAAAGGTCTTAATCTTCAAGCCCTTGCAAATTATAATCGTACTTTCTGGGAATATCATACCTTTGATTTTCTTCTCGGATACGAAAGCTATGAGTGGAACTATGAATACACCGAGGCACTCGGAACTCACCTTTACGACCCGATGTCATGGCCTGTCAACAACACTCTTGCCAACAACGACCGCAAAGGTTACGGCGAATATCTCGACTACGCCACCCGAGGCATTTTCGGTCGCGTAAACTACGACTTCGACAGTCGCTACTTCTTTAGCGCAAGCTACCGTCGCGACGCCTCATCACGTTTCGCTCCCGACAAGCGCTGGGGCGACTTCTTCTCGGTGTCGGCGGCATGGGACATCGCCCAAGAACGCTTTATGGAGCCAACCACCACGTGGCTCGACCGCCTGAAGCTCCGCGCTTCGTTCGGACAGCAGGGCAACGACAACCTCAAGGGCGAGGGAGTCACCAACAACGGCTACTACTATGCATATGTCGACCAGTACACCATCTCCGGAGCCGACAGCTGGAGCGACGGTACGCTATATTTCAAGGGCAACCCCGACATCACGTGGGAAAAGTCCAATTCATTCAACGTAGGTATCGACTTCAGCCTATGGAAGAGCAAGCTCTCCGGTAGCGCCGAATATTTCAATCGCGAAACCACCGACATGCTTTACAACAAGCCTGTGGCACCGTCGCTCGGTTATGCCTCAATCCCGATGAACATCGGTTCGATGCGCAACTACGGTTTCGAACTTGAGCTCACCTACCTGCCCATCAACACCCGTGACATCACGTGGAGCATCACCGGCAATATCACCTTCATCAACAATAAGGTGCTCAAGCTTTCACCCGACCTTGGCGGTGAACTGAAGAGCGGCCACCGCATCTATCAGGAAGGCAAGTCGATGTATCAGTTTGACATGGTCAAGTATGCAGGCGTAGACGCCGCTACCGGCAAGCCACTGTTCTGGGCATGGGAGAAAGATGATAACGGCAACCGCATCCCGGGCAGCGATTATCCTACCTCCACCTATTCCACCGCATGGCGCCAGCCCACAGGCGACCTTCTGCCTACGGCCTACGGAGGTATCTCCACCACACTCAGGGCATACGGATTTGACCTGTCGATTGCATGTGCATATCAGTTTGGCGGAAAGATCTGGGATCAGGGCTATCAGGAATTCATGGGCTCAGGCACATCTTCTTCCTACGGTCACAACTGGCATGTCGACATCCTCGACGCCTGGACCCCGACCAACCAGCACACCTCAGTGCCCCGCCTCGACACCGGTGACAGATTCACCTTCTACGATTCTGTAACCGATCGTGCGCTCGTAAGCTCCAATTATTTCTCCATCAACAATATCACCCTTGGCTACACCATACCGGAGCGCCTTACCAACCGTATAGGCATTGAGCAGGTACGCGTCTACGGCACAGCCGACAACCTCGCCCTCTTCAGCGCCCGCAAGGGTCTTGACCCACGCCAGAGCTATACCGTGGCTACGACTTCGCTATACACGGCCATGCGCTGCATCTCAGGTGGCATTAAGGTAGTATTTTAATTATCCCGATCCTATCAGAAATTATTATGAAATCATATAAATTATTGACAATAGCCCTGATGGGCGCTATTACGGTAGGGTGTAACGACCTTGACACTTATCCCCTCGGTGACAATGTGACCACCGACCAGAAAGAAGGAGTGCTGAAAAACGACCCTGACATGGCAGAAGCCGGTGTCAACGGTATCGCCACCCTTTTCAGCGTCTATGCCAACACCTCCAACGACAATGATGCCCACTACGACATCGGCTATCCCGGCGTGATGCTCTCCACTGACAGCCGAGGCTACGACATGGTGGCCCTCAATACCGGCTATAACTGGTACAGCACATCGACCATTTGGAGTGACGTGGCCAATACTTCGGCAATCACCCGCCTGATATGGCGCACCGCCTACAACCAGATTTTTGCCTGCAACAACGTATTGAGCAGCATCCCGGCTGACACTGAGGATAAGACCCTTATGTATTATCGCGCCCAGGCACTCGCCTTCCGCGCATTTGACTATCATGTGCTCGCCCAGTACTACCAGTTCACTTACCTTGGCAACGAGGATAAGCTCTGCGTGCCCGTGATTACTGAAGAAAACGCTCTTCAGGCAGCCGCCGATGGTCTTGCATGCTCCACTGTAGCCGATGTTTACCAGCAGATACTCGACGACCTCGGCGAAGCGATCGAAAGCCTCCACGCCACCGGCAACATCGCCGTCAAGGCAAAGAAATTCATCAGCGAGGCTACCGCCCGCGGCATCCGCTCACGTGTCTACCTCTGCATGGGCAAGTGGAAGGAAGCTGCTGATGACGCCCAGTTTGCCATCGACAACTCCGGCTGTACACCCTACTCGATCGCAGAAGTGTCGCGCCCCACATTCTGGGACTGCAACGACCACGCGTGGCTCTGGGCTGTCGACGTGGAGGAAAGCGACCGCGTAGTCACCACCGGCATATGCAACTGGCCGTCGCATATGGGTACATTCACCTACGGTTATGCGCAGGTAGGGTCATGGCGTAAGATCTCAAAGACACTTTTTGACGAAATCCCCGAGTCAGATGTACGCAAAGGATGGTTCCTCAATGCAGACGGCGTATCGCCCAACCTAAACGAAGAATATCAGGAATATGTCGACGATGCCATCAGTGAGGATGTCGGGAAAGCCTACGTGCAGGTCAAGTTTGCCCCTTACAAGGATGTGCTCGGACAGACCATCAATGCCAACGACCTACCTCTTCTACGCGTCGAGGAACTTTACCTTATACTTGCCGAGGCCCAGGCTATGACAAGCCCCTCAACCGGAGCTGCGACCCTCGGCGACTTCGTACGCACCTATCGCAACCCCGACTATACCAACCCTGTCGGCACCGCCGAGGACATCCGCAAGGCTGTCTACTGGCAGCGTCGCGTGGAGCTTTGGGGCGAGGGCGTGTCCTACTTCGACATGATGCGCCTCAAGACAGGTGTGGATCGACGTGGAGCCGGATTTGAGCCGTCGCTCGTGTTCAATATCGCGCCCAATGATCCGGTGCTGCTCTATCATATTCCCCAGGCAGAGACCAACGCCAACAAAATCACCGGCTACACTGACGAAGCGACTCCCAGCCCTAAACCCGTTGCCGATTATTAATAACTGACTGACAAAGATTCATCCAAGAATATTATGAATAAATTAGCTATATTTGCGGCTCTCGCCGCACCGGTACTCTTCTCTTCCTGCAGCGACAAGGGCTATTGGGAAGAATATGTTCCCGACGGAGTGGAGTATGCTATTATCACAGCCAACCAAAGCTATACGCTAAACCCCGAATCGAAAGGTATCGCGCCGTTCACTCTACTTATCACCCGCGGCACCACAGCGGGCGACGTATCAGTACCTGTCAGCGTTATCTCCGAAAAGGCATATCTCAAGGCTTCAGCTCCCGCCACCGTGGATTTTGTTGACGGCAGCAGCGAGGCTTACATAACCGTCAGCTTCGCTCCCGATTTCGATGCGGCTCCATGGTTCAACCCCACCGACTCGTTAATGGTCAAGCTCGGTACCGAAAGCATCGCGCCGTCAGGTAGCGGAGAGTGGAAAGCCAAGGTGACATTTGCCAATTCAGCCGAAGTAGGCAAGGCTCAGCTCAAGTCACAGCTTCTCGGATATATCAAAAAGGGAGGCACTCCCGGAGCCGCCGTCGTTGACACGACAGTCACCGTATGGGCGCGTGCCGTCAATCCCTCATATTTCATGATTGAGAATCCTTACGGCACAAAAGAAATGCCCCACTCACTCGACCTTGTGCTTGACGAAGAGTGGCAGGCAATCGATTGGACCGCCACGGAAATTGACTGTGACATCCAGACAATCCTTAACACCGGCTCATCAAACGCTCCCGTATATATGGTATGGGGCGGCCGGGATTCACAAGTGACCGAGGCCGGTCTTGACCTGAAGTTCTACACTGTCAGCAATGCCGACGGTACCGGCTACTGGCCTTCTCAATATCAGTGGGTTGAAACCTTCGCACTCCCGGAAGGCTGGAACGCAGTTAAAGAATAATAACCTTTTTAACGCAGATTATAGACAATGAACAAGCTATATAAATTATTTGCGGCAATGATGGTGATCGCCACCGCTGTAGGCTTTGCCTCCTGTTCCGATGACGACGACTATGCGCCCGCACAAGTGCCCGGCAACGCGCAGGTATATTTCAGCAACGCGCAAGAGTCGACCGTCAATATTGTCGAGGATCAGACAGAGTTTGATGTACTTGTACTCCGCCAGGACACTGTAGGAGATCTCACGGTTAACATTCTGGCAAATGATCCGTCGGGCATCTTCACGATACCCTCATCGGTGACATTTGTCGACGGCAAGGCTACCGCCAATCTTCATGTGACCTTTGACTTCGCCGACATCGAGGGCAATGTCAAGTATCCGATATCACTGAAAGTCGACGAGAAAGACGCAACCCTTTACGGCGACGCATCTACATCATTTGTCGTGCTGTATGCCCCATGGAAGTCAATCGGTAAATGCCTTTACACTGATGCCTACATTTCGTCTATGTACAATGTTCCGGAAGTTCCGACCTATCTTGTGGAAGTAGAGGAAAGCATGACCAAACCCGGACTTTACAGGCTCGTTAACCCTTATGGCGCCGACTTTATGTACAACGAACCCGGAGATTATGATCCTGATAATAATTATTACTTGACAATCAATGCCACCAATCCGGCGAAAGTCTACATCGAAGAGTCTCCGACCGGATGCAACTGGGGCGAAGGAGAATTCATATTCTTCTCAATAGCCGGTCTACGTATCGCACAAGGCAATCCCGCGGCGGCGGAAGGCAATTACGGTACGGTAAAGAATGGCGTTATCACCTTCCCGAAGGGATCTCTCCTTGCAGCAATCGGCTCCGACGGCTGGTATACATGCAACAGCAACGGCAAGTTCAAGCTTGTGCTTCCCGGCGGTGTTGACGGAGATTACAGCATCAACGCTTCTCTTGCCGGCATCATCGACTATGTGGACGGCATCAAGAAAGCGGTCGTTGAGGTGACTACCGGCAAGGATGTCAAGACCACAAAGGTAGCCGTTATCCCCGGTGCCGACGTAGAATCGGCTGTCGAGGCTATGGAGAAAGGTGACCTCGAAGGCGTAGTGACACTTAACTACTCAGAACAGGCGCAGACTGCCGACTTCACCCTTGACGCCGAAGGCACCTATACAATTATTGCCGTCACCTACAGCAAGGATGGCGAAGCTCAGGAAACCGTATCGTCACTGTTCAGCCATTATGACAACGCCAATTGGACATCGCTCGGAGTGGGAGAATATGCCGACGGACTGCTTCTCCCGCTATTAGAGGGCTTTGAGCCTATGAGCTGGGAGGCAGAAATTCAGCAACACAATGAGAAGACCGGTCTTTACCGCGTGCTCCAGCCCTACTGGCCGCTTGACGACGAGGCAAACGGAGCCCTGGTAATTGACGCCACCGACCCCGAGCATGTATATGTGCCGTATACATCATCAGAAGTATTCCTTGAGGGCAACGGTATGCTCGACTGGTATAGCGAGGCAGCCGATCTTATCGACCATGGGGCGACAATCGAGGATATCCTTGCAGTTGAAAGCGATGAAGAAGACAGCGACGAGGTGGTATTCGGAACCTTTGCCAACGGCGTGATAACCCTTCCCGTCGGAGCTGCAGGCATTATGTTTAATGGAGATTTGTCTTTGTTCATTCCTTCCGGGTACGAGACTGTCATCACTCTCCCGACTGACGCAACGGCAAAAGCTAAGATTACCAAGGCCAGGACAATTCGCCTGGGCGCAATCAGCCGCCTGCATCAAGGCAAGCGTGATTACAAGCTCCGTTCCAACGTAAAGACGTTTGTAAACAAATAAGAATTTGACCTATATGCTAATTGCCCCGGCTTCGATTGAGGTCGGGGCATTTTTATCATTTTAGCTCCACTAATTGAAAATTTATTGCAAAATTGTTGCATTTATTAAAAATATGTTATACATTTGCGATGTTAACGATACAAATCGTATGCAAATGGTAAAATCACATCCCTGTATACACTTTACAACATGTCAATAGGGCAGTGTCGCGAGACACCGCCCTATTTTTTACTTCTTTAAATCCATTGGAGTCCTCAATTACCTTAAATCACGGGAAGATGTTTATGAATCGCCCTCATTAATTAGGTCGCAGACTTCTCTGTAAAGTACAGGCAGATCATTTATTATGATAGCCCATATCATTTCCGGTCTAAGACTATCATATCCGTGTATCAGATAGTTTCGTGTATTGACAATTTGGCGCGCGTGCGATATGTGTATCTCAGGATATTCCTTCAATATTCTATTGGTTGCTTCACCGATAATTGACAGATTCATATGAAGAGCGCACCTAAGCATAGTGTTAGATATATATTCATCAAACCGTTTAGGCGTATTGATAAAGAAGCCGTCAATCTCATCAATCCGTAACTTTATATCAAGAAGGCTTTTCAGGATTGTCCTATCCATAAATTATTTGGCGTTTTTCGTTAAGTTCTTCGCGGAAATACTTGTTTTTTACCGCAGAATCGTCAGTTAGATCAACTTTCCTGCCAAGCAAGTCTTCAAGTGCATACTGAAAGCCAAAGAAATTATTGGCCGATTCTAACATTGGGATATTATCCCAATCGAAATCCACACACATGTCCACATCGCTTTTGTCGCTAAAGCGAGGAGTAAGTATCGAGCCGAAAACCCATAGTCGTCGGACATGAAATCTCTTGCAGATTTCTATAATTTTATCAATATGGATTTCTATTAGTTTCATCTTATGGTATCTTTATAACAATAACAACCTCACAGGCCATTATGGTCTGAGAGGTTGTCCTGTTTGGTCGGGGTGAGAAGACTCGAACTTCCGACCTCCACGTCCCGAACGTGGCGCGCTGCCAACTGTGCTACACCCCGAGCGCCTTTAATTTCGACCGCAAAGATAAGACTTTTTCTTTATATAACAATCACTTTTCCGGATGATTTTTCAACAATCGCGTGAAAAGTGAGTTTTTTGAGCCGGTTTATTAATGGAAAAGTGTAAATTTGTAGCTATGAAAGGCAATGAGTCCACATATATGCAATTGCTTGCAGGCATCACCGTAGCGTCGATGCTCGGCGCGTGTGCCTCCATGGGGCGACCGACCGGTGGCGACTACGACATCGAGCCTCCGGTGTATGTCAAGAGTAATCCCGCCATCGGAAGCACCGGGGTAAGCCGCAACCACATCACGATTGATTTCAACGAAAATGTGCAGGTGGAAGATGTGATGAACAAGGTAGTCGTATCGCCAGCACAAAAAAATATACCCCAGATTACCGCAAACGGGCACAGGGTATCGGTAGAGTTGCGCGATACAATGCTTGAAAACACTACCTATACGATCGACTTTTCCGACGCCATAAGCGACCTGAACGAGAAAAACGTGCTTGACGGGTTTGCAATCGATTTCTCCACGGGCGACTCCATCGACACGCTGTGCATATCGGGAATGGTGTTTGAGGCCCGCAACCTTGAACCGGCGCAGGGCGTACTCGTGGGAGTATACTCCAACCTCTCCGACACGGCAATCACCACCCTCCCCCTCGAGCGAATAGCAAAGACCAACCAGCTCGGACAATTCACCGTAAGGGGACTGAAACCGGGCAACTATCATATCTACGCCATCAACGACATAAACCGCGACTATCATTGGGACCGCTCGGAAGATGTGGCGTTTTATGACGTAACAGTATCCCCGAGAGCGGAAAACACAACGTTCACCGACACACTTACCGCCTCCGACGGCACCGACTCGATAGTGACGGTACCGCATACGAAGTATTATCCCAACGATATACTCCTGACTTGGTTTAACGAAGGGTACACCCCGCAATATCTTAAAGATTACAGCAGGCAGGAGCGTCGCAAACTGCTCATAAAGTTTTCCGCGCCAAGCGACACCCTACCTGAAATAAGGCTTCTCAACGGTGTCGACTCCGGGATGCAGATCGACCGCTGGGCACGCCTCAACACAAGAGCCACCCTTGACTCGCTCGAATATTTCATCACCGATACCGCAGTGATAGCCCAGGATACAATGATGCTTGAAATGCGATATCTCCGTACAGACACCCTTGACCAACTCACATGGGGCACGGACACCCTGCGTGTATTATTCAAAGGAGCGCGCGAAGAAAAGCGCCAAAAAGAGGAAGCCGTCAAAAAAGCCGCCGAACGCCGCAAAAGAGCGGAGAAAAAAGGAGAGAACATCGACTCTATCGAGGCAGCCGAAGCCGCCAAACTGACATTCCTGAAAGTGACGGCACCGGGCGGAAGCACGCAGGAGATATACAATCCGCTGTATATCGACGTCGACCAACCGCTTGACACCATGATCGCCGGCGGCATACGCATGCTTATGCTCAACGACACCATATGGGACACGATCGTCGCGCCGCCCCTTGAACGCATCGACTCGTTCGGACTGTTGAAATTCAAACTCGACATGAAATGGGAGCCGGGAGTGAAGTACAAGTTTGTCGTAGACTCTGCCGCAATGATCGGAGTCTATAACGAGTGGAACAACACATTTTACCATGAGTTTACCACCCGCAAGCTTGAAGATTATTCCGCCCTTTACTTCAACGTGACCGGAGTATCCGACTCCGCCGTCGTGGAAGTGCTTGACAAGGGCGACAAGCCGGTAGCGGAAGCCACGTTAAAGGGCGGCATGGCGGAATTTCCCTACATGCAACCCGGCACATATTACGCGCGCCTGTTCATCGACAGAAACGGCAACGGCAAATGGGATACAGGCTCACTTACCGACTCCATCCAACCAGAAGAGGTATACTATTACCCCAAAAAGATAGTGCTGAAAAAGAATTGGGATGTTGAGCAGTCGTGGAATATCTACGACACTCCTATTGACCTGCAAAAGCCTAAAGAGATTGTAAAGAACAAGCCCAAGACTGCAAAGAAACGCCGCCGCAACAAGGATGGCACATACATAGATGACGAAAACGACAACCGTGACCGCGATGAGGAGGATGACCCGTATAATGACGGCAATTTCTTCGGTCCGGGAAACTCTAACGGGTCGCGCAACTTCGGCAACGGCATGAACGGCTTCAATAACCGCGGAGGATTCCGCTAAATACCCTCTTACCAATGGGAAATGCCTTTATTGACAAAGAACTCATAGGCGAGCCGCGGCTCTACAATCTTGCCATGCGTCTCGAGCAGGACAACCTCCACGTGCTTCTCTACCGCCCCGGAGAACCGGAGTCGATGGTGTACAGGGCAATACCGCTTGACACCCCTGCGCCTACATTGGAAAGCCGCCTTGAAGAGACTGTATACGACAATCCGCTCCTGCTCGCCGACTTCAATCACATTACGGTAATCGTCGACACCACACGCTATGCCGTAATCCCCGATAAGGCGACGGAAGGCGACACCCTTTTTGCCGAAGTCATTGCCGACCGGATGCTCCCCGACAGCGACTATGACAGCCGTATGGAGCTGTCATTCACTCCAATGTCACCGGCCGGGGCAAGTGTCGCGGTAAAATTCCCCGACCGGCTGCTCGCTTTTCTGCGCCGCACATTCAACAACCCCGACATATACCCTTCCATCGTGCCTCTGTCACGATATTTCTTCGACAGCAGCCGCATAGGCCACTCCGGCAAGATATATGTCAACCTGCGCCGCGGCGGTCTTGACCTGATAGCCTTTGCCGGCGACCGCCTTGACCTTGCCAATACTTTTTCTTTCCGGGAAAGTGCCGACGCCATATACTACATAATGGCTGTGCGCGACATGCTTGTCGGGCGCGACGGCGACGACCGCGAGCTGTTGATCTCCGGCGACGACACCTTGCGCGATGAAATCACCGCGACCCTGCGCGAGTATGTCGGCTATGTCATGCCGGCGATATATCCCCCTACACTTGCCGGGGCGCCCAAAGACGCCCTGAAGGCACCGTTTGACCTGATAATAGTACCGCTATGCGAATAATACGAGGAAAATACGGGCGACGACGCTTCGACGTGCCCACCAATATCTCGGCGCGACCGACCACCGACTTCGCGCGCGAAAACATATTCAACGTGCTTGAAAACATGGTTGATTTCGACGGGCTCGACGCCCTCGATCTCTTTGCCGGCACAGGCGCGATAACATTTGAATTTCTCTCACGCGGATGCCGTGAGGTAACAGCGGTAGAGAAGGCACAGACACAATATCGCTTTATCAAGCAGGTGGCACAGCAGCTCAATGTGCAAAACCTCAAACTGATAAAAGGCGACGTGTTCCGTTTCATAGCCTCGTGCCGGGAACAGTTTGACATTGTGTTTGCCGACCCGCCATATGATCTTCCCGACTTCGGGAAGATACCCGGACTCGTGCTTGAATCGCAGATGCTAAAACCGGGGTCGATATTTATCATCGAGCACTCAAAGGCTTACGACTTCTCGGCGTTGCCTCATTTTTCAGAGCACCGCGCCTATGGGTCGGTCAATTTCTCTATATTCGAGATACCGGAAGAATAGCCGGCTCTATTTTATGTCGCGACGGAATGCCGCACGGCGGCGGTGCTGACGGCGGTCGAAGAATTTCCACTGCTGCTGCACGTTCTCATTGTCGGCGAGCTCGGGATTGCTTTCCGCCCAGCGATATCCGTTTTTGATGTACACGGGCAGCAGATCGGTGAAAAGAAGCGCGTTGACGCCCTTGCCCATGTACTCCGGCTTGACAGCCACAAGCAGCAGGTCGACAATATCATTATGGCGGTACATCGCCTTAAGCAGGTGAATCCAACCAAACGGCAACAGCTTGCCGCCCGACTTCTGCAGTGCGCGCGACATCGACGGGATAGAGATGCCTATGCCCACGAGCTTGTCTTCGCTGTCGACTATCACACACACGTTTTCCAGCCTTAGTATAGGCAGGTATATGTCAATATAATACTCTATCTGGCGCTTTGAGAGCGGAGAGTAACCGTAAAGCTTGTCATATGCCTCATTTATCAGCTCAAACAACGCCACCCCGTAGTCAGCCTTGATTTTCTTGGCACTGGTGTACTTGATTGTGCGCAGACCATATTTGCGGCGCACTATGTCGCCCACCCTCTGCAACTGTGCCGGCACTTCACCGGGCACCGTCATGCGGTATTCAACCCACTCGGCATCGGTCACAAACCCCATGCGCTCCATCTGTCGCGGATAGTAAGGGTAATTGTAAATCGTAGCCATTGTGCCAAGCTCGTCAAATCCGTAAGTAAGCATACCCTCGTGATCCATGTCGGTAAATCCCATCGGCCCGACAACCGAGGTCATGCCTTCCGACTTAGCCCACTTCTCAAGAGTGGCAAAAAGAGTGTCGACCACCTCATCGTCATCAATAAAGTCAACGAAGCTGAACCTGACATCTTTAGAGCCCGTGCGCTCATTGACGACCGTGTTTATTATACCCGTGATCCTGCCTACCGGCTTCCCGTCGCGATAAGCCATCCAGGATTTAGCTTTGCAATAGTCAAATGCCGGATTCTTAGCCGGGGTAAGGGTCTCGACCTCATCAAGTATCAGCGGCGGCACAAAATAGGAATTACCTTTATAGTGGTCGATCCCAAACTTCACATATTTTTCAAGCTCCGCCTTCACCGGCGCGATTTCACGTATTTCTATTGACATATATATTTTAAAGAACAGGGGCTTACATAATCATTTATTAACACCATAGGTAGAAGTGACCCACACCGCAAGCACAATCATCAGCATGACAAACAGTATCAGCAGCAAGTAAATCTGCCTGCTCGACCGACTTTCAAGGGCAAGATGGAGATCCTGAAGATCATGATAGCGCTTTTTCGGATCAGGGTCGGCACAACGTCGGGCCACCTTTTGCAGGCGCGAATCTTTTTCCTCCATATGGCTGATAGCCTCATCAAGCACAAGCCCGTAATTGTAGATATCTTCCGATACATCGGCGGGTTCCATATGCTGACGCTGGTCAAACCCTACGTCGATAAGCTTGAGGTTGCCTATGTTTTCAGTGAAAATAATCGTCTCGGGGCGTATAGGATGATGGACTATATGGTTGGTCTGTATATAGTCGATCGCATTGACAAGGTCATGGCGCAATTTATCAATAATTTCCGGAGTCACCTTATTCTCATCAATAAGCTTCCGGAGAGAGTCGCCATACACATCATCAGTGATGATACACCTTCCAAGCCCCGGCACGTCCTCGAAGTCATTGATCATGACGATATGTGGATGGGCAAGATTATACCTGACGTCAAACTCTTTCTCGATCATCGCCCGCATCTCAGGGATGTCGGCATATTCCGGCTTCAGGGTCTTCAGCATCACCCACTTGCCATGCTTCTTGGCAGTGTAGACAAGATAATACTCCTCCTCCCATTCGGGGAGCAGGGTGATTTCAGTCCATTTTTCAACAGGCATGGCGCCGGGATCGTCAGTCTTTGCCATCAAATCAGTTATTAATGAGGCAACAAAAATACAAAAACATTTCCTATATGGCAAAATAGTTTGACCATAAGATAAAAAAGGGAAGCCCACGGGACTCCCCTTTATAAACTGTCATCAACAGCTATCAGATCATATCATAGTCAAGCGCCATGTAATGCTGATAGGGGTGATCGCATGCCGGGCATTCCTTAGGAGGCTCTGTACCTTCGTGTATGTAACCGCACACAAGACACTGCCACTTGATAGGGGTGTCACGCTTCCATACCGTGCCATCCTTCACCTGCTTGAGGAAATGTTCGAAACGCTCGCGGTGATGATCCTCGACCTCCGCGATTTCACGGAAATGCTTGGCAATCTCGGTGAAACCCTCGGCGTCGGCATCCTTTGCGGCATTCTGATATTGCTCCACGCCTTCGGTCAGCTCTTCATGGGCGGCAGTGGCAAGATTGGATGCAGTGTCACCGATAACGCCGGCATCGACATTAAGCTCACACGGTACAACACCACCTTCAAGAAACTTGAAAAATACCTTTGCATGATGAAGCTCATTGTCGGCAGTCTCGGTAAAAATACGCTCAATCGGGAAATAGCTTTCCTTATTAGCCTGCTTTGCATAGAATGTATAGCGGGAGTAAGCCGCCGACTCACTCATATAGGCGGCAACAAGATTTCTCTCCGTCTTGGTGCCTTTGATACTCTTTTTTGTAGCCATTGATTTAATATTTGATTATGAGACAATAAAAATCTATTTTGTCTATTATCAACAATCTGTTTCCCGATTTGGTTTAGACGTCATCCCGATGATATAAAAAACACAAAAAGACGTTAATGCGTCGGTATATTTTTACAGCGATATGTTATTCGTTTATAAATAACTTCAAATAACATAACCACATTTAATCATGACCGACCGCCTTACCTACGAAGAAAAGAAAGAGCTGCCCGACTCAGTGTTCGGACTGCCTGAACGAAGGGAGTACCCTATGCCAGACGCCGCCCACGTAAGAGCCGCCGAGGCATATTTCCGCTACTGCCCCGAGGACTTGAAGCCACGACTTGCCCGCGCGATATTGGAGCGCGCCCATGAATATGGGGTAGATGTCGAAAGTCCTGCCGTGCTGTCTTATGCACAACAATAATTTATATCAATATCTTTTAACTTAACTGTCATCCATCATGGAAATTAAACTTACCAAAGGACAGATACAGGAGGCGGCGAGTCAGGCATTTGAGGAATGCAAGGGGCTGACCGGCGGTATTAACGCACACTACATCCCGTATCTTGCAAACATTAATCCCAACCTGTTCGGATTAAGTATCACCCTCGCCGACGGAACTCGCTACTCGTTTGGCGACACAGAGTACAAGTTTGGAATCGAATCGGTGTCAAAAGTACCGACCGCGATTCTTGCACTAAGGCAATACGGCGCTGACGCCGTGCTTAAGGAAATAGGCGCCGACGCCACAGGACTGCCGTTCAACTCCATCTTTGCCATACTTCTTGAAAACGACCATCCCTCGACCCCGCTTGTCAACGCCGGAGCCATTTCGGCATGCTCGATGGTTAAGCCCGCAGGGAAGAGCGATGACAAATGGACCGCCATCGTCGACAATATCACTGAGCTGGCAGGATCGGCACCGGTGCTTATCGACGAGCTTTACAAGAGCGAGTCAGACACCAATTTCAACAACCGCGCCATCGCTTGGCTGCTGAAAAACTACAACCGTATCTACGATGACCCAATGATGAGCCTCGACCTCTACACGCGCCAATGCTCGCTCGGCATCACAGCCGACCAGCTTGCGGTGATGGCTGCGACAATCGCTTTCAAGGGGCGCAACCCGGTGACCGGTAAACAAGTCTACGCCCCCGAGCTCTCGGCAAAGATCACGACCATGATCGCAGCCGTAGGCTTCTATCAGAACTCCGGTGACTGGATGTACACATCCGGCATCCCGGCAAAAAGCGGCGTCGGAGGCGGTGTACTCGGCGTGTTCCCGGGTGTGATGGGTATCGCGGCATTTGCTCCTCCGCTAGATGACGCAGGCAATTCAGTAAAGGCGCAGGCAGCCGTCAAGTCGGTAATGCACAAACTTGGAATAGGCATCTATGAAGGCGACACAATCACTGTGACAGAATAAGCCAGGTGACAAAATAAAAACATACGTATCAAAATTAACACTTTACTCTTATGCAAGTACAAACTGGTAAAGGCTCCATTTCCGCGATGGTTGTCATCGCGATATGGTCATTGTCACTGGCGGTCGACCTTCCGGGTCTTGCCGTGACACCTATCGAGGGAAGTTTCAGGTCAATATTCCCTGATGTCACAGACTTCAAGATACAGCTCCTCACGGTATTGCCCAACTTGGTCATAATCCCGTTCGTGCTGTTGTCAGGAAAGCTCTCCATGACCAAGCACAAGATCGCCATCATCGGCCTTGGTATTATAATGTATCTTGCCGCCGGCATCCTGTACATGCTTTCATCCACGATGAATGAGCTTATCATCCTCAGCTGTCTCCTTGGCGCAGGCTGCGGATTGATCCTCCCGTTCTCCACCGGTCTTATCGCCGATGTGTTTGTAGGTAAGTTCAGAATGAAGCAGATGGGTATTATCTCCGCCATAGGCAATGTCGCCCTTGTGTGCGCGACATTTGTCGTCGGTTGGTTTAACATCAAGGAAAACTGGCATCTGCCGTTCCTGGTCTACCTTATCCCTGCCGTTTCACTCGTGCTCCTGCCCTTCTTGAAAAAGATACCGCAGGCTGACTATGACAACCCCGACGTGAAAGCCGCCGACGCCGCACAGGCACAGAAGACCGTGACCGCCACCGTCACCACCGTAGACGCCGACGGATTCTCCACCTCCGGACAGGCTGTGGAGAGAGGATTCTACCTCGGGCGTACCATATGGCTGCTTCTCGCCTACTTCTTCTTCGTCTTCGCTACATCAATCCCCGCCTACTACCTGCCTAACCTGATGCCGGTCTACGGCATGTCATCAGGCGAAGTGTCGACAGTGACATCAATATTCTATCTGGCAATGTTTGTGATCGGGCTTATGCTGACCCCGGTGCTCCGTGCATTCCGCAAGGCTTCATTTATCGCCTGTATCGCGGCGTTGCTTATCGGGTTTGCGATGCTTGTATTCACCAAGAGCATGGTGATGTTTGTTATCGCGATGATCATCCTCGGTCTCGGCAACGGTGTCGCACAGCCTATATTCTACGACAAGGCCACTGAGATAGTCAACTCACAGAAGCGCGCCACCCTCGCCCTCGCATGGCTGCAGGTGGCCAACTATATCGCGATATCACTCGTGCCTGTCATCACCAACTTCTTCGGATTTATCACCCACACCGACATCAACAAGGTAGTGATATTCCCGTTCTGGATGATATTGATCATGACGGCGATAGTAGCGGTATTCGTGGTAATACGCCGCAACCACTTCGTATTCGGAGTCCACAAACAGTATTATGAATAAAAAAACACACATATATTATTAAATACAACTATGGCAAAACCAAAAATTTTCATCGTCTATACCGGTGGCACCATCGGCATGGTCGAGACAGCCGACGGGCTGCAGCCGTTCAACTTCAATCACCTCATGGACAATGTGCCCAAAATCGGGCAGTTAGGATATGAAATAGGCAACTACCAGTTCCCGCAGCCGATCGACTCCAGCAACATGAACCCGCAGTATTACAACCAGATTGTCAAGGCAATCGCCGACAATTACGACGATTATGACGGATTTGTAGTGCTGCACGGCACCGACACGATGGCATATACGGCGACAGCCTTGTCATTCATGCTCCAGAATCTACGCAAGCCGGTGGTAGTCACCGGATCACAGCTCCCGATCGGCGACACACGCGAAGACGGCACCGAAAACCTCATCTCAGCCCTGCAGGTAGCAGCCGCAAAGGATGGAAACGGCGACCCGATGCTACAGGAAGTGGTGATCTCCTTCCAGGACTACGTCATAAGGGGCAACCGCTCGACCAAGTTCACATCCACCGGATTTGACGCCTTCAAGAGCTTCAATTACCCCAACCTTGGCACAATCGACCTCCATATCGACTTCAACAAGCCGTTCCTCTTCCGCCCGCAGGTCAACGAGCCTCTTGAGCCGATGATGACGATGGATCCGTCGGTACTCGTACTCTTCCTGTTCCCGGGCATCACCGAGGCATCGGTAAAGGCACAGCTTGCCACTCCCGGCATCAAGGCGGTGGTGATGAGGACATTCGGAGCCGGAAACGCCCCGACTGAGAAATGGTTCCTTGACGCAATCGGCGACGCCGTGAAGCGCGGCCTTATCGTGCTTAACATCACCCAGTGTGCCAACGGCGGCGACGAGCAGAAGCGTTATTACACCGGCGACATGCTCGCACAGGCCGGCGTAATATCGGGCTACGACATGACCTGCGAGGCAGGCGTCATGAAGCTGATGTATCTCCTTGGCAAGGGATTGTCAACCGATCAGGTAAAACAATACCTCGGAGTGCCAATGGTCGGTGAAATGACCGTAGAATAGCCGCAATACTCTCCGCTCAACGGATTCAAGAGGGACTGTATCCATAGCGATACAGTCCCTCTTCTGTTAAAATAATTGACTCTTTCAAAAATAAAAGTACAATTATTTGGTAAAATAATATCAATATCCTATCTTTGCGGCAAGATAGTTGGATCTCCCTTGGAGGAGATGTTTTATAGCGAATCATTTTATACATAAATACCACATGAGACTATTGTGTACGAAGTGATTGTTTTTTTAGAAAAGCGATATAATTAACCTGATTTGACAGTGAAATATAGATTTGTCTTATTATCTCTAATGCTATTGGCTGCTTATAGCGTAAAAAGCCAGAACATAGCAATCAAGAGCAACCTGCTCTATGATGCCGTTGCCGTAGCCAATCTTGGCGTCGAGGTGCCTCTTGCGCCCCGGTGGTCAATTGACGCGTCGGCCAACCTCAACGCCTGGACCATCAACGGACACAAATGGAAACATTGGCTCGTGCAGCCCGAGGCCCGCTATTGGCTCTGCGACCGCATGCAGGGACATTTCTTCGGAGCGCATGCCATCGTAGGGCAATATAATGTGGGCAATCTCCACAATCACGTAAAGTTTCTCGGTACCGATTTCAGTGTGCTCTCCCGGCAACGCTACCAGGGATGGATGGCGGGCGCAGGCATCGCCTACGGCTACTCCTGGATCCTGGCAAAACACTGGAACATCGAGGCCGAGCTGGGACTTGGATGGATCTACACCCGCTCCGACGTATATCCCTGCGCCGAGTGCGGCACCAAGATCGCCGAGGGCAAGGTCCATAATTATGTAGGGCCCACCAAGGCGGCCGTAAGCCTTATCTACCTTTTCTGAGCCACATTTTTAGATCAATCTTACCGAAAACTATAATGAAAAAGATATTTTGCATAGGTGCGCTCTGCGGAGCAGCCCTGTTTACCGCAGCCGCCACGACATCCATTGATGTCAGGACAGGCGAAGCCCCGGCAAATGGGGGGGTAATTTCCTAACTATCAACCCAATAGACATTGCGCACACCGACACCAACCTCTTCGTGTTGCTGGATGTCGATGCACAGGGACTCCGATTGAAGTCCAACCGTGAGGTCACCCTCACCCCGATGCTCGTAAGCGACAACGCCGCCGACACCGTAAGGCTCAAATCATTCACTATCGCAGGCCGCAACCGCTATTACCACGGAATCCGCAACACACCGCCCTCACCTATATTTCTCCGCGCCGGAGAGATCGACAAGACGATAAACTACCGCGACGACACCCCGTGGCGCGACTGGATGTCGACAGCGCGCCTCGTCATCGACACCCGCGAGGGAGGATGCTGCAACGTGACCGAGGCAGAGGATGCCATACCCGTGGCACAGCTCGACTTCGAGCCCAAGACATTCGCACCCGAATATCTCTACATCTCGCCCAAGGCAGAGGCTGTCAAGACCCGCGCGCTCAAGGCAAGCGCCTATATCGACTTCCCCGTCAACAAGACTGTCATCTATCCCGATTACCGACGTAATCCCGCCGAGCTGGCAAAGATACGCGCCACTATCGACTCCGTGCGCTCCGACAAGGATATCACAATCACCTCACTCCATATAAAAGGATATGCCTCCCCCGAAGGCGCCTATGCCGCCAACGCCCGCCTTGCCGAAGGCCGCACCGAGGCTCTGCGCCGCTACGTGCAGCAGCTTTACAGCTTCCCCGCCGGGCTTATCACCACGTCATTTGAGCCGGAAGACTGGGAAGGGCTGCGCTCACGCATAGCCGCCGACCCTGCCATCGACCACCGCGACGAGCTGCTCGCCATAATAGACGATCCCGCCTACCGCGACAACCCCGACGGCCGCGACTGGAAGCTCCGCTCCACCTACCCCGCCACAGGCAAGATGCTGCTTGCCGAGGTGTATCCCGCTCTCCGTCACTCCGACTATGCGATAGACTACACCGTGCGCTCCTACACCTCCCCCGAGGAGATAATCGAGGTGATGCGCACCTCGCCGCAGAAGCTGTCGCTTCAGGAGCTATACGTAGCCGCTCTGTCGCAGGAGCCCGGAAGCGACCTCTACAACGAGGCGTTTGAGATCGCCGTAAGGATGTATCCCGACGACCCTACCGCCAACCTTAACGCCGCCTGCTCAGCCATGCAGCGCAACGACCTCCGCAGCGCCGCCCGCTACCTTGACAAGGCAGGCGACACCCCCGAAGCCCGCTATGCCCGCGCCATCTACACCGCCCTATCCGGCGACCGCGCAGCAGCCGCCACGATGCTCAAGGAAGGCGACGCAACCCCGCAGGCTGCCGACGCAGCCCGTCAGCTCGACACACTCATCAACTCCGACGGCCGCCACTTCCGCCTCCTCACCCCCGACGACACCGCAATCCCCGACACCCCTGTAGGGGCGACCGGAAGGTCGACCGCCAATGAGCCCAATGAGCCGAATGGGTGCAATAACCCCCATTAGTCCCATTGGTCCCAAAATCACAATAAATCAATAATCACCAACAATAATAATTAATGCAATGAAAAAATTTAACAAATTCCTCATCCCGGCACTCGCCCTCGGCCTATTCGCCGCCTGCTCGGATGACAAAATGGACAACCCCGCCACCCCGGAGGACAACACCAACGTTGACCGTGTCCAATACCTGAATATCTCAATTAGCGGTGATCCGGCATTATTCGGTCGCGCTGAAGGTGATACAGAAGAACCAATTTTTGATCACGGACAGGGTGATGAAGTTGAAGTCAATACAATTTATCTGGCTTTTTATGACGAAGCCGGCGCGCTTGTTACAACAATAGGACCCAAAGAGCCTAAGGATTTCACTACAGACAATAATCCAACCAACGCAGTGGACAAACTTATGACAGCAACGGTTGAAGTTGAAATTCAAAAAGGACAAAATACACCGGCTTATGTGATGTGTTATCTCAATCCAATTCAAGTCGGAGCTGGCTCAACTGATGCAGCGTTAGCATCAAAAACCATCGGTGACATAAAAAAAATTACACGCCAGCAACCTTATAAAGTCACTTCCGACAAAAAATTGCTTTTTGGCATGTCAAACTCCGTTTATTATGACAATAACGGGGAATTGGTCAGGGCAACAAAAATCCCCGAAGGTGCTTTAAAATCAAAAGCTGAGGATATAGACGATGATACCCCTACCGTTGATATCTATGTCGAGCGTTATGCTGCAAGAGTAAAAGTTGATTATGCTTCTGCAACAAAATCAGAGACCACTCTTGAAAATAACAATAAATATTCTTTCTCATATGAAGTAGAAAACTGGAGCCTCAATGCACGCGAACAAGACTTTTTCGTATCCAAGAGTTTTACCAAAACAGCTGATGGAAACGGTGTAGGTCCCATGGGTGCAGAAAACGCAACATATACCGATCTCACGACCTCAGGCTCTTCTTTAGGCAATTGGTGGAATGATCCGACTTTCTTCCGCTCATACTGGGCACGTTCATGCGCATATTTTATTACTGATTTCCCCAATATATCAGATGATGTAACTGTAGATGAATCAACCGGCAAAACCACTAATTTCAAGCTCAACTACTACTCATATAACCAAATAATTGCCGGATCCTCAAATATACAAGGGAAACCATTGACATCAGGTTCAACAATATACGCTATTGAAAACACTATCGGACCGAATGCACTCGCCCAGGCAACAAATACACTTGCGGCATTATCATCCGTAGTAATCGTAGGTAAATATACCCTCAAGAATAATAATGAAGCCTATGAGGGCAATCCGGATTTCTTTGTAAGAGACAATAATGTATATTTTGATATAAACTATAACAATAAAAAAGACGGGGATCTCACAATAGCTGAAGGTTTATTTGGTAGCATTAATGGAGGAGCTAACCAAAACACAATATTATATATAACTACCACAGACACCGAAGGCAAAGACGTAAAAAAATTAGTTGATGGCTCTGAGTCAACCCTGAAAGATAAATTCGTCATTTATCATCCTTTTGGAGAAATAGAAAACAGCGTCACAATCAAGATTAAAGATGACTTGACAGATGATCAGGTAAAAACTTTGAGATTGTCTTATGCAAAATCGGGAGTCGAGACTCCGATTGAAACAGTTGCAGAATTAAAAGAAATGAACCAACTGCTTCGATACAATATAGGCACAATGGATGCTTATAAGGGCGGAAAAGCATTCTTCTGCATTCCCATCCATCATTTAGGTTGGACAAAGAACGGAACAAACCCAAATGCAACAGGTACTATTGATTGGACAAAAGTCCGTGAAGGAGACTTCGGTATAGTTCGTAACCACTCTTACTCTATCGAAATTTCTTCAATCGGAGATAATCTTGGCTCCGGCATTTGGGATCCGAGTAAACCGATAGTACCGGAAAAGACCAAGTCAACCTTCCATGGGGAATATAACATCCGCATGAATGCATGGAAAGTTGTACCCAAGCAGACTGTAAAGCTCTGACGACCGGATACAGCAATTGACCACTACGGGGTATGGTCCCGGTTTAGGGCGGGCGGCTTTGACCGGCTTCCCGCTCACAAAAAAATTGACAACAACTGACAATCATGATGAATAAATTACATAGACAAGTCGCCGCAATGCTCGTCATGGCCATAGCACTGCTCCCGGCGGGAGGTTGCGCCCTCATCAACGAGGATCTCGACCCCTGTACCGTCGAGTATAAGGTAGGCTTCGTCTTTGAGCGCAACATGCTCTACGTCGACGCGTTTCACACTCAGGTAAGGTCGGTGTCGCTATTTGCCTTTGACAGCGACGGCAATCTTGCATGGCAGGGACATGAATCGGGCGACGCCCTCGCCACTCCCGGCTATACCATGACCCTGCCCCTTGAGCCGGGCATCTACGACCTCATAGCATGGTGCGGACTCAACGAGGGCGACGCGTTTACCCTCGCCGCGTCGCAGCCACGCACCAAGGATGACCTCGCGTGCTCCATACGCAAGCTCACCGACAGTCGCGGCGACTATGTTGAGGGCAATCTCAACGACCTCTACCACGGTCAGCTTGACGCCGTCAGCATCGAGCGCGGCGACGGAAACATCAGCCGTCAGGTCAACATCAGCCTCACCAAAAACACCAACCGTATACACGTACTCCTCCACAATATAGACGGCTCAACCATGGGCGAGGATGACTTCACCGTCACAGTCGAGGCGGCCAACGGCCTTATGCATCATGACAACTCGATACTCCCCGACGATGGTTTCGAGTATCGCCACTACCGCAAGCGCGCCGCCACCGTAGGCGCACCCACAGGCAATGGTCGCCCCGGCGAGACCATCACCACTTACTCCACCCATATCTCCGACATCGCCGTGGCGCGCCTCATGGCCGACCGCCATCCACGCCTCGTGGTGACCCGCAACGCCGACGGCACCCGTATCGTCGACCTCCCCCTCACCGACTACCTCCTCATGGTGAAGGATGATGACGCCCGCCGCCCCATGACCCCGCAGGAATACCTTGACCGGCAGGACGAGTTCACCATCAACTTCTTCCTCACCGGCGACAACTCATGGGACCGCACCATGGCGATCTATATCAACTCATGGACAGTCGTGCCACCGCAAGACACCCAAATCTGACCATCATGACCAAGAGCCATAATCATAACGCAACAATGAAAAGACTCCACGCCGACATATTGAGCCGCCTTGCCACGCTGCTGCTATGCTGCGCGGTGCTTGGCTCTTGCTCCGACTCGACGGCTCTCCCCGGCGACGACGATGACGCTCCGCGCGTCGTGCTGTCATTTACCATAAACACCGGTGACACTACCGGCTCACGCGCCTACGACCATACCGACGAGACCGAAGACCCCGGCAACACCATGGAGCGCATGATAGTGACCGACAACTCACGCATCTACGTGTTTAACCACAACGGCGGCTCCCTCGTCACAGCCATCGACATGAACACCGTACACCTTACCCCCGCAGGCGACAACCGCTACCGCGTCACCATAGAGCTTGAAAAAAGCCTCTTCGGCAACGCCGACAGCCCCGTGATTGATCTTGCCGTGGTAGCCAATCTCGCCGGGCAACCCGACGCCCCCGCCTCGCTTGAAGCCCTCGCTTCACAAAGTTACGCGTTTGCGGCACCCACTGCCGGGACAGGTATACCGATGTGGGGTTGCATGAAAGATGTCGCCCTGCGCACTTCCGCCACTTCCGGCGGCACCATCAACCTCCTGCGCGCCTATGCCAAGGTAGTCATAGAGCTTGGAGAGACAGTGCCGTCAAACTATACTGTAACGGCACAGCTCACCACCACAACCAACCGCTTCTACGCCGCCCCTTACGATGACGAGACCCATACAATAGCCGATCCTTCCGACTATGATGACATGAAAGCCCCATTCGCGCCACGTGTCGGATCGTCAAGTATGACCATAGGCTCATACCCCGACGATAAGCTGACATTCTATGTGCCGGAAGCGCGAGCCAATGAAGGCAACCGGCTGACACTGGATATCCTCGACGGCGAAGGCAACCCCATTGAAGGCTTCAGTGGCAGCAATATATATATCGCCTTATACTCCGACAACACGCCGGGCGAACACCTGCCTCTCCTCCGCAACCACATCTACACCTATCAACTCGACCTGACGAGCGGCATACAGGTAAGGGTACGGAAGTGGGGTTACCATAAGATCGAGTTTGACATGTAATGACCAATTCAACCACAGATATATCCGCGATGAAAAAGCTGATGCAGACATATATATTCAATCTCATTGCCGCAGTGGCGCTGCTGTCGGGCATGGCCTCATGCACCGACGACACCGACATGCCCCGCGCAATCGACGACGGCACCACATCGATCACCCTCCGCATCCCCAACCCGGAAAGCGCGGCGGAGTTTGCGCGCTCCCGTGCCGCGACCGGAGACCCGGATCCTTCCCAAAATGCGGAAGAGGGCGAAGGCGCGATAAAATCGCTATGGCTGCTCGCCTACCCCACCGACGGCACCGAAAGTGTAGTGCGTAAGCTACTGTCAAGCGGTCAGGTCACCAACGAATACAGCGACTACAAGATCACCATAAAGCCCGGCGACTACCGGCTCTACGTGGTAGCCAACCTTGACAGCTACATCGACGACCCCATAAGCGCCACTACCGATGAAGAAGAGCTGAAATCGCTCGTGCTCAACTTCTCCCCTGAAAGGCTCCCCAATCTCTCCGACGGACTGCCCATGGCATGCCTTCCCTCGGAGATCGACGAAGCCGGCGACGACGGCACCGTAGCCATAGCCCCCGGACATAACGTCACTGTCCACGCCGACATGACATTTCTCTGCGCCAAGGTGCGCTACACGATCATGTTTGACAACTCTGCCGATGGATTTTCACGCCCCGCATTCGGCGACAACACCGTCACCATCAGTGACGGCTCGTTTTCAGGGGTGATCGCCTCGACCTCGCTGATTACACCCGCCACCACAACGACCGAGAGAGCATTCGAGATCGACCCCGCTCCCCTTGCCGCAGGAGAGGCAACCATATATACCCGCTCATGGCAAGGCACTGTCTATCTGCCCGAAAATCTCTTGACGGGCAAAGACCGCACCCTCCTCCACCTTAACGCGACCCTTGACACCAACGATACGCCGCTCTCCTACACCATCCCCCTCCCCTCGCCCGATGCCGACAAGCAATCCGCAGAGGCAAAGACCTTGAAGCGCGGACATTACTACGACCTCACCGGCAGGATCACCACCCTTGGCGACAAGCTCGACCTCACCGCAGAGGTAAAGGACTGGACACTGCTCACCCTCACCTACGACCTCCACGGACCCTACTTCCTCCATGTCGAGAAGACCGCTGTGGAAATCTATGCCGGCATCGAGACCCTCATCCCCTACGACACCGACGCCGGGCAACTGGATTTTGAATATGAGTTCTATACCGGCTCCGACGGCGTAGAGCGCGAGCTGTTAGAATGCAAGACCGTGGAGCGCGACGGCAAGCAGTATATCTCGGTCAATGTCAATCCCAAAATCCCTGCCGAAGACAAGGAGTTGAAAAGCTGGTTTATCATAAAGGCGGCTAACCTTAAAAAGCGCATTGAGGCTACCATCGTGTCGCTGAAACCGTTTTTCAACGTGTCGCCGACCGAAATCGAGGTCAACATCCGCGAGTATATCGCCTCAGGCGAATATGAGGCAGAGATACCCATATCCTTCTCTACCAACCTTAACAAAGTGACCATCACCGGCGATGACTCATTCTGCGGATCAATGACCCTCGAAGGCGACAAAACCTACACAGGAGCCAAAGAGGGTAAAAACATCCTCAAAATAACCGGACTGAACGGCGGCACCGACTGGACAGAAACCAAAACCTTCACCCTCACCTACACCGCCGAAGGCTATCCCGACCCCATACCGGTCACAATAACCGTCAAGCCCAACATCCTCAACTACCTTATCCACTTCCGCGCGCCCGCCGACTGGACTCACCCCCACATCTACGTATACCAGTGTCTCCAGCTCCCAAGCAACCGCACAGACGGAAATAGTGGAAAAATTGTTGGATACTACAATGAAGATAAATCAGATGCGTTTGCCGCCCTTGAATATTCCTTTACAGGGAAAATTGCATTCAGAGGCTGGAACTACTCACAAAACAACCCCAACGCCGCAGGTTCTTCCTCCGGAAATGACAAAAAAGGATTCTTTATATTTGACAACTGGCAGTCATGGGATCCATCACGCGCCGGTTTTGAGACACATTATTACAACGATTACGATTTCTGCAAAGCTCACCGCGACACAATATCAAGCTATGCATCCGGCGTCAAAACTGAATGCCAAGCGTGCGAGGACGAGCCCAAAAGGACTTGGCCCGGCATACTAATGCACAATGACAATAATGGATGGTGGACTTTTGAACTGACAGGTGTGGCTACTCCCGGAAAAGCCTTGATTATGTTCTCTAACGGTCATGGAGGTGACGACAATAAACGATATCCGGGTCTCAACGAAGACAAAAAATCGCTCCCGGGCATACCGCTCTTTGACTATCCCAATCGAGAAGGATGGCTGGATTACGCAGCCTCCGGGGACAAAGCGCAATTCACCAATACAAAGCCGGGAGACCTGCCAAGACGCACATATCGTCTCTATTGGCCAAAAGAACTTTACAACGGAGTAAATATTTGGTATTCAGCCACAGGAAATAGCATCATAAATACCATTGACCCGACAACGTTCAAAACAACGCAAGATGGTTCCTATATGTACTACGAATGGGTTCGTGATTTTGAAGCCAATGAGGAAAAGATTAAGATTAGTTCTCAGGGAAAGAAGAATGCTCAAGATTCATATTTAGACTTATTGAATCATCAACTTGGCGATTTCACAGAAGCACCAGATGAACCAGGTGTGTATTGCTACACCCGAATACAACAAAACGGCTACAGCGGAAAGCCTGAGCCAACCCCCAAATACCGCATTTGGTGGTATAAAGACTCACGTAATGCCTGCCATATTGATGGGATTTATATAGGCGGAGACACAAGCGAACTAAACCACGGCGAAGAAACATATCAAGGTCGTACATGCTACTATTATGATGTGGAAACAGCTATTGATCCAATAAATATATGGCTTTACGAGCAAGGGAATCCCGGCTCATGGAAAAATGAATATGTTTGGGATAAGAATGACAAATCCAATTCTTCCAAATTCACAAAAGTCGATGGTAAGGCATATGACTATGAGACTTTAATCTATTAATTCGTTATGATTAAGCGACTATTCACATATATGATTGCGGCTCTCGCGCTTGCGGCATGCAGCGACGACGAGAAGTATGCGGTCGAGCCGGTCGACGATGACGGCACGATCACCTTCACCATCTCCATACCGGAGCAGGAGAAGGTGGTGAGCCGCGCAGAAAAAGAAGATACCTCTGACGAGCGGAAGATCAATGACCTATCGGTGCTGATCTACGACAACTCCGGCAATCTGCTACAATCGGAGATCGGAGTCGCCGACTTCACCGACCCGTCAGGCGAAAACTCGCTTACCCGCATCACCGTCACCCTCTCCGACGAGGCAAAGGCATTCAGCGGCGACGCCACAATCTATATCATCGCCAATGCCGGTCATCTGCTCACCAATAATAACACCGCCACGATAGCCGCACTTAAAGCCGTGACCACCGATGCAACCCTCCCCTCGGAGAAAGGCTTCCTGATGTCGGGCAACGTCAAGAGAAGCCTCAACTCCGCCGCCCTTCTCACCAATAAGATCATCCTCTACCGCACCGAGGCAAAGCTCACCATCGAAAATGACGCCACAACATTTCGCCTCGAAAGCGCGAAGCTCTACAACGCCGCCACCAAAGGCTATGTAACCGCCGGGATCCCCGAAGCCGACAACACCTACGCAACCGACTACTCCGCCAACCCCGTCAACTTCGACAACCCGACAACTGACTTCCTCCTCTACACCTACCCCCGCCGCAATGACAACCCCGAAAACCCCTTCATAATCGTAGGCGGAAAATACGCCGGTAACGACGCATACTACCGCCTCGACCTATACAAAGACAAGGAAGCGCTCGACATCAATCCCAACCATTGGTATGAGATTCATATAAACTCCGTGACCGGTCCGGGCTACCCCTCAGCCGAGGAGGCGGCAAAACATCCGTCAGCCAATATGACCGTAACGATTCACGACCATGCGCCGGAAGTGTTTGACATCGCCTTTGACGACACCCATGAGCTTGGCGTCACCGACGTGATCACCTACAGTGCCAATGAAGAGGGCAAGGCAATCCTGACCGTGAAATATTACACCAAGAATACCGCTGAGATGGATACTCCGCCCGTACTGACTTGCGACGAAGACTGGCTCTCTATCGGCGAACCGGACATATTAGTTACCGGCGACGGCACTGAGACTCACGGAAAAATCGCCCAATATCCCGTCACATTCAAGGCTACCGATCAGCTCGGCTCGCTCGACGCATTGATCAAGACCACATGGCAGGGACTCAGCCGTACCACGCAGGTCAACTGGACCCGCGTCTTTGACGGCAACGCAATATCTACCGCCGTGCTTACCATCCATCCTACCGACGGCTCCGGCGACAAGGTAATCACCGACTACTGGACTTTCCTCTCAGGTAAAGGCGATGCACCCGGCGATGCCGGCAAAGCCCCGAGACTCTATGGCATACAGCCGGAAAAAATGGGTGGAAAGGTGCGCAGCGAAGGTTTCCACTTCCCGGTGATGTATGGCGAACGCGGGAAAACCGATGAAGCGCGCTGGAGCTACTCTTATAAGGTGACAATGACCAATATCGAAAATGCCAAATATGACTGTTCATGTCAGATCACCGGCGACGCTGCCGTGAAGGGAAGTGTAGTTTTCACAGAAATCAAGAATGAAACCCATTACACCTTCACACTCACCCGCCCCGGAAACACCTCAAAAAATGACGGCAGCGATCCGAAAAATGGAAATGACTATACCTACGGCACCGGGAAACTGATCCTCACCGTGGAGCCAAAAGGGAGCAAAGAGGCGGTAAGAGTGGCGTCACGATATGAGTTTGACCTCTACCACACCGGATTTTTCCATTACGACACCGGCAATCACCGCACAGGCAACCACGACACCGGCTACTACTATTATGAGGTATTACCCGTCGATGGAGCTACCGCCCGCACCCGCTACATCCTCGACCGCAACCTCGGGGCAAAGGCGGCGGGAATGTATATACAGACCCTCGAAGGCACATCCCACGTACCCGCAAACGAAGGCTGGCCGTTCAGCTGCGGCAACGAGTCGGCGGGCGGCTACTATAAGGTGGCATACGATGAAGGGACAACATCCTACAATGACCCTGTTATGTTTGATGATGATGCAACCAAGTCCAACGTGTGCCCGCCCGGCTACCGTGTGCCGAAACAGAGGATGTGGGATGCGATCCGCAACTCCAAGAAATTTATCTCGCGACAGTCAACCGCAGGCGCCACTTCATATTTCACCTCCTACTACGAGACCGAGGTGACCGACAACGGCAGCCCGGTGACCGAACGTATCTATTTCCCGAAATCCCGCTTCCTTGACGGCAGCAGCCAAAGCGGCGATGCCAACTCAGGCTACTACTGGACTCAGACGGCAGCCGTAGGCACAGAGAAGGATGAAATCGGGCGTTGGCTCAAATCACTCCAACTGAGCGGCTCGGCGACCTCCTACATCAACGGACAGGTGGAGAATTATTCCATGTCGGTACGCTGCATCAATTCTGTCGATGACCCGGAGACTTATAACGTCACCTCATTCAATGTAAAAGGGGCTACCCATGTGTTCCTCTACAAAGGAGAGGTCAGCGACAAAGAGTACACCACCTCATGGCCGGGACACGCCATAGGCAACTACTCAACGGTCGACAATTTCTTCAACTTTGTCTACGAGAGCACCGTCTACAAACCGGAGGATCTGAAGGTGATATTCAACTATGTGGATGACAAGGGAGTTATCAAGACCATAAGCAAAAATGGCAATGTTGAGTTGAGTAAGGCTAAGGGCTGGGAAGTAAAAGATCTCGTCGACAAGAATGTGGAATGTGACCGCAACAATCCGTCAGAAATCGAATATGACGGAGCATTGCATTGAAAATTTATACAAATACCCGATATAGACAAGATTTACAGATAGGTAAAATAGCGATTTTTATGGTAGATCAACGAAATAGTTAGTTTAATTAGATTAGGTACTTAAATATCACTTTTCCAGTGTCTCGTCTCGTGTTGGTCACGCGGCAGACGCGCAACAGCGGTCGCCGGACATGCAAGTCCCGCGGCCGCTGCGCGTTTAATCAAGATAAACTTTACTGTACAAGCATTTGTTTTTGTAATACAAATGTATTAACTTTACACACAAAAGAAATCGTTATGGAAATAGCAATCCCCAAAAAAGCCCAAAGTTTTCGTCTGCCGGTCGATTTGATTGAACGCCTCAAGCAGATGGCAAAAAAGCAAAACCGCAGCCTCAACAATTTCGTTGAGTGCGCCCTCCTTGACATTGCCTATGCAGAACCCAATGCCGAAACCATTGCAGCAATAGAAGAGGCAAAAGCGGGAAAGCTCCAAGGTCCGCTTGACGTATCAAGTGTCGAGGCAATGTATAAGTCAATGGGCTTATGAAAACACTCCGCTTCTCAACCCAATACAAGAAAGACGCAAAAAGATTTCGTAACCAACCCCGGAAGATGGAGAAGGTTACGAAAATTCTTCAAATGTTACGTGATGAAATTCCTATCCCTGAAGAATACAACCCGCATATGCTGGTCGGCAACTACAAGGGATGTATGGAATGCCATGTCGAAGGCGATATCCTATTGATTTGGATTGATGAAGACGAAAACCAGATAGGAGTCTTGCGCTTAGGCTCTCATTCGGAATTATTTGGTAAATAACCAAATCAATCGGTGAGTTCCGACGGGAGGATGGGCATCGCGCCCTTCTTTGTGCATACGTAGGCGGAGGTCTGCACGGCAAGTGAATGTGCCTCGGTGACGCTCTTGCCTTTCAGGATCGACGCAATGAATGCGGCGGTGAAGCTGTCACCGGCACCAACTGTGTCAGCAACCTCAACCTTGGGTGTAGGCTGGAACGACACATTGCCGGGGGTAAACACGTAGCTGCCGTTGATGCCGCAGGTGAGTATAAGCATCTTCAGATTATATTTTCCGAGAAGAATCCAGCACTTGTCCTGAAGGTCGATGCCCGGATAGCCGAACATGCGGCTTACCGTCACAAGCTCCTCATCATTTATCTTCAGGATATTGCAACGCTTCATGGAATTGCAGAGAATTTCCTTGTTGTAGAATCCCTGACGAAGATTCACGTCAAAAACCACAAGACTGCCCTCTTGCTGCGGCATGGCGTCGAGAAAACGGTTGATAGTGTTGCGCGACACCACATTGCGCTGAGCCAGCGATCCGAAACACACCGCCTTAGTGCGCCCGGCGAGCGACTCGAGATGAGCCGTATACGGGATATTGTCCCACGCTACATTTTCCTTGATCTCATACTGCGGGACGCCCGCCTGGTCGATCTCGACCTGCACGGTGCCGGTGGGGTAAGGCACCTCGGCTATAAGCTGGTTAAGACCCTTGGATGTGAAATTCTCTACGATCTCTTTTCCGAGAGCGTCGTCGCCGACCGCACTCACCACGCAGCTCGGCAATCCGAACTGTGAAACATGATAGGCGAAATTTGCCGGCGCACCGCCGATTTTCTTACCTTCGGGAAGCACGTCCCAGAGTGCCTCGCCCATTCCAACGACTATGTCATTCATGATGTTTGAATAAGTTTATTTTGTTGATTTTATTTTAAGCGTATAGTAAAGGAGGTATACCACCCCGACAGTCATTACGGCGACAGCACCCGCCTGTCCCACGGCATCGGCGGCATATCCCATCGCAAGCGGAAATACCGTTCCGCCAAAGAGTCCCATGATCATAAGCCCCGACACCTCGTTTTTCTCATTGGGCGCATAAATAAGAGCCTGAGAAAAGACCACAGAGAATATATTGGAGTTTCCAAATCCGATAAGTCCGATGCCGGCATACAAGGGGGTCAGTGTGTCACACGTGAACAATATGCACATTCCGGCAAGCATCATCAGCACGCTTATTGCAAAAAACAGCCTCGGCGACATCGAACGGAGGATAAACGCGCCGATAAAGCATCCCGCCGTGCGGAATATGAAGTATACCCCGGTGGCAAATCCGGCTTCCTCAAGCGGCAGTCCGAGACGCTCCATGATAATCTTCGGCGCAGTGGTGTTGGTGCCGACATCAATGCCCACATGACACATTATGCCGATAAAGCAAAGAAAAATAAACGGGCGACCGAGCAACTTCAGACACTCGCCGACGCCGGAAGCCTTGTCGGGGCGTTCCTCGTCGATAGGCGTGGCAGCCAGAAGCGAGATCGAAAGGAAGCTTATCACGGCATATATCACAAACAGCGCCCTCCATCCAAGACCGAAAGTCGGGAACACCGTAGTCGCGCCCCATGCGGCAATCACCGGGGCAAGGAAAGAGGCTATCGCCTTGACAAACTGCCCGAAAGTAAGGGTAGAGGCGAGTTTGTCGCTGCTTATGAGATTGGTCACCAACGGGTTCAGGGAAGTCTGCATGATGGCATTGCCTATGCCAAGCAGCGAGAACGAAACGAGCATGATAATGTAGCTGTCGCCGAACGCCGGGATAAACAATGACAAGGCGGTGACGATCAGACTTATCAGTACCGTGCGTTTTCTTCCTATCTTGTTCATCAGCATACCCGTGGGAACCGAGAAAATCAGAAACCAGAAGAACACGAGCGACGGGAACAGATTGGCCTGCGAGTCTGTGAGTCCAAGATCCTTCTGCACGTAGTTGGAGGCTGTGCCTACGAGGTCGACAAATCCCATGACAAAGAAGCAGAGCATCACGGGGATTATCTGTAGCAAAAATGATTTGCGATTGGTGACAAGCGATTGTGTCATATCCATAATTTTATTCTATTTTCGTGGGTTTTATCAACTTTATTTTATTGAGAAGATTCTCAGGTTCTCGATTTTTGCGTTGCCGCCCTGAGCCGATACGGAGAGCTTTGAGTAAGGCTTCACAGGGAATACCAGATTGGTCATGACAAACCTACCGCCGTCGCCAAACACCTCAATGCTTGACCGGTCAACGAATATCCTGAGCGAAATCTTATTGTCGGTCTCAAACGTCGGGGCTACCGTCACCGCCGGGAAATCCTGGCTAAAATCCACGATACCGCTTTCACGACGGTCAAAGGATAGAGTATGGGCGGCAACGTCATATCGCATTACGACACGCTCACCGTCGCTGTTTTTCAATTCAATGTCCACCGTCTTGGATTTGCGGGCATCCACGTCAAGCAATATCTCGCACACACCGTCATTGGCTGCCGGAAGGTCATAAACGCGCCCCTTCTTATTGATGTTTGCTTTTTTGACATTCAGCGTGAGCCTGTCGCGCAAGCCTGTAAGTTCCGGCGACGGCGCGGATGACAGATATATCTCTCCGTCAGCAGCCTTGAAGAGACTCACATCCCTCGGAAGTGTGTTTGCGCTGCGGAACTGCATCGTAGGCACCTCGGCGGCATACTGCCAGTTGCTCATCCATCCGATCACGGTGCGGCGGTTGTCGGGGGCATCGCTCCAGCTGACAGTGGCATAGTGGTCTTTGCCGAAATCCATCCACTTTGTAGGGATTTTGCCGTCGGCACCGGCATCGGCCTTGAATGTCTTGCCGTCAAAATCGCCAACAAAATATTGTGTCGCGCTACCGCCGAAAGGTCCGCCCGGATTAAGGTTACATATCAACACCCATTTCCGCTCATCGCTTCCGGCTACCGGAAGCTCGAACAGGTCGGGACATTCCCATACACCCCCTTGTGCACCCTCGCCTTTACCGAAGGAGCTTTGCAGGGTCCATACCTTCATGTCGGGAGAGGTAAATACCAGCATTTCATGTTCAAGTGCATGAGCAAGAAGGAGCACCCACTGCTTGGCGTTATCATCCCAGAACATGTTGGGATCGCGTGCCTCCGATTCAAGCGTTATCACAGGATTGGCGGGATAGAGCTCAAATGTCTCTCCGCCGTCGTTGCTCCACACGAGGCTCTGTGTCTGGCTTGCATCGGCCGACGTATAAAGCCCCAGCACGGCATCGTCGCCATATCCGGCGGTGTTGCCGGGGTCAAGGGCGCAACTTCCGCTGAACACCATGCCAAGACCGGTAGGCTCAAGAGCCTCAGGGTGATTTTCCCAGTTTATGAGATCCTTTGATGTAGAGTGACCCCATGAAAGATTCTGCCATTTTGAGCCATAAGGGTTATGCTGATAATACAGATGCCATTCACCATCTTTATAGAACATGCCGTTGGGGTCGTTCATCCAGCCGTAGAGAGGCGTGTGATGATATGCGGGGCGGTATTTCTCCCGATTGGCGGTGTCGAATGTATCGGAAAGCGTCATGCTCTTCCAGCAGGCATCATCCTTAGCCTCGCGCACAGTCGAGCGCCCCTGTGTCGTTGTTATGTTCATCACCACCTCATGACCCGCGTATGGCGACAGGTCAAACGGCACATAGTAATCCACCTTGCTTTTTGCCAGCCTTACATTAATCGACCTGTCAAGCCGACCGTCGACAAGCACGTTTATGCGGGCATCGTCATTGGACTCCTGGACCGGAAGCAAAAGATACCTTCCCTCGCCCGTGATCCTGACAAGCGTGTTGTTTACTCCAAGGTGATTCACCTCGACTCCCTCGGCTGCCGTCACATCAAGTGTGACAACACTACCCGACAGCATCATGATGGTCACAAGACCTTTTATTATACTATTCATTTTAATTTATTTGAATGATTTCATTTTTAAAACCTAACAAACAATCTTTCTTACCCTATCCCTTAATACCTGCAGTCTTAAACCTACATGCCGCAACGGACTAAAAATCCAATCTGCCGTTACGGTATTGCAAAACTAATATAAACCGAAAAGAGTGGCTATAAAAAATCGTGCATTGTATATCAATTTTGTTGTACGGCACGATTTTTAATACCTTATGCACTCTTTTTCATATGATTATGACTAACTTTGTAAAAACCTTAAATAAAAAAACGCAAATGTCAAGATTATTTTCATCCTGCCTCGTGCTGACCTTAATACTTACCCTTTGCTGCTGCACCGAAAGCAAGATATATAAAATAGGAGTATCACAATGCAGCCAGGATGACTGGCGCATGAAGATGAACGACGAGATCAACCGCGAGATCATGTTTCATGAAGACGCTGTCGTGGAGATACGCTCCGCCGACGACAGCAACGCCAAGCAGATTGATGACATAAAATATTTCGTTGAAAACGGCTTCGACATAATCATTGTGTCGCCCAACGAGGCGGCAGCACTAACGCCGATTATTAAAGAGGTATATGAAAGCGGAACGCCGGTGGTGATTTTTGACCGCAACATCAACGGCGACACCTACACCGCAAGAATCGGGGTAGATGACGAAGGGCTTGGAAAATCAGCCGCCCACTACGCCCAACACTTGCTCGGCAAAGGAGCAAACGCGATTGAAATCTTCGGGTTGAAAGGCTCTACCCCCGCCGAGGGGCGTCATAACGGATTTGTAAAAGAATTTGAGTCGCTGGGAGGGAATCTGCTTGCCAGTGTCCCCGGCAACTGGAACAAGGAGGATGCCGTGCCGGTAGTGGATTCGCTATTGAGGCTGTATCCCGACGTTGACCTGATCTATGCCCACAATGACCGCATGGCAATCGGAGCGTCGGAGGTGGCGCGCAATCTCGGTCGCGACAACATAAGGATAATAGGCATAGACGCAGCCCCAAACATAGGCATACAGGCAGTTGCCGACAGTATAATAGACGCCACTTTCCTTTACCCTACCGAGGGACACCGGATTATCCGCACAGCACTTGCCATCCTGAAAGGAGAGCCATACGATAAAGAGACGATACTACCTGTATCGTCGGCGGTTGACCTGAGCAATGCCGATATACTATTATTGCAAAACGAGGCTCTGAAAGAGGAGACACGCAAAATGGAACTGCTGAAAGCCAGCATTGACGACTATTGGGCGCAACATTCATCACAGACATCACTTTTCTATGCAAGCATAGCAATTATCGTGCTGCTCTTTGGTGTCGGATTCCTGTTGCTTCGCGCCTACTGGCAGCGCAGCAAGCACCAAAAGGAACTCATGGCGCAAAACAAGCTCCTTGAAGAGGAACGCGACAAGCAGAAGCTCCTTAACGAGCAACTCCAGGAAGCCACGCAGTCTAAACTGATGTTTTTTACCAATGTGTCACATGACCTGCGCACACCACTGACGCTGATATCCGAGCCGGTGGCACAGCTCGCCGCGGCAGGCAACCTGACGACTCAGCAACACACACTTATAAAAATCGCCGACAAAAATGTCAGGATACTCCAACGCCTCATCAACCAGATACTCGATTTCCGTAAATACGAGAACGGCAAACTGAATGTCAGGCTGTCGGAAGTGGATTTCAGCAAGTCGATACATGACTGGATGGAATCGTTCTACGCGATTGCCCGGAAGCGCGATATAAAGCTTACATTGTCAGGGTCATACGTCGGCAAACCGCTCCCCCTTGCCATTGACCCGGAAAAGATAGAGCGCGTATTTTTCAACCTGCTTTCCAATGCCTTCAAATATACGCCCGACAACGGGTCGATCACGGTCTCATACGAGTGTGACGACACCGCTCTCACCTTGAAGGTCGCCGACACCGGTGAAGGCATAAGCGAGCGTGACCTCGGCAACATTTTCGACCGCTTCTACCAGGTTGACCGTGTCCATCCCAAGGGCTCGGGCATAGGGCTGTCGCTCGCCAAAGCCTTTGTAGAGCTTCACGGCGGGTCAATCGCTGTAGAGAGCGAGCTGAACAAAGGCTCGGTGTTTACCGTGACATTACCCGTACGCCACGTTGCCGAGTCAACGACAGATGTCGGCAAGGCGATCGGACACAGCGATGTTGACGCCGAGTTGGAAACGATTGAATCAGACATCGCCTTTGACGCTGACCGCCCTCTGGTGCTTATCGTTGACGACAATAAGGATATCCGGAAACTTGTAGGCGAGTTGCTGAATGCCGATTACAACATCATCACGGCTTCCAACGGTAAAGAAGGCATAAGACTGGCTGCGAAATATGTGCCCGACCTCATCATATGCGACGTGATGATGCCTGTGATGGACGGGCTGGAATGTTGCCGCCGCATAAAGAACGAGGTATCGACCTCCCATATACCGGTATTGATGCTTACGGCCTGCTCGATGGACGAGCAAAGGGCACAGGGCTATGACAGCGGTGCCGACGGCTACCTCTCAAAACCGTTCAACAGCACGGTACTGAAGGCAAGGTGCTCGAGCCTTATCTCCAACCGCAAGCGCATAAAAGAGCTGTGGCTTTCCTCCCCCGTATCAAAAATCAGCAATAAGGCGGCAGATACACCCTCGAGTGAAAAGCCTATCCCCTCCAATGACATTGACAATGAATTCTACAACCGTTTCCTTGACATCTTCCAGGAAGAGATGGGCAATGCCTCCCTCAATGTCGATGCCATTGCCTCAAAAATGGGACTTGAACGCTCCCAGTTCTATCGCAAGATAAAAGCCCTTACCAATTATGCCCCGGTCGAACTCATACGACGGCTGCGACTCCAGCGCGGGCGTGCCCTGCTGACCGGCACCGACAAGACGATCAGCGAGATCGCCTATGAGATCGGGTTTTCCACCCCGGCATATTTCACAAAATGCTATCGTGACGCCTACGGCGAGACACCGACCGAGGCACGAAACAACCTTACCCGGTAAACACCCTCTGAAATTATAAAAACGCGCACCTTCGTGATTCAACGGAGGCGCGTTTCTTATTTGACAAAGTGATTCACCCGTGAAAAATAGTGCATTTTATATAAAAAATCGTGCATTGCGCAAAATTTGATAGCTTGCACAACATTCCTTATACACGCCGGTACAGACAGTAAGCTAAATTTGCGATAGAATTCTTACAAAAAATCTCAATAAAATGAAAAGAACATTTCTCAGTGCGGTATTGCTGTTGATAATGGCAATCATGGCGCAAGCACAGAACATCACTGTGCACGGGACAGTGCTTTCAAAGACCGACGGCGAGCCGCTGATCGGCGCCTCTATCCTGTGTGAGGCGACAAAAGCCGGCGCCGTCACCGACATCGACGGTAATTTTGAAGTATCAGTTCCCGAAGGTGCAATATTAAAAGTATCTTATGTAGGGTTTAATACTGCCGAAGTAAAGGCGTCGCCCGACATGGAGATCTATCTCGATGAAAACTCGGAACTTCTCGACGAGGTGGTAGTGGTAGGCTACCAGACAGTACGCAAGGCCGACCTCACCGGCGCCGTGTCAGTCGTATCAACCAAATCGTTGGAAACATCTTCCGACACCGATCCCATGCGCGCCCTTCAGGGAAAAGTACCGGGAATGACCATTACCGGAAATGGCTCTCCGAGTGGTACCGGCTCTGTTCGCATCAGGGGTATCGGTTCGTTTAACGCGTCACAAGACCCGCTTTTTGTAATCGACGGAGTCCCCACGACCGCGACCCTTAACTCCCTCAACATGAATGACATCGAAAGCATGCAGGTGTTAAAAGATGCGGCATCAGCCTCAATCTACGGATCACGCGCAGCCAACGGCGTCATCATAATTACAACCAAAAAGGGCAAAGCCTCACAGGGAAATAAAATCAACGTAAGCTTCTCGGCCAACCTTACGGCGCAGTTTTATTCATCACAGGCAACTATGAAACTTCTTGACACCCCCGGATATGCAACGGCCATGGCACAGGCTGCGCTAAATGACGGCATAGACCCCGTGGCATATGCCTCAAGCTACGGTCTTAACCTGAACGCTTCATCAGGATTTCCAATCAAGGTATACGATATCGCCAACAATAAGTATGTCGATTACACCGTCAATGGATTTTATGACGGCTTTATAAACGCCAAGCGCACCATGATGATGTCAAATACCGACTGGCTTGATGAAATATCACGCACCGGATTTGCCCAAAGCTATGACGCGTCGGTTTCATCGGCGACCGAAAAAGCCAATGTATTCTTTTCTTTAGGATATAAGAAAAATGACGGTATACTCAAATATACCAATTTCGAGAATATCGCAGCGCGTATCAACTCTACATTCAATATAAGCCCGGTATTGTCAGTAGGTGAGAATTTCACACTTACCCACACCAGCCAGGTTGACTGCCAGCCAATGGAGAATGCCCTGAAAATGCCCACGATCGTCCCGGTTTTCGAAACCGACGGCACAACTTATGCCGGCCCTGTCGGGAGTATGGCCGACCGCCAGAATCCGCTACGCGAGCTTGCCTTCAATAAAGACAACTCCCTAAATATATGGCGTCTTTTCGGCAACGCCTTTATCGACATCAAGCCAATCAAGGGATTGTTGCTCCGAAGCAATTTCGGTATCGACTACGATGCTGCCTTCATCCATTCATATAATTATACATTCCATAGCGACATTGTAAACAATGACACAAATTCGACAACAATGTCGCAAGCCAATGACTCCAAATGGACATGGACCAATACGGCAAACTACAATTTCACATTGGCAAAAGATCACACATTCACCATTCTTGCCGGAATGGAACTATTCCGGCAAAACCGAATAGATTTCTCCGGATATAATGAAGATTACGATATCGAGACTCCCGATTACATGTATCCCGACGCATCGGTCGGCGTAGAAAAATCGACCGGTAACAAATCGGCATATTCTTTGGTGTCATTTTTTGGAAAAATTGACTACAACTGGCGCAACCTGCTGCTCGCGTCATTCACGATACGCCGTGACGGATCATCGCGCTTCGGCAGGAATAACCGTTACGGAACGTTCCCGGCAGCGACACTCGGCTACCGTATCTCAGAGAATATCAACAAATCATGGCTGAATGACCTTAAACTGCGTCTTTCATGGGGTAAGACGGGAAATCAGGCTATCTCCAACACGGCGCGTTATGCGCTATATGTTGCCGATTATGGAAACGATCGCGTAACCTCGACAGCCTACGACCTGCTGCTTCAGCAAAGTGGAATTTTCCCGTCGGGTTATATCGCAAGCCAGACAGCAAATGACAACCTGAAATGGGAGACAACCATCCAATACAATGCCGGAATTGACTACAGCATGCTTGGCGACCGCCTTTTTGGAACAGTAGACGCCTATATCAAAGATGTAAAGGACATGCTCATCACACCGGCATATCTCGGAGCAATGGGAGAAGGCGGCGCATCATGGCTGAACGGTCCGTCATTACGTAACTGGGGTATGGAGTTTCTGGTCGGATGGCGCGATGAGCTGAAATGCGGACTTTCCTATAAAGCGACCCTCAATTTTGACTTTTTCCGCAACCGCGTGACATATCTGCCCAATACAACAACAGGATCATATGTGCATACCACGACTGAGAATCTTGTACAGTCACGCAAGCCCTACGGTTCAATTGTCGGCTACGTATTCGACGGTCTTTTCAAGACACAGGAAGAAGTATTGGCGTCAGGACAGGACAATGCACGGCTCGGAGGCATGAAATATGCCGATCTTAACGGTGACGGACACATCACGCCCGATGACCAGACTTGGATTTTCAATCCCGTGCCTGACCTGTCGTTCGGTTTTAATCTTGAACTCGGATACAAGAACTTTGACCTGCAGATGTTCTGGCAAGGCGTATTAGGACAGGATGTATATAACAATCAGAAATTTCAGAATGACTTTTGGAGCGTTACCGATGCCGGCAGCAACAAGGGAGACCGAGTGCTTGACGCATGGCTTCCGAATGTCAACGAATCGTCAACGATTCCAATGCTGACCACCAATAACAAAGGTGATGAAGGTCGCGCATCATCCTACTTTGTTGAAAACGGATCATATGCGAAACTGCGTACACTTCAGATCGGATACAGCCTTCCTGACAAAGTATTGTCAAAGCTACGCATGAGCAGGGCACGTGTATATGTTTCCGGACAAAACCTGCTGACAATCAAAAGCAACAGCCTCACTTGTTCCGATCCTGAAAACGCCAATTGGGCATACCCGATACCGACGTCAGTGTCATTCGGACTCCAACTTGATTTCTAAACTAAAATATCGTACTAATCATGAAGTCAATAAAATCATATATTTTCATCGCACTTGTATCAGTGCTTTCGTCATGCAATGATTTCATAGATGTGCCCCCTACCGGAGTCATCGACGGAGAGCTCGCATATTCCCAGCCTGACAAAATGGTAAACGCAGCCTATGCCTCATTGGGCGACTGCTGGTATTCCTATCCCTTCAATCTTTGGCCTTACGGCGATTTGGGATCCGACGACTGCCTTAAAGGAGGCGGCGGGACAACCGACACGGGCTATCACCCTATGGAAATCTGGTCAACACTGACATCAACTCCCGGAGAACTTGACGAGCTATGGTATCGCCTATACTGCAATATCTCGCGTTGCAACCGCGCCCTTACCGCGCTTGAACAGCATGGAGTGGAAAAGCTCGGTGAAAAGACAGCAGCCCAACGTGTGGCGGAAGTCCACTTCCTGCGCGGGCACAGCTATTTCAAACTCGTGACAATGTTCCGTCAGGTTCCCTGGATCGACAAAGCCGTTTTCGAGCAAAGCTCCCATGAGCAGGTAAAAAACAATGAATTTACATATGAGCAGCTTATGGGCAAGGTAATCGGTGAGTTTGAACAAGCTTACAACGTACTCCCCATGGAAGTTGAAGATGGCGGGGGTCGTGCCAATAAAGTGGCAGCCGCAGCATATCTGGCAAAATGTTACCTGACCCTTGCATGGGGTGACGGATATGAAGCGACCGACGGCATAGATTTCATAAACGAAGAGTATATGAAGAAGGTAGTTGAATACACCGACGTTGTAAAGAAGTCACGTTACGATTATCTTGAAGACTTCGGCGATATATTCCTTCCCGAATACAAAAACAGCAAGGAATCGGTATTTGCCGTCCAGACATCACAATATACCGAAGATAACACACGCTACGGCCGAGCCAACTGGTCCAACATGCTTAACGGATGCTGGGGTATGTGGTCATGTGGCTGGGATTTCCACAAGCCGTCACAGAATCTCGTAAATGCGTTCAAGACAAAAGACGGGCTTCCTATGTTTGACTCATTTAACAACAGTGATGAATATCCGGTAAACGGAAATCCGACCTCACAGAAATGGGATCCCAGATTATTCCATACAGTAGGCATGCCCACCTTCCCCTACAAATATGAGAGCGAATACACGATGACGATTGAAAACTCCCGTACTCCAAACACATACGGGTATTACACATCGCTTAAAGAAGTGCCGCAGCGCAGTGCCGGGGAGACATTCGAAGGTTCATGGCAGGCTTTTGCTATGAATGACTATGTATTCCGCTACACCGACGTGATGCTTATGCGCGCCGAGGCGTTGATTGAGTTAGGGGAGCTTCCCGAAGCCCGCGAAATCATAAACGACATCCGTAGCCGGGCAGCAAACTCGATCGAGAAGCACATTGCCTATGCCAAAGACTTCTGCGAAATCTCACTATATCCGGCTTCATATTTTACCGACAAAGGAAAAGCGCGCCAATGTCTGCGCTGGGAACGCCGTCTTGAAATGGCAATGGAAAGCAGCCGGTATTTCGACCTTCGCCGATGGGGCATAGCCTCAACCGTGCTTAACGCTTACTTCGAATCGGAAAAAGATGCTGTATATGAAGGCACAAAATATGGACAGTATTATCAAGATGCCTACTATACTCCCGGCAAAAATGAATTTTACCCGATACCGTACAATCAGTTATACTATGTCCCCGGGCTATATGTCCAGAACAAAAATTACAACTAACACGATACTTAAATGAAAACAAATATATTTTACATACTGCCCATAGTAACTGTCATGGCTCTTACCTCCTGCCAGGACAAGGACTATGACATCGCGGCTCCCATACTGTCGCCGATCAATGGGAATGAAATCACCGGCTCACTTGAAGGGAACGATTATGTATGGACATTTCCCACCGACAGCAAGACAGATGTCAATGTGACCATATACCAAGGCAAGACTGTTGTCTCCAGCGAGACAACAGAAGGCAACACATTCACTCACCAACTTATTGACACCAATATAGAGTACACGTATGTATTCCGCCGTACCGACGGCACAAATCAGTCGGCAGGTGTTGTCAAGCAATATACACGCCCCGGAGCTTCCAAAATTGCAGGACTGAACATGGCTCAAATCGAGAAAGCTGACGGATATGATGCAATGGTAAGATGGGATGCTACAACTGACGCGGAAACCATATCTTTTTCCGCCACCGACGGAAATACACTGATTTCGGAAAAGCTGCCGGCATCACAAACCGAATATACCATCAAGGATGTAACATACGGGCAGGAGTGGGCTGTAACCCTGACAGCCAACAACTCCAATGGATATTCGCTGCCGGTAAACGCGTCGCTTAAAATCGGGAAAACAGCAATAGGATTTTTAAGCGCGTATCCTACTCCGGAAGAATTGACCTCAAACGGGGATGACGATGAAGCATCGGCATGGCTTTGGCTGAAAGAAGAATATCCCAATGCGGCATACATTTATTTTGGTGATGTGACCTCATCAAGCGTGCTTGATCCATATAGAGTAATATTTTGGCTTCGCGACCTTGAAGGCGTAGGAGAAGAGGAGATTTGGAATATGCCTCAGGTTGTGACTGAAGCAACCCCTGCCATCGCCGAATGGTATGCTAACGGAGGAAATCTTCTTCTTTGGAGTCATGCGGTAGTATATATCGGAGATCTGGGTCGCCTTGACAAGGATATGCTCAAAAGTAATGACCATGCCTTTGGAGCCGGGTTCGGCAATATAAACCCCGACACCTGGTCAATGGCTGTACAGCTTAATCCCGGTGGAAGTTTCAAAAAAGACGCATCATCCCATCCGATTTTCAAAGGACTTGAGATAACGGAAACCGACCGCACCAAACTTATTAAATTCAAAGGTCCGGGATGGACAGAGGATCACAACTGTGTATTCTTCAATATTCCATCAGTTATCAGCGGCATGGGTAATCAGGAAGAATCCTGCTATAACGCTTCGGTAAATCAATACGGAATAATACCACTCGGCACATGGGATTCGCAAATTGAATGGGTATCACAGCTCAACGTGTGGGAATTACAGCAAGGCAACTCTGAATACAAAGGCACTGTGATATGTATAGGCAACGGCGGTTGTGAGTTTTCAATGAGAAATCAAGACGGCACACCTGATATCTCGTCACATCCCAAGAATAATGAATATCAAGACAATGTGCTGACACTTGCCCGTAACTCCATTGAATACTTGAAAACAAGATAATATATTTGATAAAAGGTTGGTTTTTAAGGTTGACCGGTGTGAATCGGTCAACCTTTTTTATGAGCAGACCGCTTTCAGACCGCCGTACAATACCGGTTGAAGAACCGGATCAATCCGGGCAAAATCGGGGTACTTTCAAATGACATCCTTCAGTGCATCGCCCGCACTTGATACAATCGGGGTGAAGAAATCCATCTCCATCATTCCTGCTTTCATACGGCTTTAGCTGCATAGGGCACACTGCCGAACATAGCTTACATTTTGTAGTACACTTTTCTCCTATTACGATGCGGCGATAGTTGTCGGGCAAATTGCCTCTACGGGGAGACACCCAAGACGACAATGTCCCCATCGGACAGAACGAGCACCATGTACGAGGAGCATAAATGAACGAAAGAATTACACCTACAATCGTTGTAATAAGTATAATAGTCCAGAATACGCGCCCCATATCATCCCAATCGCCCCAGGCACGATACATCTGTATGCCGAACATGGTGAAGATAAATAACACAATGAAAACGCGGAATCCCACGGTACGGACAAATGCCGGAATAGGTTTGTGAGGTGAGTATTTTGCCAATAGCCGATCATAGAAATTTCCTCGCGGACAGGCATTACCACACCACCATCTTCCTTTGCGCACGGCAAATGCAACAGGCGCGATCATACAAATTATAGCAATAAAACCGATTATCGGATAAAAGTAACCGACAACGAGATATACCAACAGTATCCAATATAGTGGAAATCCTTTTTGCGGGAGGGAGCGGAAAAATTGCTTATGTTCCATTTGATTTACAACTCATTATTTTTGAGAAACAAAGTTACGCAATCACCAGTATCGACACAAACTATAAAAACGATATTACAATCGATTGTATCAATCAAAGTTTGATTGGGAATTTTTCAAGTCTCTTGTCGAGCATTGCAGGAGGGATAACCGTCTTAATAGCATCGGCAATAATATTCAGCAATCGCTCACGCACAAAATTACGATGCACCACAAAAGCGATCTCACGAACCGGCTCGGGATTGGTCAATGCCCGGACATTGGTCTGCTGGCATTCTTGAAGGAGCGGCACATGAAGTTCAGGAATGATGGCGTATCCCCCGTTCTCATCGACAATCTTAATAAGAGTCTCAACACTTCCTGCCTCATAGACGGCTTGGCGCGTAGCCTTGTAATTACAAAAGGGGAAAATACCACGATTTGGACAATACCCTTCGCGAAGTACCCATGCGCTTTCCACAGGAAGCCTGCCTGTCTGTAAATCCGGTACATTATGAATTGGCTCATCGGGAGATACGTATGCCATAAGGCGTTCCTTATAGACCGGTATTTCCAACAATTCACTATTGTTAACCGGCGTAGCCAACAGGGCAACATCAAGTTCCCCTGATTCCAGTTGGGAAATAAGAGCCGACACCCTTGCCTCTTCAACATGTAATTCAATATCAGGATGATTTATGGATAGGTATTTTAAGACTTTCGGCAACAAATACGGAGCCACAGTAGAAATAATGCCGAGTGATACTTTCCCTACCGATTCCCCTTTTCGTGTAGCCACCAACTCCCTGACCTGCGCGGCATTAAGCAACAGTACCTTTGCGCGGCTAATAATCTCTTCGCCAACAGCGGTCGGTTTCACCGGATGGCTGTTACGGTCAAATATGGTTACATCAAGTTCAAACTCCAATTTTTGAACAAGCGCCGACAATGTTGATTGCGTGACGCCACACGATTCCGCCGCTTTTGCAAAATGACGGCATTTATCAACCGCCACTATGTATTCCATTTGTTGAAGTGTCATATAACAGGGGTTTGTTCGATATTTTCGATACAAAAATAGACAAAATCTATTTCTTCAAACAGAATTATTGCGCTAATTTTGTGAAAAAATATACAACTATGATACAAGTAAACAAGGAGATATGCCCCCACAACCATATTTGTCCGCTAATTAAAGCATGTCCGGTCGGAGCTATATCACAGGATTCCAACGGTTTCCCCACGATTGACTACAATATCTGCATAGAGTGTGGCAAATGCGTGAGAAAATGCCCGATGAAAGCAATGGAACAAATAGAAGAGAGCAAATCATAGTGCGCCGACACGGATGCACCATGGCTGACAGCCATTTTCCGAGGGCTACTTCAATTCTATTTCCTTTGGATCCACGATCCCGTGAAGTATGGCAAATATAGTGAGCGCCGCCGTGGAATGTATATTCAGCTTGGCACTGATGTTTTTACGATAAGTCGTGATTGTATGAAACGAGAGGGAAAGCCTGTCAGCGATTTCCTTATTGGCAAGCCCATGTGCTACCAAGCGTATTATGTCTTTCTCCCGCGGGCTTAATTCCTGATTACTGTAGGCCGGTGCCTTTTTATTTCCATTCGTCGTATACGTCTCCTTTTCAAGAGCCTCCACTGTAGGGACAAGGAGCAGATTCTCAATCTCACAATGAGTCACGAGATCCTCACCGCAAGCCGATATATTGAACAGGGCGCGGTTGAGCATCCTTGTGTTGGGCATCGCATAATGTTGCAGGAAGATATCCTTGAGTTCATTGAGCTTAGACACAACCGACTCGTGCTTTGAGGCAAAATCAGCTATCTTAAAATCCTTGGTCAGATTGCCTTTCAACAAGTCTTCAATGTAGGGGAAAACGATACGATTCTCGTAATCCATGTGACTGTATACCTCATCGGCATATTCATCAAAAAACCGGATGATATGTACCGCCACATCATCAAGTCTCTGCTGATGAACGGCACTGACAAGGGTCTCGCGTATATCGGGGAGCCGGAAGTCCAATATATAGGAGTGAGCCTCCCTCAGGTAAGACAAAAGGGTCGGTAATTCTATTTCACTTGTCGAGAAACGTTTGCCACTTATAAGATTTGCAATCGCGAGAAATGTAGGGCAATCAATGCCTTTTTCCTCGCAAATCTCGCAGACGGTTCGTTCCCCGAAGCCGAACGGTATATTAAAGCGGTTGAGCACCAACAACAATTGATTATTATCCTCAACCAAATCCCGGACCTTATCGGTAGCCAAGTATTTTATCGATGACTTTATCATAATCCAGCCGCTCCTTGTGAACGGCACCACAAAATTACTCCAAAAAATCCAATATCGCCATACCTAAAAATAGGGGGCAGCAGATTCTTATACGCCTATATGATGAATATTTAGAGCTTATTGAGAGCAATCATTTTGCGATGTACTAAGTAATTGTTGAGGAGAGACAAGAGGAGGCTTATATCTGTTATTTTAGTTGATTGTATTCTTCGTCGGTGACAGGTTCAAGCCATTCGTTGGTGGCGTTTTCGCCGGGTATCTCGAAAGCGAGATGGGCAAACCAGCTGTCGGCGGCAGCCCCGTGCCAGTGCTTGACATTGGCTGGGATATGGATTACCGTACCTGGCAGTATCTCCTGTGCGGGTTTTCCTTCCTCCTGATACCAACCACGACCGGCAACGCCTACAAGCATCTGACCGCCGCCGCTTGTGGCACGATGTATATGCCAGTTGTTGCGGCAACCCGGCTCAAAGGTGACATTAGAAAATGGTATCTGTGAGTCGGAAATGCGGGCAAGGTAACTGTTGCCCTGAAAGTATTTGGCGTATGCCGTGTTCGGTTCGCCGATCGGGAATATCATCGAGCGTTGGAATGCTGCTTTAGCATCATCCCCCTTTATATCGTCGTTCCACACATTTTTTGCAAGATTGAATGCCGCCCATGCTTTAGGCCATCCGGCATAAAATGCGATATGTGTGATGATCTCCGCTATCTCCGTGCGTGTTATTCCATTCTTTTTCGCCTCCTGAAGATGGAATGTCAGCGAATTGTCAGTTATGCCCTGACTGATAAGCGACGTGATTGTAACGAGACTTCGGTCACGCAGTGAAAGAAGATCGTTGCGGCTCCATACCTCACCAAAAAGGATGTCATCATTGAGGTGCGCGAACTCCGGCGCAAATTCTCCGAGTTGCTGACGACCGGCTGTCTGTACTATCTTTTGCTGTGCCATAATATCGGTTGTTAAAAAGCTTAATAACAGTATAGCGATTAACTTATTTATAGTCATTTCAGATTTTCTTTGAAGAATGTCTCTATTTCATCATAGGGGATAACCTCAAGATTATCATATAGGTCGGTATGAGTTGCGCCGGGAATAATCAACAGACGCTTGTTATCGCCTTTGAGTTTCACAAACACATTCTCACTGAAATATCGTGAGTGTGCTTTCTCACCGTGAATCAGCATTACAGGGGTAGCAATCTCTCCCGCAAATGTATCGAGCGGAGTGTTGATGAACGACAACGGAGTGGTCTTTGTCCAACCGGTCGAGCAAGCCGGAGCACGGTTGATATAGCCGCGTTCAGGCGACATATAGTAATCCCAATAGTCAAGCATGAATTGCGGGGCGTCGACCGGTCTCTCTTTCGGAAATCCTCCTATATATTCGGGGATGCCGTTGCGGGTATCTGAAATACGTTGGGCATTTAGTGCTGTCTTTGTCCTGTTCAGATCGGTTGCTGATACGGGGGCAAACTGATATCCATTGTGCATCTGTTCACTCATGTTATACATGGTGGAGGTTACTGTCGCCTTTATCCGGGTGTCGATTGCGGCTGCGTTTATTGCCATGCCTCCCCACCCGCAAATGCCGATTATGCCTATGCTGTCGGCATCTACTTCCGTCAGTGTGGCAAGATAGTCAATCGCGGCTGAAAAATCCTCCGTGTTTATATCAGGCGACGCCGTGTTGCGGGGATAGCCGCCACTTTCTCCTGTAAAGGATGGATCAAACGCCAACGTTACAAACCCTCGTTCAGCCATTGCCTGTGCATAGCGACCTGACACCTGCTCCTTGACCGCACCGAAAGGTCCGGCTACCGCTATGGCGGCGCTTTTGCCGTCGATGCCATTCGGTTCATAAAGGTCGGCGGCGAGTGTTATGCCAAAGCGGTTTTGAAAAGTGACTTTCCTATGATTCACTTTGTCACTTTTGGGAAACTTTTTGTCCCATGCCTGAGTAAGTTTCAAATCTTCCATATAGTATCCGTTGGATTGTTGTGCTGATATTTCTCCACACAGCGATAATGCCGCCAGTGCGATTGTAAATAAATTCAATTTCATGATGTAAAATTATATCGGATAATTCTGACCCGAAAACCCGTTTTAAGGTAGTTATAACCTTTTTTCAGTATCAGGGTCAATCCGAATTATTGGTTATTTTTACCCGAACAGGGATTTCCATGCAGCACTGTTTTTTAGTAATTTTGCACTTAAAATCAAGCGGCTATGGCAAATGAAGTAAAAATAGACACAATCCGTCAGTTTAACGACCACTACGGTTTTGAACACCTTAACCCGATGATTACCGTAGGACACTATAAAGGTGATCCGAAACCGGGTGCCACGACATATCAATTCGGAGTATACGCCATTTATATAAAGGAGACCAAAGGCTGTGAGCTGAACTATGGACTTACCAGATATGATTTCGACGAGATGACCGTCACCTCATTCGCCCCCGGACAAAAGGTCACGGCCATAGTGGATGACACCAAGAAACAGCCCCGGTGGACTGTGCTTGCCTTCCATCCCGATTTCCTGACAAGGACATCTCTGGGGCGCAAGATGTCGTCATACGGTTATTTCTCTTATAACAGCAACGAGGCGTTGCACCTGTCGAAGGAGGAAGTAGAGCTGCTCGGAGCGGTTCTGTCGCTTATAGAAAGGGAGATGCGTCACGCTATCGACCGCCATTCCCGCACTATCATCATATCCCATATTGAGGTGTTCCTTGATTACTGCCTCCGCTTCTATGAACGACAGTTCTATACCCGCGAGATAATCAACAGCTCCATTATGGATCGATTCAATGCCGTGCTTGATGAGTATATGGCAAAAGATATACGGGAGAAGGGACTGCCGACGGTTGCATATTTTGCCGACTCTCTCAACCTGTCGGCCGGGTATTTCGGAGAACTGGTAAAAAACACTACAGGCAGCAATGCAAAAGACGTGATTGCCGAAAGGCTTGTATGTGCAGCCAGGGAGCTTCTTAACGACATGACGCTCTCCGTGACGCAGGTGGGCGATATGCTCGGATTCGAGTATCCGCAGCACTTTGTACGCTTCTTCAAGCGCCGCACGGGTCACACACCAAAAGAATACAGGACAATAACACTCAACTAAGAATGAAGACAATCATAAAAATACTGCTCGTTATGGCAACCATAATGACCGCATCATGCGGGAACGCGGAGAGCCCCACAGAGTCCGGCAACGGCAAGACCCTTATCGTGTTTTACAGCTTTACCGGCAACTGTGAGGCAATCGTAAATACTCTCCGTTCACAAATCAATGCCGATGTGGTTGAAATATGGCCCGCAGAAGAAGGGCTTGACTATTCCGCCGACAACTATGCTATCGGAAGTGCATTGATTGCGGCTATCCGCGAGAATCCTGACAAGGCGGAATCTTATCCAACCATCAAACCCGTCGACGTCAATCTTGAAGAATATTCCTCAATCATTGTTGTGGCACCGCTGTGGTGGGACAATATGGCAGCTCCATTACAGGCTTATCTTTTCCATAACGGTGAAAAAATGTCCGGAAAGCATATCGGGCTTATAGTGTCGAGCTGGTCAAGCGGGATAGACGATGTAGTAGCAGATGCCCACCGTCTTATCCCCGGAGGCAGATTCTTCATCAAACCGCTCTGGATCAATCATACCGGACAGTCAAATCGCGACAATCTCATATCTGCTTGGCTCAATGAGATTGACTATTCAGCAATAGCGTCATATGACATAAACGTTCTCAGATAGCATTTAGAATTTTAGTCGGGGCAATTCCGAAATGCTTTTTAAATGCGGTGGAAAAATGCGACAGACTCTTGAAGCCGACCTGAACATACACCTCTGAGGCAGAAATACCTTTCCTCAACATAACCATAGCATCATCAAGACGCTTACGCATTATCCATCTTGCAGGGGTGTCGCCACCTGATAACTCTGCGAATTCACGTTTGAAGGAAGAAAGACTCCGGCCTGAATAATGGGCGAATTCTTCGATGCTTAATTCGCTGAGGTAATTTTTGTTCATAAATTCCATCAGATCTGTACGCCATGTCGTTGTGTAATCAAACAACATCGGCACAAGCTGTGGCTTATGTTCCAAAAGTATTATAAGCATTTCCTGCAACTTTACCTTCATCAGTTCTCTGGAAGGAGTATTCCCTTCCGTAAAATATTTGTCAAGAGAACGAAAATAGCCTGAGATAAAGTCATTTTTCTCAATTGGAATGTAGAGTTGGCCACCTAACCTTTCATCTAAGTCTATGCTGGGAATAGCAATAAGGGATGCGACCTGTTTCATCAACCGGGAGTCAAGATGCAGAAATACTCCGCTGAAAGGTGTTGTGCCTATTGGTCGTTTGATTTTGCGTACAAGGTGATTTTTACGAATGAACGCAGCTTCACCGGCGTAAATAATAACCTTTTTTGAAGAATTATACACAACCATTTCGCCGGAAAAGATAAACGCAAGCATATGCTCGGTAACTTTTTCCTCACAAATCATATCCCGATCGGAGTAGCAACGGTGAAATATCTCACCTATATGTTGATGCAGTTCAGCCATGTGATTGCAAAGTTACAAAATATTCTAATAGCATAGGCAATAATCTGCTGACCAAGAGCGCATAAGCCGATTATTTATTGTGTCCCGCATTTATTTTAGGCCGGCTTGCATATACTACACCATTTGATAGCAGCAGGACGCAAAGAGCCAGCACTATTTTAGAAATCTTGTTTAACATCATCGTTTTTACTTCTATCGGTTTGCCATATTGTATATTGTCACGATGTCGTCATAGGACAATACTTTAAGATGACCTATTGTTGAGGTTTTGCCAAGGCTGCATTTCTCAGCCATTTCACGGATTTCATCGTCGGTAGCCCCGCGACCAAGAAGTTCAGGTATGGATTTAGGCATTCCTATATTTTTGTAGAATACTTTCATGGTCTCGATGCCTGGAAAAGCCGGGGCTGATTGACCCCGGGAAGCAAGCTCGCTTGACCCCCGAGA
>CAJUMZ010000011.1 GCA_910587665.1 uncultured Muribaculum sp.
TTTTGATACTAAAAAAAGAGACTGCCTAAATTTGATTGTTAGACAGCCTCTTTTTATTTAATGGGACTAATGGGTCGAATGGGACTAATAATTATTTTCGTCCGAAGTCGGCGGGGATTTCTCCCCATTTTTCGGTGTTCCACTTGATTATGCGGTTGGGGTAGGTGTGGGTGGCGAGCCATGCCTCGGCGCGGTGTACGAGCGAGAGCAGTTTCTGATTTTCGGGGGTGGGGGCAAGCGAGGTCTTGGCGCGGCGGTTGCGCACCCACGCCTGCGCTGTCACGGAGTCGCTGTATATCGGCATGTCCCAGCCCTGTTGCACGCAGAGCGCAAGGGCGTGGACAAGGGCGAGAAACTCGCCGATGTTGTTGGTGCCACGCTCAACGGGCCCGAAATGAAACAGTTCCGCTCCCGTGGCGACATCCACGCCGCGGTATTCCATCCTGCCGGGATTGCCGGCGCAGGCAGCATCGACTGCAATGGCGTTTTTGCATATCTCCGGAAACGCGTCGTAGTTGACTATCTGCTTTGTGCGACGTGCGATGGCACGCAAGGCATACATCTCGTCACCGTCATCGCCACGGAATGCCCTCGTAGCATCCTCCTGTGTCGGGAAAGCCCTGTAACGCGCGCCGGGGAAATTTTTTACCTGTTCCTCGCATTCTTCCCACGAGTCATATATGCCGGGGGCATGCCCGATCCATACGACATAAAATTTTCGGTTAGCCATCGGTCAGCAGCAGTTTAGCAAGAGGTTGATATCCATGTGGCGCACGCCGGAGAGCTTTGCCACACGCCTGTTAACGGCTTTGCCCATGAATGTCACCACGGCATTTCTCACTTCGGGGATGAGGCGCACGGTGTCGGTGACGGCCTCGCAATCGGAGATGCGTCGCATGAGCGGTATAAGCGTGTTGCTCAGAGCCATGGCAGCGGTACGGGGCACTGAATTGCCAATGCCGGTATAGCATACACGCTCCGGTGAGCGTCGCGGTGTCGGGTCGTTGATGTCGACGGTTTCCATCGAGGGAAACATCGGCGCGGGGTCATAGTTGAGGTCCATGACGATTACGCCGCGCTTCATTATGTCGACGAGTCCGGTGTCGATTGTATAGCGCGGGGTTACCTCGGTGGCAAGCACTATGTCGGCACTGCGGAGCGCGTTTTCAAGCACATGGGGGTGGATCGCGGAGGTGACTACACCCGGTCCGGTGCGTAGTCCCGCCTCGCGGAGACGGTAGATGTCATTGTCAAGCATGCGCACCATCGCACCAAGCCCTACCGCCGAGAGCGCGGCGGCACAAGCCGCTATGCCGGAGCCGATTATGGTTACCTCGCAGGGGATTATGCCTGCGACGCCTCCGAGGAGTATGCCCTTGCCGTGATCGGGTCGGGCAAGCAGCGAAGAGCAGATTGCTATCGCCGCCCTGCCGTCGATCTCGGCGAGTATGTCGGCAAAGGGGGTGTGACCGTTTTTATCGGTGATACGGTCAATGGCAATTGTGGTGACATGGCGGCGCAGCAGCTCCTTTACAGCCGCGGCTTCCTGACAGGTGTCGTTGAGCAGTGTGAGCAGCAATGCCCCGCGTTTGAGCCGTCGCGCGTCGGCGATGGCAATGGGCGACAGGTGTAGCACTATGTCGCATGCAAGCGCGGAGTCGCGGGAGGTAACTTCCGCCCCCGCGCGCAGATATTGCGCGTCGGTATAATGTATCGGGGCAGCCGCCCCCTCCTCGATTTTCACCTTGAATCCTGCGTCGACGAGTATGCCGGCTCCTTCTGGGGTAAGCGGAAACCGTCGTTCGCGGGAGGATGTGCCGGCGGGAAGCCCTATTGTCAGGCTCCTGCGGCGTTCGGCAGTCAGCATCTCCTGTGGCTGTACTACTCCGTGGGTGTCATTGTCAACCATGGGCATTACCCGGGATATTAAGTTGTTCGAGAAACCGTCGTGCGGTGTCGGTCTTTTCACTTTCAGAGTCGAGCAGGTCGCTCTTGAACACGACTTTTGCCTTGGAATAGTGGGGCATTCTTCCGGCAAGCGCCTCCACTATGAAGTCGCGCAACTCGTCGTCGGTCTTTTCGGCGATGAGCGGGCGTTTGTGACGCCCGCGCTTGAGCCTGGTGAAAAGTTTGTCGACCGAGGTGTCGAGATATACGGTCACCCCGTGGTCGTTCATCCACTCCATGTTGTCGAAAAAGCAGGGTGTACCGCCACCGCAAGCCACTATGACGTCTTCAAACTCACCTACCTCGTGGAGCATCGCCTGTTCCAGCTTCCGGAATCCCTCTTCGCCACGCGTGGCAAAAATCTCTTTTACGGAGGCGTGGAAACGCCCCTCGATATACATGTCAAGGTCTACAAAGCTGCAGCCGCTCATCGACGAGGCGATACGCCCGAGCGTCGACTTGCCGCAGCCCATGTAGCCAATCAGGAAAATAGGTCGCATAGGTTGTGGCTTTTTCTGTTTACCACAAAAATACGAATAAGTGAGGGTAATGCCAAATTATTTGTGCATTGACATCTGCAATGCCTGATTATAATGAGTTCAAAATAATTTCCGGGGATGTCTCCATCTTGGAAAATGCGAACAATTTCATGCCGAGGTCTTTTATTGAGGCACCGATGTGGTATAGCGTGTCATCAATCACCATAAAGCGGTCGTGAATACGCGAAGCCTGCCTGACATCAATCGGAGCATATTGGTCATTATGCTTTTCTATGTCAAGTTGCAGCTGACGGTCTATTCGCTTGGTATAGATTGTCGCCAAAACTCCGCGGCTTCGTTTGTCAAGAAGCGTCAATACCGTTTCGTCAATGTAATTGTCAATTAGGACTATGCGTTTCTTTGCCCGCTTAATAAGATCGCAGACAAACCCATAGGCATCGAATATCTGTCCATCAAAGAAAATGCCCTCTTTTGGAGGTAGTGATGTGCGAAGAAAGAAATCTACCTTTCCGGATAATTCCTTTATTTGGATGTCATGCTCGGAAAGCCTATGGTCAATGCGACTTTCCATATGTAATAAGCGTTGGTTGACACTGTAGCCCCGCAAAAGATAATCTTTTAATATCTTATTTGCCCATTGGCGGAATTGTGTGCCACGAACAGATTTTACCCTATATCCAACAGATATGATTACATCAAGATTGTAGTATTTAATCTTGTATTTTTTACCGTCGGAAGCAGTTGTCAAGGAAATCTTGACAACTGAATTGGCATCTAATTCGCCTTCTTTGAAGATATTATTAGTGTGTAAACTTATGTTTTGTTTCGATGTCTGAAACAAATCAACCATTTGTGCCTGTGTCAGCCACACTGTTTCATCCTCGAGTCTGACTTCAAGCGAAACAGAGGAGTCCGGCTGATATAGTATTATTTCGTTATTCAAATTTCAATGATTTAAGGTTGTTGGGGAGGCTATTGGGGGCGGATTTCGTAGAAGTAGCGCCAGAGCGGGGCTGCCATCAGAGCCTGGATTATAGCGCCGTCGCGCAGGTGGGCAAATACCTCGTCGGGCGACATCAGCAGCACCTCGATATCCTCCGTGCAGTCAAGATGTTGGCCGGAGCAGCGGGTGACGCCCTCGGCTATGAATGTGTGGCTGTAATTGGTCATGTTGGTGGGATTTGGGGCTATGGTCATGAACTCGCGCCATGTGCCTCCGGCATATCCCGTCTCTTCAAGCAGCTCGCGTTTTGCGGCTTCGAGAGGATCCTCTCCCGGCTCGGCAACGCCGGCGCAGATCTCTATGTCGGTGCGTCGCAGCCCGTGGCGGTATTGCCGCTCCATCACCATCATGCCGTCGGCTGTGATGGCGATCACGTTGATCCATTCAGGATATTCGAGGATGTAGTATTCGTCATGCTCGGCTCCAGTGGGCAGTTTTACGTGGTCGCGCCGGGCATGCAGCCATGGGCGGTCGATTATGTATTCACTTTGGATTACCTCCCATGCACGGTTGTCGCTCTCAGTCTTCATCATGACAATGTGTTATTTATAGATCAGGGCGGTTGCCGATGCCGCTATTCCCTCGCCCCTGCCGGTAAATCCGAGTTTTTCCGTGGTGGTGGCTTTTACCGACACTGCGTCGACGCCCAGCCCGAGGTCGTCGGCTATGCGCTCTATCATTACGGGGATGTGGGGCAGCAGCTTCGGAGCCTGCGCCATTATGGTTACGTCTACGTTGCCTATCCTGTAGCCTTTCTCGGCAAGCAGCTCTTTTACACGGCGGAGCAAAGCACGCGAGTCGGCACCTTTATAGGCAGGGTCGGTGTCGGGGAAGTGGTAGCCTATATCGCGCATGGCGGCGGCTCCAAGGAGGGCGTCGCAAAGCGCGTGTAGAGCCACGTCGGCGTCACTGTGCCCGAGCAGTCCGAGATGGTAGGGTACTTTCACGCCACCGAGCCAAAGCTCGCGCTCCTCTACGAGGCGGTGCACGTCAAATCCGTTGCCTACGCGAATAGAAGTCAGGTCCATGATACGGTATCTGTTTTTTTATCGGCGGCTGAACATGTCTTTCAGGCCGTCCATGTCAAATGTCAGAGTGAAGCGGAGAGTCTGGTCAAGTGGTGAGGTCTGCGCCGTGGCAAGCATGTAGGATGCGTCGAGGCGGAGCACATTGAGGGAGAATCCGGCACCCATGCCGAAATATTTTCTGCCTCCCTTGAACTCGTTTTCGTAGTAATATCCGGCGCGCAGGAAAAATTGCTGGTTGTAGCTGTACTCGGCACCGATCGACATTGTGATTTCGCGGAATTCCTCCTTGGCGCCTCCGGGGGCGTCGGTAAACGACTTGAAGATACCGGTGATCGGCGACATGTTTTCCCAGTCCTCCGTTGCGTCAAAAAATTGCTGCGGTCTTTCCGGAGTGTCGGGAAAGTCGTTTTTGCGCGGTTTTGCAGGCACGAGCAGCTTGTTGAGGTCGAGCGACAGCGCGAGGGTATGGTAGTCAGCGAGCGGAAACATGAATGATGTGCCGAGACGCAGGTTGGTGGGTAGGAAAGCCGGATTTTCACCGTTGTTGAAGCTTACTTTCGAGCCTACGTTGGAGATATCCCATCCCCATGACCACTGGCACTCGTTGCGCCCGATGATGGGGTAGGTTGTATAGTAGCCCGACACGTCAACCGAGAATGCGGATGCTCCCGTCGACTGGTCGCCGGCATAGGAACTGGAAAATCCGAGGTCGGAGTAGATGTAGCGGAGCACGACGCCCATTGAGAATTTTTCCGACAGCTTGCGGGAGTAACCGACGTCAAATGACAGCTCGTAAGGGTTGAGTGACTGTCCGGCATCGGGTCCTCCTGTCGTGTTTACCTCTCCGAGCGAGAAGTAACGCAGCGAGGCGCTTATCGCCTGGTTGTCATAGCCGCCGAGTTTCCAGTAGCCCGAAAGGTTGGCGAGAAATATGTCGTTGACGATTTTGCGCAACCACGGGGTATAGCTGAGTGACACACCCGCCTGGCTGTAGGCGAATGCGTATTTCGACGGATTCCAGAATTGTGAATTGACATCGGGGTCGGTAGCAGCGCCGAGGTCGCCCATTGACGCGCCGCGCGCGTCGGGAGCGATCGAGAGCGAGGTGACACCGGTCTCTATCGGGTTGAACTCGTCCTTGCTTTGGGCGGCGGTGGTGCCGGGCAGCAGCATTGCCGCCACAACAAGGACTAATATGGGTTTAAAATAACGTGCCTTCATTATTAAAGCTGATATTACTCTAAGTTTAACTCAAAGTTACCATGATTTATTGTGTCGGGCACTGAGATTTGTGTCGGCTGAGGCGTCGGAGCTGGTAGAACACCATTATGAGTGTCACCACGGTGGCGGCAAGGTCGGATGTGGGAAACGACGCCCACACGCCGTTAAGCCCGAAGGCACGGGGCATTAGCAGCAGAAGCGGAATCAGGAATATCACCTGTCGGATGAGGCTGAGGAATATCGACTTGCCCGCCATGCCGATTGATTGGAAAAGCGCGGTGGAAATGATCTGGAATCCGACAAACCAGAATATCATGGTTGATATGTGCAGCCCGTTTGCAGTGGCGGCGATAAGCTCCGGATCGACGGTAAACGCCTTGGCGATAAGCTCCGGGAAAAATACCGACAAGAATGCTCCGAGCGAAGTCACTACAGTGCCTGCGACCGCGGCTGTCCAGAATGTCTTTTTTACACGGCTCACGTGTCCTGCGCCGTAGTTATAGCCGAGTATGGGCTGTATACCCATGCTTATGCCCACTACTATCATGCAGAGAAGCGAGGTGTAGGTGTTGAATATGCCCACCGCGCCTACCGCGATGTCACCGCCATACTGGTATAGCGAGCGGTTGATGATGACGTTGATCGCCGATGACGTGAAATTGACTATGCTCGGCGCGGCGCCTATACTGATTATCGCCCAGATTATGTGCCATTTCAGACGGTAGATTCCTGAGGTGAAATGTACCGTTGAACTTTTGCGGCAGAAATGGGCTATCACAAACGCCGCCCCTATGGTCATGGAGATGTCGGTTGCGATTGCCGCGCCCTTGATGCCCATGTCAAGGACGAATATGAATATCGGGGCGAGGACAAGGTTGCACCCGGCGCCTATAAACATTGTCACCATCGCCTGCCGCGGATAGCCGGAGGCGCGCATCACATTGTTGAGGCTGTACATTATGTTCATCACAAACATACCGGGAATCAGGTATGCCATGAAGTCACGGGCATAGGGCAACGTGACTTCCGAGGCTCCGAATGCCATCAGTATCTCGTCGATGAAGATGGAGAATATTGTCAGGTAGATAAACGCGTTGATGATTATGAGCACAAGCGCGTTGCCAAGCACAAGCTCCGCCCCTCGGTGATTGCGCTGGCCGAGCATTATCGACACTCTTGCCGCTGCGCCCGCCCCTATCAGCACTCCTATCGCAGCGCTGACATTCATTACGGGGAATGTCACGGCAAGTCCGGCGATAGCCTCCGCGCCGACGCCCCTGCCGATGAATATGCGGTCTATGACATTGTAGAGCGACATGACCACCATGCCCACCACCGCCGGGATGCTGTACTCCCAGAGCAGGCGCCCTATCGGGCGCGTCGCAAGAGCCGACAAGTCACCGCCTACCTTTTCCATCAGCCGCGGTTAAGGGTTATGTACAGGTTGGCGCATCCGTCTTCAAGGAGGTCGAGCACAAGCTCAAATCCCTCCGCTCCCTCATAGTAGGGGTCGGGGACATGGTCGTAGCGTGTGGCGAGCGTGACAAAGCGCATCATCGGCACAATCTTTGCCTCCGCTTCGGGGGTAGGCGCAAGGTCGTGGAGGTCGCACTCGTTGGAGGAGTCCATCGGTATGATCAGGTCAAAGTCGTCAAAATCCGATTCGCGGAATTTGCGCGAGCGATGAGTGAGGTCGTATCCCCTGTGCTGTGCATGGACACGCATGCGCCTGTCGGGCATGTCGCCCGCATGTCCACCGTAAGTGCCTGCGGAGTCAATCACCCAGGCGTCGCTGTCGCCACGGCTGTCGACGATCGAGCGCAATACGCCTTCCGCCGCCGGTGAACGGCATATGTTGCCGAGACACACGAAAAGTATCTTTACCGGTTTCTTGCCTTTCAATGAGTTGATCGTGTCATCCGCCTTGCGGTTTGCGCCATAGGTTGCCATAGTTACTTTTATTACCGATTGCACCACAAAGTTAGTGAAAATTCATGACAAAAAATTACGGGATGTATCAAAGCGTCTTGGCATTGATACATCCCGCGCGGGATTTGGGTTATAATAATTATATATCGTATTAACGGAACTGGTATTCGATTCTTACTCCGACCATGCCCCAGTTGGCGGTGACGCTATCGTCGTAACCGTAGTCAGAATAGGTGTATTTGTCGCTGTCAGCCTGATAGAATAGCCCGACCGAGCATTTGCGGGTTAATTTGACACCTGCGCCGAGTTCCCATGCAAACCCGCCGTCGCCGGCATAGTCTGAGGTGCGGACTCCATAGCCGGCATTGAAGTTGACATACATCGAGCGGTCTTTCAAGAAGTCAAAACGCGGGGTGTCATAGCGCAGGCCTGTAGTGAAACGTAGGCAGAATGTGTCGCTGAAATGAGATACTCCCGCGTTGAATCCGATTTTGAATATTTCCCAGGAGAAGCCTTCGATTATATGCCATCTGTAACCCCAGCCCACTTCCCATGCGAAATCGGTGTCTGCATCGCCGGTCAGCAAGCCTATTCCGGTCTCTACCAGAAATCCGGAGTGATTCCAAGTCTTTTCCGCTACGGGTTTGGGAGCGAGGCTTACCTCTGAGGTCGTGCTGCGTATGATCTGTGAGTAGCCGCTAAGTGAGGTTAAGACAAGGGTAGCTGCAATAAGTAACTTTTTCATATGCGTTGATTTTGATAATGTTATTTATTAAGTCAATTATTCTCCATAGTTGGGATTTATTTCCTTTGCTGCGGGAAGTGCGCCTGTGTGTCCTCCCCAATTTACAAAGTTGGCGGGGTAACCGAATATTTCAATGACTGCGCCATGATCGGAAGTGACTTCAAAGTTGAAACGTGCGCCTACAATCAGGTCGCAGTCATAGACGCCCGATGTGATAAAGACTGCATAGGAGCGCAGGTTTTCCAATGTTTTGTTGTAGTCGTTGTTGATTACGCGCTTGGCGAGTTCTTCACGTGTAAGTGTGATTTTCCGGTGAATGCGCTGGCCGATTACTTTTACCTCGACGCTTAATGGAATTGGCGCTACTGAAGGATTGAAGTCCAAGAGGCGTGCTTCAGATGTGCTGTAACGGTAAGAATCAATCTCATCTTTAGCCATTGCCGCAGGGTAAATTACACCCATTAGAAGCAGGATAATTAACAGTTTTTTCATAAAAAGTAACTTTACGGAATAATTATATATTATTGCAGCAAAGTTACATAAACTTTAACAATTACCCCCCTATTTAGTTAAAGAAATATAATATAATGTAATGAATATTTAATAATTAGCAGCATTTTAATTTTGCCAAAGCAACAATTCGTGATCCATTAGAATCATACAGTTAAGCCATGTATCCCTTTGTCGACGGAGAAACCGTTGCTTCGGAAGAATGGTAGAGTTTCATTGCGGCAACACTCCTTTCTCCTTCATGTAGTCTGTTAGGTCTTCTATAAGATATCGAGAACTGAAGGTATGTAGCACGTCATATGAAGGTACAATATAGTCATAGAGTATGCCCGACTGCTTTAGCCGTCTATAAACCTCTCGCTGACTCATTTTAAGAGTATGCGCGAGTTTGCTTATGCAATATGTTACAAATTCAAGGGTTTTGTTGTCCATAATGGGGGCTGTATAATTACTTTAACTGCGTTATTTTGGGACGGATGGCGTTGTGGATGGCTGTGGCGGTGGTGGCAGCGGCGTCGGATTCGCCGAGGATGCGGCGCATGAGGGAGTAGCCTTCACGCTGGTTGTCGAAGCCGGGTCGCCCGGGGAGAATATTGGAAAGTTCCCTGCCTACTAACTCGGGTGTACACCTGTGTACAAGCATTTCCGGCACTATGCGTCGGTTGGCGATGAGATTGGGGAGTGATACGAACGGCACTTTAAGTATTTTCTCCATGATCTGGTAAGAAAGCTTTATGCCGTTGGAGCGATAGCATACCACCTGCGGGGTGTTGAGCAGGGCGCATTCGAGGGTGGCGGTGCCTGAGGTGACAAGCGCCGCCTTGGCGTGATGCATCAGTTCGAAAGTGGCGCCTTTCACAATTGGGGTGCCCGGAGTGATGTAGTAGCCGTAATATTCGAGGTCGATTCCCGGTGCGCCGGCTATCACTGTCTGATATTCGGGATGAGCCGCAGCGGCCTGCTCCATAATCATCAGATTGTTTTTTATCTCACTTTTGCGACTGCCCGGCACTATGGCGATAATCGGCTTGTCGGGCAGGTTGTATCGGTTGAGAAATTCTTCTCGTGATGGAATGTGGCGCAGCTTTTCATCGACCTCTTCCACCGAGGGATTGCCTACATAGGTTACGTCATAGTCGTGACGCCGCTTGTAGAAATCGACTTCAAACGGAAATATGCAGAACATTCGGTCGACAAAACGCTTTATCTGCTTTACGCGATGCTCTTTCCATGCCCATACCTTAGGCGAGATGTAATAATATACACTAATGCCGAGTTTTTTCGCGTGAGCGGCGAGCTTCAGATTGAAGCTCGGATAGTCGACGAGTATAAGCGCGTCGGGCATTGCGTCGGTTATGGCATTGCAGGCTTGCTTGAGATTGGTGAGCACCTGCGGGAGATGGCGTATCACCTCGCTGAATCCCATAAATGCCATGTCGCGATAATGGATAACCGGCGTCACACCGGCCTCCTCGGCCATCAAGTCACCGCCAAGGAATGCAAATTCCGCATATCTGTCGACCTCTTTCAGTGCCTTGATCAATTGGGCTGCATGCAGGTCGCCCGACGGCTCTCCTGCCGATATAAAGTATCTCATCTGGAAAGGATGTCAAAATGGTCAACATAAATTTCGGTCACCGTGCGCTTGATTGTGTTACGGTCTTCCCATGTGCGATAGCGCAGGCGCCCTTCGATATACAGTTTCGTGCCTTTACGTATATATTTCTCGGCAGTCTCCGCCGCGCGGTCCCACATTATTATGCGGTGCCACTCGGTACGGTCGGGTATCTGTACGCCATCGGCATTTACCGCGCCTCTCTCGGTAGTGGCGAGAGAAAATGACGCTACCGGTCTTTTTGACTCGATGTATCGGATTTCGGGGTCTTGCCCGACATTGCCGATAAGTATTACTTTGTTTACTGACATGGCAAGATTACGTATTGATTCTGTTATTTTGCTGACGCTTTCAACCCTTCGATTACCGAGGTGGTGAATCCGTTAGCCTCCATGGCGTTCAGCCCTTTTATAGTCACTCCGCCCGGGGTGGTCACCTTGTCGATTTCCACTTCAGGATTGTTGCCGGTTGACTCCAGGAGCGACACGGCACCCTTGAGGGTGGTGAGGATGTAGTCGCGCGCGGCTGCGGGATACAGTCCAAGCTCGACCGCACCCTCGGTGGCGGCGCGCACGTAACGCATGGCATACGCTATACCGCAGGAGCATAAGGCGGTAGCCGCGCCCATGAGCCGCTCCTCGATGACAGCCGTGGAGCCGAGACGATCAAATATCGCCACGACGTCATCCACGCTTTTCTGCGATGCGTTGTCGTGGCAAAGGAATGTCATGCTGCTTCCGACTGACATCGCCGTGTTGGGCATGGCGCGGAATAAGGTACGCGCGGTGGAATACCGGTGGAGCATGCCGTCGATATCGGCAAGCGACACTCCGGCGGCAAGCGATACAATCGCCTGCTCGCGGAACGCTATGCGAGGGGCTATCTCCTCAAGCACTCCAGGCAATACCCACGGCTTAACCGCGAGAATGATAATGTCGGCACCCTTTATTGCAGTAGGGTTGTCGGTCACGACGGATATGCCCGGGGCATCGGCGGCCACTTTGTCAAGCACCTCCCGGTGAGGTCCGGCAAGGGTAATATCGGCGGCGGGAAAAGTGCCGCTTGCCACAAGTCCGCGCGCTATAGCGCCACCCATGTTGCCGCCTCCTATTATCGCTATTTTCATGAGTTGACGGCTGTAGCCTCAAGCTGACGCTTGAAGCGGGTGAGAAATTCGTCGGCTTCCTCGCGTGTAAGGCAAAGCGGTGGAAGCAGGCGTATGATATTAGTGCCGGCGGCTCCGGTAAATACTTTTTCCTCCTTGATAAGGCGTGAGCGGAGCTCTTTTGCGGGGTATTCCATCTCAATGCCTATCATCAGTCCGCGCCCACGCACCTCTTTTACTCCGGGAAGTCCCTGAAGGTTCTCGAGCAGGTAGGTGCCTATGGCGGCGGCGTTTTCGACAAGATTTTCGTTATCAAACACTTCAAGCACCGCTATCGCTGTGGCGCATGCGAGATGATTGCCGCCGAAGGTGGTGCCGAGTTGCCCGTAGGAGGGTATGAACTCCGGGCTTATAAGCACGCCGCCCATCGGGAATCCGTTGGCGATGCCTTTAGCCACGGTGATAATGTCGGGGCGAATGCCTGAATATTGGTGGGCAAAGAAGCGGCCTGACCTGCCATAGCCTGACTGGATCTCATCGAGGATTAGTACCGCGCCGCATCGGTCGCACTCCTCACGGACGACACGCAGGAAATCGTCGGATGGGATGCGTATGCCACCCACGCCCTGTATGCCTTCGATTATGACCGCGCTTACGTCGCCTTTGTCAAGCTCCCGGATAAGGGCGTCAATATCGTTGAGGGGGAGAAAGGTAACATGCCCGTTGTCGTTGAACGGTGACACGATCTTAGGATTGTCGGTCACCTCGACCGCGCCTGATGTCCTTCCGTGGAAAGCCTTTCCAAACGCAATGACGCGCGACTTGCCGGTATGGAACGAGGCGAGTTTCAGTGCATTTTCATTGGCTTCGGCACCGGAGTTGACGAGAAACAGCTGGTAGTCATCGTAGCCTGATACCTTGCCGAGCTTATCGGCAAGGCGTTGCTGGAGCGGGTTGATTACGGAATTGGAGTAGAACATCAGCCGTGATGCCTGTTCGTTGATAGCCTTGACCACTACCGGATGGCAGTGGCCTACGGAAATCACCGCGTGGCCTCCGTAAAGGTCGAGGTATTCCACGCCGTTGCTGTCATAAACGTGGCATCCCTTGCCTTCGGTTATCTCTATGTCGAAAAGCGGATATACGTCAAAAAGTTTCATTGCAGTATCAATGGTTAGGGGATTAGAACGCCGACGGTTTCAACTGCAGTCCTACGCGCTCGTGAAGTCCCAAGAGCAGGTTCATGTTGTGTACGGCCTGTCCTGATGCGCCCTTTACGAGGTTGTCGATCACGGAAGTGATGAGCAGTTTGCCGTCGATCTTGTCAAGATGGATTATACACTTGTTGGTATTTACTACATCTTTCAGGTCGGGAGCCTTGTCGGTTATGAAAGTAAAATTATGATCGGAATAATATTCCTCATATAGCTTGCGCACCTCTTCAAGGCTTACCGGGCAGTCAAGATATACCACAGCCATTATTCCGCGGGCAAAGCACCCTCTGACCGGGATAAAATTTATATCAGCCTTGAAGCTTGATTGCAGCGAGCCGAGCGACTGGCGTATCTCGGCAAGATGCTGATGGGTGAACGGCTTGTAGATCGACACATTGTTGTTGCGCCATGAGAAGTGGCTTGTAGCCGACGGTTTTACCCCTGCACCGGTGGAGCCTGTTATGGCGGTGACATGAATGTCGCTGTTGAGCAGCAGGTTTTTGGCAAGCGGCAGAAGCGCAAGCTGGATGGCGGTGGCAAAACATCCGGGGTTTGCCACACGTTTTGCCCCGCGCACTATGCGCTTGCGATTAAGTTCGGGAAGTCCGTAGACAAAGTCGTGTGTACCGTCTTCTATACGGTAGTCGGTGGATAGGTCGATTATGCGCAGGTCTTCCGGCACCTCGTGGCTTTCCATAAACTTGCGGGTGTCGCCGTGGGGTGTGCAGCAAAACAGCAGGTCGATCTCGTCGAGCGGAGTCTTGTCGGTGAAGCGAAGATCGGTTTCGCCGATCAACCCCTGATGCACGTCAGCTACAGCGTTGCCGGCGTTGCTTGCCGAGTTGACCCATTTTATCTCAACGTCGGGATGGTTGATGAGCAGACGCAGGAGTTCACCTGCCGTGTAGCCCGCTCCTCCGATAATGCCTGTCTTTATCATGCCTCGGGGTTTTTATTGTTACGCTCCTGGACTGAGTAGTATATCTTCATCTGATTGCCGAGGATGCGGGTGAATCCTTTCACGTCATCGGCACTCCAGCCCTTGCTTACCTCGCCATACTCGCCGAATGCGCTCTTCATGAGGTCAAAATCGCTCTCAACGCCCACGGTCACGAAGCGGTAAGGCTTCAGGTCGATGAGCACACGGCCTGTCACATTGCGCTGCGACGACTCAAGGAAACGCTCGATGTCGCGCATCACCGGCTCGAGGTACTGCGCCTCGTGGAGGAACATGCCGTACCATGTGCCGAGCTGGTCCTTCCAGTATTGCTGCCATTTAGTGAGGGTGTGCTTCTCAAGCATCTTGTGGGCGGCAAGTATCACCATGGGGGCGCCTGCCTCAAAGCCTACGCGACCTTTTATCCCGATGATTGTGTCGCCTACGTGCATGTCGCGACCTACGGCATAGGGGGCTACAAGTTCCTCGATTTTCTGGATTGCCTTCACCTTGTCGGCAAACGGCTCGCCGTTGACAGCCGAGATCTCGCCTTCCTTGAAGTCGATGGTCAGGCGGCTGTCGGCAGTAGCGGTCATTTGTGTGGGATATGCCTCTTCGGGGAGTGTCTGGTTGCTGTGGAGGGTTTCCTTGCCGCCGACAGAGGTGCCCCACAGGCCTTTGTTGATTGAATATTCCAGTTTCTTGAAGTCAGCTACATAGCCGTGCTGCTTCAGATATTCGATTTCATACTCACGGGTGAGATTCATGTCGCGGGTAGGGGTTATGATCTCGATTTCGGGGGCGAGAATCTGGAACGTAAGGTCGAAACGCACCTGGTCGTTGCCGGCGCTTGTGCTTCCGTGAGCCACGTATTTCGCACCTATCGACTTGGCATACTGAATTATGGCTATCGCCTGGAATATGCGCTCCGAGCTGACAGAGATGGGGTAGGTGCCGTTGCGGAGCACGTTGCCGAAGATCATGTATTTGATACTCTTTTCGTAATATTCCTGAGTGATGTCGAGGGTGGCGTGTCCTTTCGCGCCAAGATCAAGCGCGCGCTTTTCAATCGCCTTTAACTCTTCCGGGGAAAAGCCTCCGGTGTTGGCTATCGCGGTATAAACGTCGTAGCCGCAATCTTCGCTCAGATATTTTACGGCAAAAGATGTGTCAAGTCCGCCACTGAAAGCGAGCACTACTTTTTTCTTGTCTTCCTTCATGTTCAAGGGGTTTTATGAGGTGAGAATTAATTATTGTTTTCGTTGATATGGAATTTTACTTCCGACGGGTCATAAAGCAACCCGGTGCAGAGGCATTTGTGACCGCCGTTGCGCTGGAGTATGTCGAAATTGACGCAACTTTCACATCCGCGCCAGAAGGCGGCATCGGTGGTAAGTTCGTCGAAGGTGACGGGGCGATAGCCGAGTTCATAGTTCATCTTCATCACGGCAGCGCCGGTTGTGAGGGAAAATATCTTTGCGTCGGGGAACATCTCGCGTGAAAGCCTGAAGATGCGTTCTTTGATGCGCTTGGCAAGCCCTATGCCGCGATATTTGTCGGCGACGATAAGACCTGAGTTGGCGACAAACTGCTTGTTGCTCCAGCACTCGATGTAGCTGAAACCGGCAAACTCCCCTTCGTGGAGAGCGACAACCGCCTTGTGTTCAAGCATTTTCTGCTTGACATATTCGGGAGAGCGTTTGGCTATACCTGTGCCACGCACCTTGGCGGCACGGTTGATCGTGTCGAGGATTTCATCGACATAACCTACATGCTCTTCCGAAGCAACGACAACTTCAATTTTTGACGGATCAATCATTTCTGTTTCTTATATGATAACTTAGGATTTTTTTACCGGAGTGCAATAGGTGTCGATAGCGGTCGCTATCACCTTCTGCGGGAAGAAATTCTGGAAATAGGCGAGTATCTCGCTGTGTGACGCATGTTCGGCAAGCACCACGATCACAGTGTCGGCTCCGGCAATCGTGCCGAGGATGTAAGGGGTGTCGAGGCGGTCAAGGTCGTAGGCGAGCCCGCTTGCATAGCCCTCAAGGGTGCGTATGACAAGCATCGTGCCTGAGAAGTCGAGCGACTGCACCGCGGGATGAGTGTCGGACTGTGCCGTGGAGGGTATCGACTCGTAGATTTCATCTTCCGGCACATCACCAGGGCGGGTCACGATGTATCGGTAGCCACCCCAGTCGGCGGCAACCTTGGTGGTTTTCAGCGCTTTCAGGTCACGCGACAGGGTAGCCTGCGTCACTTTAAAACCACGTGCGGCGAGCAGTCGCGACAGTTCGTCTTGACTACCTATGCGGTTGTTGGAAAGGATTTCCACAATCGCCAATAAACGCGTTTGCCTTCTGCTCATGCCTATTCCTGTTTGGAAAGTTTTTTATTACAGATGGCAAATTTACTAACAAAATATTATATCCGCGCAATAATTATGAATTTTTATGCAGAATTTTTGCAAAATCAGTCTGCGGTTTTAGTATTATGACAATAATGTGTACACTTTTTTGTACATAAAATTGTTATTGTAATGAAAGATAATTATTTTTGTACAAACTAAAATTCGTAAAACTATGGAAGCATTATCAGTCAGGGACTATAGAAAAAATCTTGCGGCATCGTTTACCCGTGCTGACAGTGGCGAGCCTGTGCTCATAAGGAGAAGAAACCAGATATACGCTTTGGTCAGTGTCGGTCGCGAAGACTTGATGATCACGCCTCAGTTACAAACCCGGATAGAGGAGGTTGAGGCCGCTTGCCGTGATGGTTTGGGGGTTACTTGTGCTACCCGTGATGAACTTGACCGTTATTTGGATAGTCTGTAATGTACGCCATCAAATTTGATGACAAGACGGAAAAAGTCGTTGCGACGTGGAAAAAGTCCAATCCAATTCTTTTTAAGAAACTCCGCAACGTGCTTATGGATATAATGGAGCATCCTCGTACCGGCATAGGTCATCCGGAGCCATTGATCGGAGGAGGTGATGTTGTATATTCACGGCATATTTCTGCCAATGACCGTATCATCTATCGTATTCATGACAAGGAAGTGTATGTGGTGATTATAGAGATAGGCGGTCATTATAAAGATAAATAAATGATAAGCGTCAAGGGTGTTGTCCCGTGAGGCGGGAGAGTGCGCGTGACAGGCAGGGGTGACGTTGAAGCAGACCGGCACGCATCTCTTCGGTGGTGCGGGCAAACTCTGTGTCAGCGGCTTCCGTGAGAGGGCGGTGGGCAAGACGTTTCGCAAGCCTGGCACACTCTGCACCGAGCTGAATGTCGGCAGTGTCAACAAAAGATTCCTTGAATATGGAGTAAATGTAGTCTACCGCCACTTCGGAGGGATGAACCATGTCGGCAGCATAAAAGCGGTAATCGCGCAGGTCATCAAGCATTATCTCGTAAGAGGGGAAGTAAAGCGCGATATCCGGATTTTCAGTGACAAGCTTGTCGACAGCAAGCAGGAGTGTCGACTTGCTTACCTGATTGCCGTGGGCGCCGTCGGCGAGATGCCTTATGGGGCTTACGGTAAAAATCACTTTCATCCGGGGATAGCGCGCGGAAATCTCTCGGAGTATCTTTTTCCACAAGCCGATTACCTGAACGGTGTTAAGCATCTCGCGGTTAAAAAGCGACGCGGGTTGCTTGTGGCAGTTGGCGACCACACGGTTTCCTTCTTTCAGGCGGTATATCCATGCCGTACCGAAGGTCACGATCAATACCGATGCTTGCGACAACGCCTCTCGCGCCTCGGCGGCTGCGTCGTTCATCATCCGTAGCACTGCGTCGCGGTCGGTACCGGAAAATCGCGAATGGTGGGAATAGCTGCGCCACACACCTTCATGCTCAAACAGCTCGTCGGCGGTGAAATCGCGCTCGTAGAGCAGGTCGAGCATCGCCCCTGCTATACTCGCCGGATTGTAAAGAGTGCCGCAGGGGTTGACAACGCAGTCATAAAGCTCTCCCTTGAGGCGTGTGCCTATATTGTCGGTAAAACATGAGCCCATCATAACGATCGGGCGGTCATGGGACACGATACCTGCGTGACGGTCAAGCGGTTTTACCGGTGTACGAAATTCCATGGCGTCAATACATTTTATAGTCAATAGAAAGCACCTGGAACTCGGTGCGGCGGTTTATCTGGTCGGCTATTTCCTGGTCGACCTCTTCGGGGAGCGCGAGTATATACTCCTCGGTAAGCACGTCGCCCTCCTTATATTGCGGAAATTCCCTTGCAAGTTTCTTGGTGATGACCTTGGGACGTGACTTGCCGTAGCCTTGCGGCTGGAGGCGGTCAGGCTTTATACCCGCGGCTATGAGATAGTCGATCACTGACTTCGCGCGCCGCTCGGAAAGATCCATGTTGTATTCTTCCGAACCCCAGCGGTCGGTGTGCGATGCCATCTCGATGGTAACGTTTGGGTTGTCGTGAAGCACCTGCACTATGGAATCGAGTGCGACACATGACTCCGGGCGCAGTGTTGCCTTGTCAAAGTCGTAGAAGATGTTGTCGACCACGTTGGGTTTTGTGATTGAGGCGAGAATGAAGTCTACATTATACTCGGCGTCTTCCTCGGCAGTGTCGGAAGTAAATTCCTGCCGCGCGTTTAGATAGCCCTTCGCGCCTGCAAGCATCACGTAGCGTACGCCTCGCTGTAGCGGGAAAGAGAATGATCCGTCGACTTTTCCCGATGCCTTCTGGTTAGACCCGTCATCGCCTATAATGCGTATCACGGCGTTGGGTACCGGCTCCTCGTCGCGGTCGAGCACCATGCCGCTGATGGTTATTTTCAAGTCGGGAAGCACAAAAGAGTATAGATGGTCATATCCCCTTCCGTCGCCCCTGTTGGAGCTGAAATAGCCACTCTCGCCGATGCCGAAGGTTATCCCGAAGTCGTCGGCTGAGGAGTTGACCGGTGATCCCATGTTTTCCACGCTCCAGCCGCCTGAGGGGCGCAACGTTGCCTTGAAGATGTCAAGACCGCCGAGACCTGCGTGTCCGTCGCTCGAAAAATACAATATGCTGTCGGCGCGCATGTAGGGGAACACCTCGTCACCGGGAGTATTGATGAATTCTCCGAGATTTTCGAGCGAGCCAGCCCGCTCCTTGAGGTTTATGCGCCATATGTCCTTGCCGCCGTATCCACCCGGCATGTCGGAGGTAAAATACAGCCAGTTGCCGTCGGGCGACACTGCCGGGTGTCCGTATGCCGAAAGGGTGTCGGCCGTGATCTCAAATTTCACCGGTGCGCTCCAGCGGGCGTCGCTGCGCTGCGAGGTGTAGATCTCCACGGATGTGTTGGAATTGGGCTCACGACGTGCGCGTGTAAGATACATGGTCTGTCCGTCGGGGGTAAACGACACTATGCCCTCGTCATGCTCCGAGTTAAGTTCTCCCTCGACAGCCTCAGGGCGTTGCCACTCTCCGCGTTCGTTTTTGCGTGCCACCCATATGTCGCTCTTTTTCATGCCTGTGATCTCACTCTTATGGGAGCCGGTCACTTTTTCATTGGTTGTGGTGAAATATAGCGCATCGGCACTTTTGTCAAGAAACATCGGCGCGAAGTCGGCGCGGCGCGAGTTGAACAACTTTGCATTTTTCACCACATAGCGGGTAGGATTTTTCTTTATGTCGATACCCATTCGGCATCCTGCTATACCGGTGTTGGCTGTCTCCGCATCCTTGGGGGAGGTGGCGAGATAATCTTCGTAGGCTTTTATAGCTGCCTGATACTTCCCTTCGGCTTGAAGCGCCTGTGCCATGTAGAGCATGGCGGTGGAGTCGGGGTAGCCGTAGCGCACGGCGTTCTGATATGCCGCCGAGGCGCGGGCGTTCATGTTCAGCTTGCGGTAGCACTCGCCCATCTTGTAGGCTATCTCTCCGCGCTGCGGGCGTTCCTCGCGTTTTGTCAGCTTATTGTAGACTTTGCGATATGTGCGGGAGGCGTCATAATATTCGCCGCGTTGCATCTGCTCGTCGGCTACCGACAATTTTGCCGCCCCGCACCCCGAGACGGCGAGGCACAGTAGCGGCAATATGATGTAGTAAATACTTTTTAAGGATAGTTGTTTCATACCTAAATAACGCAGCCTTCGCCACATTATTTTGCAGCGGTGTCTTCCTTTTTAGGCAGACGGAAATCTTTGAGGAAGAGCACCCATGCGGAAGCGGCTACAACGGCGAGAAATACGCATCCTACGAGTATGAGCATCTTCGACGGCTTGGACGCTTTCAACGGCACTGTCGCCGGCTGCACGACGGTGTAGACCGGGGTGGTCTGCTGTACCTTTGCTTTTGCAGCCTGAAGCTGGGTCGCGGTCTGGTTGTACAGGCTGAATGCAAGGGAGGCTTCGTTTTGAAGGCGGTCGCGCTCGGTCTGACCCGATTTAAGCACTATCCCCTGGTTGCGGTCAATATAGTCGGCGAGGCGTTTTTGCACCTTATAGTATTCGGCCTTTGCCTCATCGTTGAGCTTTTGTGCATAGGCAAGGTCCTGACGTGCCTTTTCCGTACGGTAATTTGTCACGTATTCCTGCAGGCGTAGTGCCACGGTGTCGGCGAGCAGTGCCGATACAAGCGGGTCCTGCATGGTGGCTGAAAGCGTGATCACCGAGGTCTTTGCATCTACGTCGGCCGAAACCCTTGAATTAAGGGCATAGACGATGTTTTGCTCGTCGAATGAAAGCTTGAAAGGATCAATACCGCCGGTCGTCTCTTCTTCTTCCTCGCTTTTTAATATCGACATAACAGCACCGATCGCTTTTCCCGGCAAAGACATGACAGTGCTCCACCAAGGAGAGGAAGTGTCTTCTTCAAGGAATTTCCTTACTGTAGTCTTCTTTTCGCCCTCTTCCGCCGAAACGGGAACATCAAAGAGGCTTATGGCAAAAGGCACTGAGTTTACCACATCGGGGTATAGCTGTGGATATACCGCATCGGCACCTCCACCCCCGCCAAGGCTTATTCCCGCCATGGCAGCGAGTCCCGACATTCCGCCACCCTTGTTTTCGTTACCGCTCTCGGGGGCAAGCTTGATGGTCGTGGTGTATTCCTTGGGGATGCTGAATGCGATCACAAGACCGACAACGGCTCCAATCGCGCCCCATTTTAGAATAGTCTTGCGAGAGTCCCATATCTTTGACGCGAGTTCGAGAAGATCGATCTCCTGCTCCTCTTCCTCGACATTATGTTTTTCTTCCTGCATCGTTGTTGCGTTAATGGAGTTATTGTTACTTAAACAGGTTGGCGAGTGCGGCTGTCATTGTCGCTACCGAGCCGAGAGCAGAAACTGACGACAGTATTGCGGTCCAGTTGACGCCCTGTCCCTTATGCTTTGAAGGGACAATGATCTGGCATCCCGGCTCAATCGGGGCATTGCCTTTGGCAAGAGCCACCTCTCCGTTCATGTAGATTATAAACGCCTTGCTCTTCTTTGCCATTTCACCGTAGCCGCCTGCCTGCTCCACATAATATTTCAGCTTTTTGCCTTTCTTGAAGGTGACCGTATTGGGGAACATCACGTCGCCGGAGATTCTCACCGTATTGGTGTATTCCGGGATCGAGAGTACATCACCTTCTTTCATCACAAGGTCGGCTTCCGAGCCGGGCATGGCAAGAGCCTTGTCAAGCTCCAGCGCTACGTTGTATGTGGTTGGAAGGTCGAGTTTGGGCAAAGATATAGAGTCACCCGCCGACTGCATACCTGTGGCGAGGCGAAGTGTCTCGTCGCGGAGCCTTACTTCTTCGGGCGACATCTGGCGCATCACGTGCGCGCCCTTTACATATGCCGATGATGTCAGACCTCCGGCGCGGCGTATAATGTCGCTGACGCGCTCGTTTTTGGTCTCAAGGGTGTAGCCGCCGTCAAAAGCCACCTCGCCTACTACATTTATGCGTCGCTGAGTCTGATAGCCCGGGCTGCGTCGCACCTCCACGATGTCATACGGCTCCAGTATAAATCCCGGATCCCCGTCGACGACAAGTCCGTCTTTCAAAGAGAACGAGTAGGTTTTCGATATCTCGGAGGTGGGCTTCATGCTTGTCGGGTCGACAAGACGTCGCGACACGTCTACCTTGGCGGTAGAGGCACCGTTGAGTAGTCCGCCTGCCTGGATTACGAGATCTTCAATCGTGGTGTTGTCGGCAAAGGGATATTCTCCTGGGCGAGCCACAAGCCCGAAAATGGAAAGGGCGCCGCGGTCGGTAAGCTCATGCACGCTCGGCACAACAAGCAGGTCGTTGCGCTTGAGAGTGATGTCGGGGCGCGTACCGGCAAGGATTCCTCCAAGGTCAACGGGAATCAGCTCAAGCGATAGGTCCGGACCCTCGCGGTAAAGGATTACGCGGGTGGTATAGGCATCCTCTGTCAGTCCTTCCGCTTTTTTGACAAGGTCGCCCACTGTGCGCAGGTCAGTGGCGAGGGCGTACATGCCCGGGCGGAACACCGATCCTTTCAGCTCGACACGGTTGGCATAGCGGTCAAGTATCGTGCCTACGGTCACGACGTCGCCGTCAAGCAGCTTGTAGCTGTCGAAATCACCGCTCACGATATTGAAAAGCTCGTTTTCCCTGCCTGACTGGCGGGCAAGCCTTACCTGCTCTGTGTAGGCATCGCCGGTAAACCCGCCGGCATACTCCACAAGGTCGGCAAGCGTCTCGCCGTCTTTGATCTCATAATACATGGGACGCTTTACATTTCCCGATATGTTGACAAGATTTTCATAGGGAGGCACGATTATCACATCGCCTTCCTGCAGGCGTATATTGCCGGTCTGCTTTCCTCCGAAGAGGAATTCATACACGTCGACGCCGACGATCCTCTTGCCATTGCGGAGTACCTCGATATTACGCATTGAGCCTATATCATTGATGCCTCCTGACTTGTAAAGCGCATGAAATACGGTTGAGAAAGGTGACAGACGGTATGTGCCGGGTATCTCAACCTCACCCATGAGGTCGACTTGAATGGTGCGTACCTGACCGAGGGTCACATTGACTTCCGACTCGGGTTCCTCACCGCCTACACCGGCGTATTTGCTGGCAAAGCGACCTTTAATGTGGCTGTTTGCCTCCTGTATAGTCATACCGTTAAGATAGATCGGGCCGATCTGTGACACCATTATGCTACCCTCCGGGGTGATTGTCTGGCGTATATGGTCTTCGCTTGCTCCCCATATGTCAATTACTATCTCGTCACCGGGGCCGAGACGGTAATTCTGGGGGGTAGCGACATTTTCGTTAGGCTCAAATGACAAAGCCTTGTTGCGGAATACGTTGTGACCGTATACCCGCCTCGCCGATACATTGCCGTCATCTCCTTCCTCCACTTCGCGCTGCACGTCGTCAAGGGTGCCTGCCGTGACTTCTTCTGCGGCATTTCTACCTCTCTCTACACGAGCCGCTTCAACGCTTTGATTCGTGACGGATGTTTCGCTGCCTTGTGATTCCTCGTAACGTGATTTCAGGCGCTCCACCTGTTCGGGAGTCACGCCGCGCGCTATCAGCTCCTTGCCGATCTGTTGCTGTGACTTGCCCTGGGCGGTCGCCGATTTCACATAAGCGACAACCTGATCATCGGTCATGCGCGCAGAAGCAGTTGCACCCGCGAGAAGAATGGCGAGAGCAAAAAATACAATCCGTAGATTATTTCGCATAGTCTGTTTTATATAATTTGGCTTTGGTTGATTAATATTATTTTTTCGCGTCAACCTCCTTACGTGCAATCCGATTGGAAAGCCATACATTCACACCCGACCAGAAGCCGATTATGATGATAAGGAGAATGTTTACCTCAATATAACGCGAAAGACAGATACTTATTACACTAATCGCAAGTGCTATCAATACAATTGTCACCATACATACGCGCGGCTTCAATCCAAGTGCAAGCAATTTATGATGGATATGGGTCTTGTCGGGGAGGAACGGGTTGCGGTGTTGGCGAATACGATGGAGGAACACCCTCACAACGTCGAGACAAGGTATAAGCAGGGGTGAAAACGCAAGGATAAACGCGTTGGTGCCATATACCTCACAGCCAAGCGACGACACCCGGTACAGCTCAAGGCTAAGGAAAGAGAGTATAAGCCCGATAGTCAGCGAGCCGGTGTCGCCCATGAATATCTTTTTGCGCTTGTTGACATCGCCGAACACATTGTAATAGAAGAATGGCACGAGCACTCCGAGCGTGGCAAATGATATCATGGCAAAAAGATATTGCCCGTACATGAAAAAGCCTATGCCATAGATGATAAGTGCGGCACTGGAAAGTCCGGAGGCAAGACCGTCGATACCGTCGATAAGGTTAATGGCATTGACGATGTACACTATCACGACGATTGTAAGCGGTATGCCTATCCACCACACAAGCCGGTCAACGAAAAGCACCCCGCAAAGCCCGTGAAGCCATAGTCCGCCCGCGATAAGAAGCACTGCACAGAATATCTGGATCACAAACTTTGCCCTATAGCGTACGCCGACAAGGTCATCAGCCATTCCGACGATGTATAGGGTGAAAAGCGCACAGAATCCGAATGTGATTGTCGTTGAGTCAATTATAAGCGACTCTTCCACGCCGGAACATCCGAGGAGCGAGTTTACTCCAAGTAACAAGGCGATAGAAAAGCAAACGACCGGGGTAAACGCGATACCGCCGAGCCTTGGCACCGCTCCCTTGTGGATTTTGCGCGGGTCAGGTTCGTCAAACAGGTTACGACGGAACGCAACTAAAAGTATCTGCGGAATCAGTATACCGGTAAAAAGTACACAGAGCAGAAAGGCACATAATGAATTAATCAGCCAATAATCCATATCCTCTATATTCTACGTGTATGCTATTCACATAATTATGAGTTGCAAAATTATATATTTTTAATACCCTTTGCAAAAATTATTGTCAGAAATTTTGCCACGACACAATAAATTTCACGAATTTCACAACCATATCGGGACAATGGCTGTTTTGATTCTATAACATTTATAGATAATATGTGCTAATTTTAAACAAATTATTATGGGTGATACTAATACATCTGACACTATGCCCGTGGCGAAGAGATATCGCCTCGGAGGTGCTATGGCATGGTGGGTATGGATTCTTGCCACGCTCTTCGTGATATATCTTTTCAACGTGCAGACAATGTTTTCGGACGTGCAGGGCAATATTCAGAAAAATCTCAATATAGATACCTGGCATCTTACACTTATCGCCGGTACTTATACATGGGCGTTTGCCATATTCCAGTTTTTTGGCGGCGCTTTTCTGGATTGCTTCGGTTCTCGCCGTGTTATGATACCTGCTTTTATCTTTGTCACAGCGGGTGTGTTTCTATATGGGTTTGCAGAGTCCTACACAGTCATTTTGTTGGCGCAGGTGTTGATGGCTCTCGGCTCATGCTGTGGTTTCGTTGGCGCCGGGTATATAGGCGGCGTATGGTTTGGCATGGCTGCCTATGGGACTATGTTCGGTTATGTGCAGACGCTTTCATCGGTGGGCTCCGCCATACAGCAGCCTATTATCGAGAGTGTGCTGCGTCATATAACATATGAGCAGCTTTTTACTTATCTCGGCTTATTCGGAGTCGTGCTGGTGGTGCTCGCGTTTATATATATGCGCAACCCGCAGCCGGTACCCGTGACTAAAAACCCGTTTAAAGTTGTGGGAGGCAATCTTCTTCAGATTTTCAAAAAGCCGCAGATGTGGATAGCTGCAATGTGGGGAGGCATAGTCTTCGGTCTCAACCTTGCCCTTGGTGTTGTGTGGACTCCGGAGATTTTTGCTCATTACGGTTATGGCGACTCCGGTTACATAGGTACCGCGCTCCTTTGGCTCGGGCTTGCCGCAGGCTCATGCTTTTGGCCACAGTGGAGCAACAAGATATGCAGTCGACGCAAGCCTTCGATTATTGGAGCGCTGATGATGATAGCCGGCATCATATTGATTGTGTATGTATCCATGCCAATGTGGCTTATGGCTGTTGCAATGTTTGTCATAGGTATGGGCGCTACCGCCCATATGCTGTCATTCTCTATAGGAGGTGACGTGGCGGGCGGACCACTTGTTGGCACATCATCTGCGTTTCTCAACGGTATTATGTTTATATTCGGTGGATTGCTACAGAATATACCGTCGGCCCTTGAATCGGCCGGACATGGATTCCATACAATGTTTGTGCCTTATGTGATTGCTGCTGTAGTTGCTCTTATATTCATATTCATTCAGAAAGAGACGGCTCCGAAGCAGGTTAGATAACGACATATTCAGATCTGTTTTAAATAAATCGAGAGGGGGTATCTGCAATCAGATACTCCCTCTCGTTTGCCAATGAGGATAGTAGCTTAGTTGTTTTCGGGGCGGAGCTTGCGCACGGTTACGGCGGTCTGCCACATCTCGCTTTCGCGGAGAGCCTTCAGCTCTTCCTCAAGCTTCTCGCGATAGTCGGGCTTAGAGTTGCTGTCGATGGAGATCTGTGCCTCGTTACCACACTTCACGCTGTTGTAAAGACGTTCAACTACGGGCTTGATTGCATCATGGAACGGTCCCATCCAGTCAAGCGCGCCGCGTTGTGCGGTGGTAGAGCAGTTGGCATACATCCAGTCCATGCCGTTTTTGGCAAACAGAGGCATGAGCGACTGGGTGAGCTCCTCTACGGTCTCGTTGAAAGCCTCGGAGGGGGTGTGCCCGTTTTCGCGAAGCACCTCATACTGGGCAAGGAGAAGTCCCTGGATTGCGCCCATCAGTGAGCCGCGTTCGCCGGTTAGGTCGGAAGTGGCCTCGCGGGTGAATGTGGTCTCGAAAAGGTAGCCCGATCCGATACCGATGCCGAGGGCGATCGTGCGGTCAAGGGCGCGACCGGTGTAATCTTGCTCTACGGCATAGGAGGAGTTAAGGCCGCGGCCTTCGAGAAACATTGTGCGGAGCGAGGTGCCCGAGCCTTTGGGGGCCACGAGGATAACGTCGATGTCCTTCGGGGGAACAACTCCGGTGCGGTCGCTCCAGGTGATAGCGAATCCGTGGGAGAAGTAGAGTGCCTTGCCCGGGGTGAGATACTGCTTGATTGTGGGCCATACCGACATTACGGCGGCGTCGGACAGCAGGCACATGATGATTGTGCCCCGCTTGCAGGCTTCCTCGATGCCGAAAAGTGTCTCGCCCGGCACCCAGCCGTCGGCTACGGCTTTGTCGTAAGTCTTGCCGGGACGCTGGCCTACGATCACGTTGAAGCCGTTGTCGCGGAGGTTCATACTCTGACCGGGGCCCTGGACTCCATAGCCGATCACTGCAATGGTCTCGTCTTTAAGCACCTCTCTTGCCTTTTCCAAGGGGAATTCTTCGCGGATGATTACATTTTCTTCAACTCCGCCAAAATTCATTTTTGCCATAATTGTTATTTTTTATTGGTTTTCCAAAATAAAATTGCTTGTTAATTTTTATACCGGCTGTCGGCAAACAGGATGCGACCGCGGGAATAGCATACATCATCGCCGCAGATTTCTGCATTGAAGGTATTTTCGCCTGCTTGGGCGACGCGCACAGTGGCCTCCTCGCCAAATTTTGCCTCGTGCATGAACGCTATGTCAAGCCGGCTTACCCTATGGGTGTCGTGGAAGTTCATGTCCCATTGGTTGAGCAGCAGCTCCATGTAGCGGAGAGTATTGACGTGACGGTTAAAGTCGCAGTCACAATAGCGGAAGCGGTAATGTGATTCTTCCACTCCCTCTCCGGCAGTTATGGGGGTGAATCGTGTGATCTTCTCTATCGGGCAATTGCGTTCCGAAACGCTTTCACGCAGCGTTTCAAGCATGGCGAGGTCGGCGGCACACCGCTCCTTGATGTTGATCGCCATCCATATGGATCGTGCATGTCCGATCACTTCCCCCGTGGAATCAGTCATCTCAAAGTCACGCTCCGAGAAGTGACGGTTAAATCCTTCGATCCATGTGCGTAGGGTATAGCGCTCATTCACCTCGGGAGAACGGTACATCTCGATGGAAAGCCGCGACAATACCCATGCAAGCCCGTCGGTGACAAGTCGCGCATAGCCTACGCCAAGCTCGTTGGCGTGAAACGTGGCGACCTCTATAACGCGTGCCCCGAACAGAGTCACGGGCATCATGCCCTGTGGATTGCATTCACCCGCCGTGAGCGTGTAGCTGTGGCAATATTCTTTTGTTATTCCTGACATTGATTGCTTCGTGATCTGCGTAGTTCCTGCTCTTCAAGATACATGCTCAGGAGCTCGCGTGGCGACTTTGTCACCGCCACTCTTCCCGAGCGTACAAACTGGCTGATGTCATACTTCTCAAGCTCGCGGAATAGAGCTTCGGTCTCTTCCTGATGTCCGGTTTTTTCAAGGATCACGTATTCGCGGGTGATCTCAAGTATGCGGGCGTTGTGGCGACGGATTATCTCTTCGATCGCGCGGTTGTCGAGCAGCGCCGGCGTCGGCACTTTATACAAGGCAATCTCCTGGTAGACAATTTCGTCGTCAGTATAGAGGTATGCCTTTATCACGTCGATACGTTTTTCTATCTGCTTCACGACACGCTCCATCATGGGGCGGTTGCTGAAACAGGTGATGGTGAATTTCGACACGCCTTTTATTGACGACGGACTTACCGACAGGCTTTCTATGTTGAGACACCGACGGGTGAATATTATTGAAATCTGATTGAGCAGTCCGACCCGGTTTTCGGAGAAGACTGTGAAGGTGAATAATTGTTCTTCCATAACTGTCATTGCTTCGGAAAAGTAGCGGTTAGTCAATCTGATAGCACTCTGTCGGCGACAGCATTATGTGATCCACATTGGCGCCGGCCGGGGTCATCGGGAATATCATGTCGGTTTCGTCGATATTTACGTTGAGCAGATATGCGCCGTCATGTTTCACCATGCGGTCGATAGCGGCGTCGAGTTGTTCGCGTGTCTCGACGTTTTCAGCCTTTATGCCATAGGCATTGGCGATCATGACGAAGTCGGGATTTATCAAGGGGGTCTGAGAGAACCGGTCGTTAAAGAACAGTGCCTGCCATTGGCGCACATTTCCAAGGAAGTTGTTGTTGAGCAGGATTATCTTTATATCGGTATGGTACTCAAGTATTGTGCCGAGCTCCTGGATGGTCATCTGTAATCCGCCGTCGCCGGTAAAGAAACATACCGTTCGCTCCGGCGCGCCCATTTTTGCCCCTATTGCCGCAGGCAGCCCGAATCCCATTGTGCCGAGGCCGCCCGAAGTCACCATGGAGCGAGGTTCGGAGAAGCGGGAATAGCGGGCCGAGAACATCTGGTTTTGTCCGACGTCGGTTACTACTACCGCGCGGTTGCCGGTTGCCTCCGACACCTTGTTGACAACCTCGCCCATCGTCATTTTGTTTCCCGAAGGGTGTAGCTCACGCTTCATGACTTTTTCGTATTCCACACGCTCCGGTTCTTCAAACGTTGCGAGCCATTCGCTGTGCTTGTGCTCTTTCACAAGCGGAAGCAATGCTTCCAGCGCTTTGCGCGCGTCGCCGTGGATAGTGGCGGTGGTGGCGATATTCTTGTCAAATTCCGAGGCATCAATGTCGATATGCACTATCTTGGCCTGCGGTGCGTAGGTCTTTACGTTGCCGGTGATCCTGTCATCAAACCGCATGCCCACGGCTATCAGAAGGTCGGCGCGGTTTGTGTTGATGTTGGGCCCGATATTTCCGTGCATTCCGAGCATACCCTTATAAAGCGGGTGATCGGAAGGCATCGTGGATAAACCGAGGAGCGTGGCAGCTACCGGTATGTCGGCTTTTTCCGCAAGGACGGCAAGCTCTTTTTCGGCTCCGGAGATCATGACTCCGTGACCGGAAAGAATCATCGGGCGTTCGGCGGCATTGATAAGTTCAGCCACTTTTGCCACGTCGGCATGATTTATGTCGGGATAGGGGTTGTAGGAGCGTATGAAGTCGCATTTTTCATAGGCAAACTCCATCAATCCGGTCTGGGCGTCTTTAGTCAGGTCGATCACCACAGGGCCGGGGCGGCCGTTTGAGGCGATATAGAATGCACGTGCCACGGCGCGTGGTATATCTTCGGCGCGCCGTACCTGGCAGCTCCATTTCGAAAGCGGTTGGGTGATGCCTACGACATCGGTTTCCTGAAAGGCGTCAAAGCCGAGAAACGGAGTAGCAACCTGACCGGTGATCACCACTAACGGGGTGCTGTCCATAAGGGCGTCGCCCACGCCTGTGATGATGTTGGTGGCAGCGGGACCGGAGGTTACAATTACAACCCCGGGGCGACCGGTGACACGCGCGTATCCCTGCGCAGCGTGGGTAGCGCCCTGCTCGTGGCGTACGAGAATATGTTTCAGCGAGTCCTGATAGTCATATAGCCGGTCGTATACCGGAATAATCGAACCGCCCGGATAACCGAACACCGTGTCGACCCCTTCGCATATGAGCGAGCGGATCAAAGCGTCGGCACCTGAAATCTTTTCTTTCATCAATATATGTTTTCTTTAGATAGCTTACTCGTTATTTCAATTCTCTTACACCGCCCTTGTCGGCAGAAGTAACCATGGCGGCATATGCCCTCAGTGCTTTCGATATCTCGCGATCCCTGTCGCGCGGGGTAAACGCGTCTTTGCCAAGCGACATCTCTTGCCGGCGACGTTCGGAAAGTTCGATTTCCGACAGCTCCACGTTGATTGTGCGCTCCGGAATGTTTATGTTGATTATGTCGCCGTCGCGCACAAGCCCGATGTTGCCACCTGCCGCCGCTTCGGGTGATATATGCCCGATGGAGAGTCCCGAAGTGCCTCCGGAGAAACGCCCGTCGGTTATGAGCGCGCATTCCTTGCCGAGATGTTTCGACTTGATGTAGCTTGTCGGGTAGAGCATTTCCTGCATGCCCGGACCGCCCTTGGGCCCTTCATGGGTGATGACCACGACATCGCCGCTTTTAACTTTGTCGCGGAGTATGCCGTCGACGGCGGCTTCTTGCGACGTGAATACCTTTGCCGGGCCACGGAAGTGGAATATGCTTTCGTCGACGCCGGCTGTCTTTACAACACATCCGTCAAGCGCAATGTTCCCTTTCAGCACGGCAAGTCCGCCATCTTTTACATAAGCGTGGTCGAAGTCGCGGATGCATCCCCTCTCGCGGTCAGTGTCGAGGGTATCGTAGGTCGCTGCTTGTGAGCCGAGGCGCAGGTTTCTGCCGCCGCCCGGCGCGCTGTGCCACAGAATGTCGGCTTCCTCGCAGTATTCTGACCCTTCCGGGGCAAACCGGTCGATAGCCTGACCGAGAGTCATGCCGTCGACGCGCTTAACCGTTGTGTCGACAATGCCTTTGTCGGCGAGTTGTTTCATTATGGAGAGGATACCTCCGGCTCGGTTGACATCCTGTATATGGTAATGGGAGTTGGGCGCCACCTTGCAGAGTACCGGGGTTACGCGCGACAGTTTGTCTATATCGGCGATGGTGAAGTCGGCCTCTGCCTCGTTTGCCACGGCAAGGAGGTGGAGCACTGTGTTGGTGGAGCCGCCCATGGCTATGTCAAGAGCCATGGCGTTTAGCATGGCCTGACGTGTGGCGATATTGCGTGGCAGCACACTTTCGTCATCATCATTATAATAGGCAAGGGTGTTTTTGACGATCTGACGTGCAGCCTTGCGGAAAAGCTGTTCTCGGTTGGCGTGGGTGGCAAGTATCGTGCCGTTGCCCGGTAGGGCGAGTCCTATCGCCTCGTTGAGCGAGTTCATCGAGTTGGCGGTAAACATGCCGGAGCATGAGCCGCAGGTGGGACAGCCTTTCTGCTCAAGAAGCCTTACGGTGTCATCGTTGACGGTGTCGTCGGCGGCATCGATCATTATGTCGATTAGGTCAAGAGGTCTGCCGTCAAGGTCGCCTGCCTCCATAGGGCCTCCCGACACGAAGATTGTGGGGATGTTGAGGCGCATTGCCGCCATGAGCATACCCGGCGTCACCTTGTCGCAGTTGGATATGCACACCATTGCATCGGCTTTGTGGGCATTTACCATATATTCGACCGAGTCGGCGATAAGGTCGCGTGAGGGCAGGGAATAAAGCATGCCGTCATGTCCCATCGCTATGCCGTCGTCGATGGCGATAGTGTTGAACTCTGCGGCAAAACATCCCTGCTTTTCAATCTCTTCTTTTACGATCTGCCCTATCTCATGAAGATGGGTGTGACCGGGCACAAATTGTGTGAATGAGTTGACCACTGCGATGATAGGTTTCCCTATCTGGTCATCCTTCATCCCGTTTGCCCGCCAGAGAGCCCTTGCTCCCGCCATTCGTCTGCCCTGCGTGCTTGCCGCGCTTCTTAACTGTCTGCTCATACGTCTTTTTCTTTAACTGAAATGCCTCCCTGACGCTAATTGCGTTGGAGAGGCATCATGTTTTCTATCGTCAGAGATACGTGAAATCACCCCTCCCTCTATTTAAGGATGGAAATGACGACCACCGATAGGCGGGTCATTGAGTTCACGTAACTGTTATTATTCATAATCAAATGCAAGTTTGAATTGCAAATTTATGACACTTTGCAATAAAAAACAAATATTTTCACGAAAATATGTCGTTTTGTCGCTATTTGTTGACTCGTTGGCTCATAAAATGCTCTTTTTGTGTGCTTTCTATTATTTATTAATGTATAAATATTATTAACGGGTAAGGGAATTTGGGAATTTTGGCGTAACTTTGTGGGTGATTTGACCATACAATCCACATTTTGAGCAGAGCAATACTTAAACTGTTAGTGATATTTGTGTGTTTTGTGGCATTTTTCGTGCTGCAAAAAATCCTTTTTATGTCTGTCTATTGTGAGGATATCAATGCCGGGTCATTTGCAGATTATTTAAGCGTGATATGGCATGGGTTGCCGATGGATTGTTCGATTGCGGGGTATCTTACAGTCATACCTGCGCTGATAATTATAGGTCAGTTATGGACTGCCGGAAGATGGCTCGTGGTCATTGAGAATGTATATTTCGCAATAATTGCCTTGCTTCTGGCTGTTATTTTCTGTCTTGATCTTGTGCTGTACCGTTATTGGGGATTCAAGCTTGATATGACTCCGGTATTCTACTTTGTTTCATCTCCGGGGGCTGCTATGGCGAGTGCGGCATGGTATGAGGCATTGTGCGGTGTGATGCTGATGCTTCTCGAGGGGGCGGTGGCTTATCTGTTGTTGACCTATGTGTCGCGAAAAATACGTGTTTTACCCGTTAAAAAGGTTTCGGCTACGATAGTCATGGTGCTCCTTACGGCAATGCTTTTCATCCCGATTCGTGGTGGATTCACCGTGTCGGCGATGAACCTCAGCCGTGCATATTTCAGCCAAAACCAGCGTCTTAATCATTCCGCAGTCAATCCGGCGTTCAGCCTGATGTATTCAGCTACCCATCAGCATGATTTCGGTGCACAATACCGATTTATGACCGAAGAGGAGACATCTGGTGCGTTACGTGACCTTGACAATGCCGCAATTTTTTCGCCGGCACTATCTGCCGACTCGTTGCCGCTTCTTAACACCGGTCGCCCTGACATATATATAGTCATACTTGAAAGCTTTTCTGCTCATCTTTTGCCATCTCTCGGTGGAGAACCAATAGCTCTCGGACTTGATTCGCTTGCCCGCGAGGGACTTAGCTTCACGTCGATATATGCCAACAGTTTCCGTACCGACCGTGGCATCCCCTCGATTCTTAGCGCTTTTCCCGCCCAGCCGTCAATGAGCCTGATGAAATATGTCGAGAAAACCGAAAATCTCCCGTCGCTTCCGGGTGAACTTAAAAAGGCGGGCTATGAGCCGTCGTATTTCTATGGCGGTGATGCAAATTTTACCAACATGCAGGCTTATCTGGTCAATGCCGGATTTGAAAAGATAATATCTGACAGGGATTTTACGTTAAAAGAACGTGCAAGCAAGTGGGGCGCACATGACAATCTGCTTTTTGACAAGGTGCTTGCCGATGTCAAGGCTTCATCGGAGGCAAAGCCTCAGCTTAGGGTGATACAGACATCAAGCAGTCACGAGCCGTTTGAGGTGCCCTATCGTTCGCCGCGATTTGCCGATGCTCCGGAGAAAAATGCGTTTGCATTTACCGACAGTTGTCTTTTTGCATTTGTCGACTCCCTGCGTGAGCTTCCCGGCTTCGATCGGTCGCTCGTGGTGTTAGTGCCTGACCACCAAGGATGTTTCCCCCCCTATCTTGCGGATGTGGTGAAGCGTCACCATATACCCCTCGTTATGTTGGGTGGGGCTCTCAACCGCAAGGCAATGACCGATCCCACCCCCGGCTCGCAGATCGACATTGCCGCAACCCTGCTCGGTGCAATGGGATTGGATCACAGTCGGTTGAGATATAGCAAGGATTTGCTCTCGCCGGGTCCACACTATGCCGTGATTTCCGATCCGTCGACAATCGGCATAGTCACTGCGACTGACACGATTGTCTACAACTGTGACGCGGAGCAGCGGATCGCAGCGGGCGGAAACAATGCCGACACGGTTGAACGGGGCGCCAAGGCATACTTGCAAAAACTTTATGACAATATAGAAAACCTTTAAATACTGACACTCTGCAATGATAGAATATCTTAATCAACTTGACACATCGGTACTCCTGTTTTTCAACGGGATGCACTCGCCGTTTTTTGACAGGTTCATGATGCTGTGTACCGGTAGATTCATTTGGATACCAATGTATGTGACTATACTGTTTATCCTTTTAAAGTCATTCCGACCGAAACTCGTGCTGCTCTATGCCGTGGCAATAGCACTTGCCATAACCTTGACCGATCAGACATGTTCGTCGTTGATCCGCCCTCTGGTCGAGCGCATGCGACCGTCTAATATTGAAAATCCACTTTCGGCATATCTGCATATCGTCGACGGCTATCGTGGGGGGCGTTACGGATTTCCATCCTGTCATGCCGCCAACTCGTTTGCTCTCGCCGTGTTTATTGTATGCCTTGTCCGTAGATGGAGGCTTGCGATATTTATCTTCGGATGGGCGATACTGAATTCTTATTCGCGGCTTTATCTTGGCGTGCATTATCCCGGCGACCTGTTGGTGGGAGCTATGATAGGATCCGCTTTCGGATATCTATGTTATCGCTTGACTTTGCTGTTTAATACAGAATCGGGAGGCATTGTGACCAGCAGTTACCGTACACCAGTGTTCCGGCTCACCCTTCAGCCGTTTCAGCAGACTATCGGTATAACCGTGGGCGATATCATGATCCTCACCGGCACCATGACGCTGTTCATAATCACCGCCACCTCATTCATGTGGTAACAAGGGTAGGCTGAGGGTGGCGTTTTGCGCTTTAAAAGCTGATTTCGCTGACCTTTTTCATGATTTTTGACGGTAACGGTTACAACTTAGGGTTATTTTTTATACTTTTGCACTGAAATATTACAAGAACGAGAATATCATGTCAAAAGTAACAAAAGAGATGGCCCTCGAGTATCACCGCGAGGGTAAGCCGGGCAAAATAGAAGTTGTGCCCACCGTACCTTATTCTTCCCAACAGGATCTTGCGCTCGCCTATTCTCCGGGTGTTGCATATCCTTGCCTTGAAATCGAACAACGCCCCCAGGATGCCTATGAGTATACCGACAAGGGCAATCTTGTGGCTGTAATAAGCAATGGCACCGCGGTCCTCGGTCTCGGTGACATAGGTGCGCTTGCCGGTAAGCCGGTGATGGAAGGCAAGGCGCTGCTCTTTAAGATCTTCGCGGGTCTCGACTGCTTCGATATTGAAGTCAACGAGAAAGATCCCGACAAATTCATACAGGTAGTAAAGGCTATCTCGCCTACTTTCGGAGGTATCAACCTTGAGGATATCAAAGCTCCGGAATGCTTTGAGATAGAACGCCGCTTGAAGGAGGAGTGTGACATACCGGTAATGCACGATGACCAACACGGTACTGCCATAATATCCGGGGCCGGACTGCTCAATGCCCTTGAGATCCAGGGCAAGAACATAGCTGATGTTCGGCTTGTAGTCAACGGAGCCGGTGCCGCTGCGGTAAGCTGCACGAAGCTGTACATAGCACTTGGAGTGCGTCCTGAAAATGTGGTGATGTGTGACTCCAAGGGTGTCATCAACAAGAAGCGTACCAATCTCAATGCACAGAAACTTGAGTTTGCCACCGACCGCGATATCAACACCCTTGCCGAGGCGATGGTTGGTGCCGACGTGTTCCTTGGGCTTTCTGTAAAAGATGTCGTGACTCCCGAAATGGTGAAGTCGATGGCACCGAAGCCTATCGTGTTTGCCCTTGCCAACCCTGACCCGGAAATAGCCTACGACACGGCGATACAGTCGCGCCCCGACCTTATATTTGCGACCGGTCGTTCCGACTATCCTAACCAGATTAATAATGTGCTTGGATTCCCCTATATATTCCGTGGCGCGCTTGATTCCGGCGCCACTGTAATCAACGAAGATATGAAACTTGCCGCCGTAAAGGCTATCGCCGATCTTACCAAAGAGCCGGTGCCTTCGGTGGTAAATGCCGCCTACGGCATGTCAAACCTTCACTTCGGGCGTGATTACATACTCCCCAAGCCGCTTGACCCCCGCTTGCTGACAGCTGTTGCTCCCGCTGTTGCGCGCGGTGCTATGGAGTCGGGTGTGGCAAAACGCCCCATTACCGACTGGGAAGCCTACAACGAGCAGCTCCGCCGCCGTATGGGCTATGACAACCAGCTTATGCGCGGATTCACCGAGACTGCACAGCGCAATCCCAAGCGTGTCGTATTCGCCGAGGCAAACACCGACAACATGCTCCGTGCCGCTGTCAGCGCATATCAGGAGGGCATCTGTATACCGGTGCTGCTCGGCAACGAGGAGATGATCGAGAAGCGTGCCGCGCGCCTTGGAGTCAATATCGAGGGTATAGAGATTGTCAACCTTCGTCATGACCGCGAGGCCGATCGCCGCTCACGCTATGCAACGGTATTGACCGAAAAACACCAGCGCGACGGCATGACCTACCGTCAGGCTCTTGAGCTGATGTTTGACCGCAACTATTTCGGTATGATGATGGTAGAGTGTGGCGACGCCGACGCAATGCTTGCCGGTACATATTCGGGAAATCTCACACCTGCAGAAATCGCCAAGGAGGTAATCGGCATACGGCCCACCTACGAGCATTTCGCTACAATGCACATATTGCAGACACAGCGTGGCGTATACTTCATCGCCGACACCACAATCAACAGCCATCCCGACGAAGATACCCTCTTCGATATCGCCCGTCTTGCCCGCAACTCGGTGGAATATTTCGCCCACGATCCGGTCATGGCATTGGTGTCATACTCCAACTTCGGCGCAAGCAAGCTCCACGGCTCGCGTATCGTGCATAACGTGGCAGCCCGCATGCAGGAGATGTATCCGGAGCTTCCTGTCGACGGAGAAATGCAGATTGACTTTGCTCTCAATAATAAGGTGCGCGATACCAACTATCCGTTTAACCGCTTGAAAGGCAAGGATGTCAATACCCTTATATTCCCGAACCTAAGCTCGGCCAACACTGCGTGGAAGATGCTTCTTTCAATGGGTGTGGGAGAGGTTATCGGTCCGATCCAGATGGGTCTAAACAAGCCTATTCACTTCATCAGCGTGGATGCTGCCGTACGTGACATAGTAAATCTTACAACTATTGCCGTAATTGACGCTGCCGTGATTGAAAAAGTCGGCAACGATCACGATAAATAACAACCGTCTCAATCAAGGTCGTTAAGGTCATTCATGGCTTTAACGACCTTTTTCGTATATTTGCATAAATGCAATATACTCACGCTCGGCAATGCTCAAAAAATTTGGCATTGCTCTCGACTTTATTCGTATATTTGCGTTATTACTTGTAAACTAAACTTACGATCATGCGACTGAACGGAAGACGACAAAGCTCCAACATTGACGACCGCCGCGGACAAAGAAGCGGTTTTTCTGCCAAGGCGGGAGGTCTTGGCATAGGTGGCTTAATAATAGTCGGTATAATCACCTGGCTGATGGGTGGAAATCCGCTTGATGTGCTTAATGGCGGTGTAAGCTCCGCGCTCGGCGGTAGTCCGACTGCTGAAGAGTATGTGCCGACACCTCAGGAAGAGGAGCTTGCGCGTTTCTCACGTCAGATACTCGCATCTACTGAGGACGTGTGGACCGAGGAGTTCCGAAAAATGGGGCTCACATATGAGGCTCCCACGCTCGTACTTTTTAACGGCGCTGTGCAGAGCGGATGTGGTAACGCAACGGCATCTACCGGTCCATTTTATTGCTCTGCCGACGAGTGTCTTTACATCGACCTGTCGTTTTTCAGCCAGATGCGCCAGACTCTTGGATCTGACGGCGACTTTGCCTATGCCTACGTGATAGCCCACGAGGTAGGTCACCATGTGCAACATCTGCTCGGAACCCTTGATAAGGCACATTCCCGCATGTCGCGTATGAGTCAGACCGATGCCAACAAGGAAAGTGTGCGTATAGAGCTGCAAGCCGACTACCTTGCTGGAGTCTGGGGGCATCACGAAAACCGCATGTTTAATTCTCTCGAAGAGGGCGACCTTGAGGAGGCTATCAATACCGCGTCGGTGATCGGCGACGATTACCTTCAGAAGAAAGCGCAAGGCTACGTTGTGCCTGACGCGTTCAATCACGGGCGTTCCGACCAGCGTATGCGTTGGCTCAAGAAAGGTCTCCAGACCGGTGACGTGTCACTTGGCGATACTTTCTCACAACCATATAATTCGCTGTAACACCGCGCAATAAGTTTCTACTGTCTAAATACCATAAAGACCAATCATGAAAAAAGTAATTTTTGCTGTCATGGCGTTGCTATGCTCTGCCGTGGCGTCAGCCGACTCCGATCTGCGTTGGGGTGATCTGGGTGACGGTACATTTGCCAATCCTGTGCTTAACGCCGACTATTCCGATCCCGATGTGATACGCGTCGGCGACAAGTATTATATGACTTGTTCCGAATTTCATTATATGGGGATGCTTGTCCTTGAATCGGATGACATGGTGAACTGGCGTATAATAAGCCGTGTATACGACAGTATTGACCTGCCGGGATATTCCGACATGAAGAAATATGCCTCCGGTACGTGGGCTCCCGCGCTTAGATATCACGATGGTAAATACTGGATATTTGTATGTACTCCCGATGAGGGGCTTTTTATGACAACCGCCACCGATCCTGCCGGACCATGGGCGCCGCTGCATATGGTAAAAGGGATTGAGAAGTGGGAAGATCCGTGTCCGTTTTGGGATGAAGACGGAAAAGCATATTTAGGGCGTAGCCGTCACGGAGCCGGTCCGATAATCATCCACCGCATGAGCCCCGACGGGCGTGGGCTGCTTGACGACGGCGTGGAGGTGTACCGGGGGCCCGTAGCCGAGGGCACGAAGATATTCAAGCGCGACGGTTATTACTACATGAGCATCCCCGAAGGAGGGGTAAGCAAAGGATGGCAGACAGTGCTCCGTTCCAAGGATATCTATGGTCCTTACGAAAAGCGGCGTGTGCTTGAACGCGGCACTACAGAGATCAACGGCCCCCATCAGGGTGCGCTTGTCGACACCCCCGACGGCGAGTGGTGGTTTTATCATTTTCAGTCGGCAGGACCGCGAGGCAGGGTGCTTCACTTGCAACCGGTCGTGTGGCGCGACGGGTTTCCCGAGATCGGAATCGACTATGACGGTAATGGGGTCGGCGAGCCGGTGAAAGTGTGTCGCAAACCCTCCACCGGGACCAACCAAAAGCCTTTTGTCCCTCAGGCATCTGATGAGTTTTCCGGCAGCAAGCCCGGCATTCAGTGGCAGTTCAACCATAATCCCGATTCGGCTTTCGTCTCTGTCGGTGACGGGTGGCTTAACATAGTTCCGCAACAGGCTCCCCGCTTGCGTGTGGCTAAAAATCAGCTTGTGCAGAAAATCATGGGGTATCGCAGCAGTGCGTTGACCAAGGTGGATTTCTCGCAGTTGCCCGACGGAGGAAGATGCGGAGTTGTGTCGATAGGTAAGAGGCATATCGGTGCCGGCGTGGAAAATCGCGACGGTAAGAAAGCTCTATACATGGAGATTGACAGTGTTGCGCAAAGCTATGCTCTTCCCGTTGAGTGTGACACGGTAATCCTGCGTCTTGACATTGACACGGAGGCAAATGTCAACCAATATTTCTATAGTCTTGACGGCACGTCATTCCTGCCGCTCGGCGACCCGTTTGCCACCGAGGCTCATGACTGGAAGGGCAACCATATAGGACTTTATTGCTATACTACCGGCTCTTCCGACGGAAAAGCCTCTTTCGATTATTTCCGCTATACCCACGACGGCCCTTCCGCCGAAGCGCATTGAATTCGGCCACGGTTAAACTTTTTAAGCGTTTAAAGTCTTATTATATAGATAGACCCCATTTCTTAACTTAACAATAACGGCTATGAATGGTATTTTGAAGAAGATTGCCGTGGCTTTCCTTAGCCTGGCATTAATGACGCCGATGGTAGACGCGCAGAATCATCGTACTTCGGGAAACCGGGGTGGTAATCATACTACTGCGCAGCGTCCTTCGGGTAACCGACCTTCTGCCCGACCGACGGGTGGCAACACCGGTAATCCCGGCAATTATCGCCCGGGCAATAACAATAATAACCGACCGAATCATAATAATCGACCAAATAATAACCGACCGGGCAACAATGGCGGCAGTAATAAGCCGGGTAATAACCATAAGCCTGATCGCCCCGGTAACAACGGTGGCAATCATCGTCCTGACCGCCCGGGCAACAATGGCGGAAACCACAAGCCGGGTAACAACCACCGCCCTGACCGTCCCGGTAATAACGGAAGCCATCGTCCCGGTAACAATCATCGCCCCGGCAATGACTGGCATTTCGGTCGCCCGAACGGCGGTCACGGACACGTCACTCCGCCGCGCCCCGGTCATCCTCACCGGCCGCCGATGATTGCGCCTCCGATGCGCCCCCACCGTCCGATAGCACACGGCTGGACACGCCCCGTGCCACCGCCGGCATGGCGCCCACGCCCTCATGCGCCGTCGATTTCGGCTATTCTCGGCATCACGTTCGGGACAGCGTTCGGCGCATCGCTTGATTATCTGTACGGTCGCGGATATGTGGTTGACGGATATGGTGACAACCGTGTATACCTACGCGATGTCAACCAGTTCAATTATTACTGGCCTGACGCGACGCTGTATTACGGCAACGGAGTGCTGACCCGTTCGGAGTTCCTGTACTCTACGTCTTATCCCGACATGATACGATACAATTCGCTTTATAATTCGTTGATGGGTACGTACGGGTCGCCTGTGAACTATGTCACCAACGGGGCTTCGATCACCGCAACATGGTTTGCACCAAACCGCGGATACGTCACCCTCCAGTATGCCCCGCAATACTCTGTAGGAGGCGCACTCCGCTATTTCACAACCATTACTTTCGGCCTATAACGCGAAAGCAATCTTATCTACTTTTCCGGGAAAGTGTATGCTTTAAGCGTCGCTTTTTCGGAAAATTGTATGGCGATAGGTGTATAAGGAATCAACTGTTCAGGCTTCGACGAGGGGGAGGGCGTTGGCAAGCGATTGGACTGCATGCCGGAGCATGGAGCGGGGACAACCCACATTCATGCGCATGAAGCCTTCGCCTTCAGCTCCAAACATCGCACCGTCGTTAAGCGCGAGATGGGCCTTGTCGACAAACATGTCGATTAGCCCGCTGTGGTCAAGTCCAAGCCCGCGGCAATCGAGCCATACGAGGAACGATGCTTCGGGACGTACCATTTTTATCTCCGGGGCGAGCTCCTTCAGTAGCCGTTCGGTCTCGTCGATATTGTCGGCAATGTAATCAAGCATCTCGTCGAGCCAGTCCTCGCAATGGTCATAAGCAGCCATGGTGCCGATTATGGCGGTGAATGTAGGCGCATTGAACTCGTTGGTCTCCAGCCAGCTGAAGAACCCTTTGCGCAATTTCTCATCCTTTATCACGCACCATGAGCTTACAAGCCCTGCGATATTAAATGTTTTTGACGGCGCGCCGAGGGTGACGGCAACCGACGCGGCTTCATCGCTCACTGATGCAAACGGGTAGTGACGCCTGCCGTCAAGCATGAGGTCGCCGTGGATCTCGTCGCTCACCACAATTACGCCGTGGCGTGCGGCAAGCGATGCCACGCGCTGAAGGGTCTCGCGGCTCCATTGTATGCCTACCGGGTTGTGGGGATTGCATAGGATCATCATGCGCGGATGTTCGGTGGCGAATATCCTTTCCAGTCCATCCAGGTCCATGCGGTAGGTGTCGCCGTCAAATATGAGCGGATTGTTGACCACCGTGCGGTTGTTACCTTCGATTACCATCTTGAACGGATGGTATACCGGCGGCTGTATCACCACTTTGTCGCCTTTATCGGTAAAATAGTTGATAGCAAAAGCAATACCTTTTACCACGCCCGGGATATAGGTGATCTCGTCGTGGGTCACCTCCCATCCGTGACGGTGGCTAAGCCAGCGGGTAATGGAGTCCCAGTAATCGGAAGGGATTACGTTGTAACCGTAAATCGGATGTGCCATCCTGTCGGCGAGTGCTTTCCGGATAGGGGGAGCCACGGCAAAGTCCATGTCGGCAATCCACATGCCTTCAAGGTCGCTTCGCCCAAACATGTCTACAAGCCCGTCAACCTTCATCGCACCCGAGCCTTTGCGCCCGATTATGCAGTCAAAATCATATTTTCCCATTGCAATGCTATTTTTCTGCAAATATACGACTTTTTAATATGACCGTTTCAATCTTTTTTGTTAAGTTTGTAATCTATACACCCTCTAAGGTGTTATGACGCTACAATCATAAAATTTAACCGACGTATCAATGGAAGAACGCAATAAACTCACGCCCGAAGAGGAAGACCGCATTGTGGAGAATGAGTTCCGCGACGTGCTTAACGGCTACCTTGCGAGCAACCACCGGAAAAAGGTGGAGATTATAGAGCGTGCCTACCGCTTCGCCAAGGAGGCGCATAAAGGCATACGCCGCCGCTCCGGCGAGCCTTATATACTTCATCCTATTGCGGTGGCAAAGATTGCCAGTCAGGAGATGGGGCTTGGCTCCACCTCGATCTGTGCGGCTTTTCTGCATGATGTGGTTGAGGATACGGAGTATACCGTTGAGGATATAGAGCAGCATTTCGGCAAAAAGATAGCCCAGCTTGTGGCGGGGCTTACAAAGATTTCCGGAGGAATATTTGGTGACAAGGCTTCGGCACAAGCCGAGAATTTCCGCAAGCTGCTGCTGACAATGAGCGAGGATATACGCGTGGTGCTCCTTAAGATGGCCGACCGCCTGCACAATATGCGCACACTTGGCTCCATGTCGCCCAACAAACAGTACAAGATAGCCGGTGAGACACTCTACATATATGCACCTCTTGCCCATCGTCTCGGGCTTTTTGCCATAAAGACGGAACTGGAGGATCTGAGTTTCAAGTATGAACATCCGGTTGCCTATGAGCGCATAAGCGAGCAGATACGTGCTTCGGAGGCACGGCGGGCGTCGGTATACAATGATTTCTCTTACCCCATCAAGGAAAAACTTAACGGGATGGGGCTTAAATATGAGGCTAAGGCGCGCCTGAAATCGGTTTATTCGATATGGCGCAAGATGGAAAACAAGCATATTCCCTTCGAAGAGGTCTATGACCTATATGCTATGCGTATCATCTTCGAATGCGACGACGTGAGCAAGGAGAAGGCGATTTGCTGGCAGATATATTCAGCCATAACCGACCTGTACAAGTTGCATCCCGAGCGTACGCGCGATTGGATCAGTGTGCCTAAGGCCAATGGCTATCAGGCTCTTCATCTGACAGTGATGGGTCCCGACGGTAATTGGGTGGAGGTGCAGATACGCTCTCGTCGCATGGATGAGATTGCGGAGCTTGGGTTTGCCGCCCATTGGAAATATAAGATCGGTGAGGGCGAGGAAGAGAGCGAGCTTAACGCGTGGCTTGCCACTATAAAGGATATTCTTGACAATCCTGAACCTGATGCAATCGATTTCCTTGATACGCTAAAGCTTAATTTGTTTTCATCGGAGATCGTTGTGTTTACCCCTAAGGGTGAGCTTCTTACTCTGCCAAACAACTCCACTGTGCTTGATGTGGCGTTCGGGCTTCACTCGCAGATCGGTATCCACTGTATCGCCGGAAAGGTAAACCATAAGCTCGTGCCGCTCAGCCACAGGCTTCAGTCGGGCGACCAGGTGGAGGTACTCACGTCCCAGTCGCAGACTCCAAAGAAAGAGTGGATCAACTTTCTTGCCACGGCAAAGGGCAAGACACGTCTGCGCGCGGCATTGAGGAAGGAGTTGCAGCCTGTTGTGGAGAAAGGCAAGGAGATTTACGAGGAGTTTCTAAAAGATAATGAGGTGATCGAAAACAATGAAGTGGTAACAAAGGTTCTTGGTGCCATGCACTTTCAGAACAAGGAGGAACTTTTCACCGCCCTCGGAAGCGAGGAAGCGGTAATTCCGCCTTACCTTGCCAAGTCGCTTCGCCCGGCATCAAGCTCGTTGTTTTCCAAGATTCTCCGCCCTCTGAAGGGTAAAAAGAGTTCAAATGCCGTCACTGTCCCTGAAAAGGAAAAACCGGAGATTAATTTTAAGGAGACCTACATACTTCATGCCGATGAAAAAGGCTCTAACTTCATTATCGCCGACTGTTGCAGTCCGCTGCCGGGTGATGACGTGATGGGGTGGGTCAACGACGACGGGGAGGTCGAGCTGCATTCGCTCACATGCCCGCGCGCGCAGGTGCTTAAGGCGAGCTACGGCAAGCGTATACTCAATACCGCCTGGGCAGCTCACACCGGAAAGTTCCTCGCCAATGTCAGGATAGAGGGCGTTGACCGCTTCGGCATACTCCAGGAAATTATACAGATGATCTCGATGCACCTCGCCATAAACATACGCAAACTTGACATCGAGGCGCAAAAGGAAGTGTTTCATTGCGACCTTTCAGTGCTTGTCAATGATACCCAGGTAGTTACCGACCTATGCTCCAAGCTGAGGCAGATAAAAGGGGTGCAAAGGGCAAGCCGCGTTAATTAACGATAACATATGGAAAAGATTATCTCAAAAGATTCACTGTTGCGGTTGCTCCTTTTTGTCGGCGCTGTGGCTGTAATAATAGGACTGATGCCGCGCAAGGACAGTCATTCCTATCAATATGAGATGGGGAAGCCGTGGGCTTACTCGCTTTTGACAGCTCCGAGCGACATGCCTATCTATCTTGACTCGATAAGCATGCAGGCTGTGCGCGACAGCATTACGGCGACATTTGTCCCCGTGTATCAGCGTGACATAAACATTGAAAAGACCACTCTTGCGGCATATGCCACCAGGGTCAACAACACTCCCGGTATCCAGCTTACTCCCGGAGAGCGCAACAAGCTTATCAACGCCCTCCGGAAATTGCTTGAAAACGGGATCGTCGATCAGAAAACCTATCAGGAAGTAAAGTCCGGCAAGTTAAAGGATGTGAGATTTATTCACGACAATACGGCTATCACGCTCCCCGCCGATGACTTCCTTTCGGCGCGTGCCGCCTATGCGAGCCTCGACAGCATGTTCAGCGATTCGCATTTCCGCTCGGCTATCGAGCAGACGGCGATGTCGCAGTTTCTTGTGCCTAATGTGGTGCTCGACACGGTGTCGACAAGGCGTCTTCTTGACGAGGTGATGCAGAAAGCGATGGCGCCTGTCGGTGTCATCCAGCAGGGAGAGCGCATAATTGACAAGGGCGACATAGTGACCCCGGAACTGTATACACTCCTCAAGACCTATGACCGCATTTCGGGTCTGCGTTCGCCCAATCAGGTTGACCGCCACTATTATCCCATACTCGGACAACTGCTATATGTGGTGGTTATACTTGTGTCGTTATACCTGTTTCTATATTATTTCCGGTGGCGTACATTCGGCAACAACCGTGCCATGGTGTTCATAATGACTATGATTACGGCGTTTGTGCTGCTTTCCTATGGCATGTCGGAAACATTCCGGGGTGGTCTCTACATGGTGCCGTTCACGATTGTGGCGATACTGATGGTGGTGTTTTTCGACGGCAGGACAGCCTATTTCGTATTTATCACCGAGATAATGCTTTGCACTATCATTGCCACTTTCCCGCTTGAATTTATCTTCGTGCAGCTTGTCGCTGGCATTGTGGCGATCACTTCTTTGAAGGAGCTTGACCGCAGGTCGCAGCTTGTGAGGGCGGCTATATTCGTGTTTATAGCCTACTGCGTGTCATATGTCGCGGTCGAGGTGATGCAGACCGGCTCCGCCGACAAGTTGAGCACCCGTATGTTCGGATTCTTTGCCATCAACGCCGTGCTTATTTCGTTCACATACGTGCTTGTGTTCGTGCTTGAGAAGATATTCGGATTTGTGTCATCGGTGACCCTTGTCGAGTTGAGCGATGTGAATAATCCGGTGTTGCGTGAACTGTCGGAAGAGTGTCCCGGCACGTTCCAGCACTCCATGCAGGTAAGTAATCTTGCCTCCGACGCCGCCCACCGCATAGGTGCCAATGTGCAGCTTGTGCGTACCGGAGCGCTATATCATGACATAGGAAAAATCAATAATCCGGCGTTTTTTACCGAAAATCAGCATGGCGTAAATCCTCACGACACCCTCAGCCCGGTGCAGAGCGCACGCATAGTGATAAATCATGTGTATGACGGGTTGAAGCGCGCAGAAAAGGCGAAGCTTCCTGCGGTGATCACCGATTTTATCCGCCAGCATCATGGCGCGGGAAGGGCAAAATATTTTTACAACACATATTGCAACGCTCATCCCGACGAGGAGGTGGATCCGGCCCCGTTTACATATCCGGGTCCGAATCCGCAGACAAAGGAGACCTCTATCCTCATGATGGCTGATGCTGTTGAAGCGGCGTCCCGCTCCCTGAAAGAGCATACGACCCCGGCAATAACGGAGCTTGTCAACCGCATAATCGACGGTCAGATTCGTGACGGGCTTCATGACGAGTCGCCGATTTCATTCCGCGACGTAAATGTAATTAAGAATGCTTTTGTCGAGCGGTTGCGTACAATGTATCATGCACGCGTGAGCTATCCCGACCTGAAAAAAGATGACGCGGCTGATAAGGAGGGTGTCTAACTTTCCTCCCTGCCTGTCGTTATAATATTAATAGGTAATCAACATCTGTATATACAATGAGCGGAATCTCTATATTGCTTCTGATATCGGGCATTGCGGCGCTTGTCGCGGGCTTCCTTGCCATAATGCGCCCTTACCTTCCCGGTGCGGCCCTTGCCTACGCCGGGCTGTGGCTGCTGAAATGGAGCGGGGTGATACATCCGTCGGTATCTCTGCTCGTGTCATGGGGTATAATAGTGGCTATCGTGATTGTGATTGACCTGCTGCTCCCCCAGGGAATCGTGCGTGCCACCAACGGCATGAGCTATATCGGGATCGGCGGTCTTGTGGGGCTTTTTGTAGGCATGACCGGTTTTTCCCTCGCATGGGCTGTCGCAGGTGCGGCTACAGGGGTGGTTTTAGGTGCGATAGCCTATACTCGTATGCCGGGCGGTCGGGAACTCGGATTCCCCTCTTCCAGATTTTTTCCGTAATTCTGGAAAACTTTCGTTAGTGCCTTATACAAAGGACTTTGGGAGAATTACCCGATTTTGAGGTAATGAATTAGCAACTGTGCCATATGCTATGTTCTGCCTTGAATTGCATTCAAGTAACTCTTTATTATTGCAAAGGTATAAAAATTATTTGGCAAGCAATAAAAATAGGATATATTTTGTCTCTTGTCAAATAATTCTATTGATGTATTTTTATAACTTTCCATTTACCCTGTCCAGCATATATAACATCGGCAGTAACATAGCAGTCTTTCGTGATATTATACTCACAAAGAATAGAATGATGAACGTAGTAATCACCAATAAATGCAAAATCAGGAGAATCATCCCAAGAACCATTTTTATATTTTAATTCTAAGTGACCTTGAATTGTCTTTATTGCACTTGTGTTTATTTCTGCAGTTTCTTCTACATTAAGTACAATAGGCCTTTTTTCACCTTTCCTGTCTTTTGTTACACAATAGAATATTTTCAAGCATTGTCCTACTTCGGGACGAAGATCCGTATCATTAAAGAATACGATACCTCCAATTTTTCCTTGACCGAAAGTGTAATGGAATAATTTTTTTTGTATGTTTATATCGTCAACGACCACAATACCAGAATTAAAATTCGGTAAAGCAGTTTCTTTATTTACTTTTTCTACATTAGCAATAACTACTTTGTTTTCATTCTTTTTTATAATAGTATATTCTCTGAAACTGACAAAATCCCCTTTTGAAATAGTGCCCCATTTTTCTTTAAAAGCTTGAAATATTTGCTGGGAATCTTGCGTTACAATATGTAAAATTTTCTTCTCTTCATTCAAATATTCTACATATCCAAACTTTTGGGGAAGTCCCATCCATAGCCTTGTTTCACTCTTATGCATGCAAAGAGGTATATATTTAGCTTCTGTCACTTTTGTTTTATTCCAAGAGAAGCAACTTGTCTGAATTTGCTTTTCCTCTTTATCTACATGACACTTTACTCTAAAAACAGAACCAAATATCGCATTCGTCAAAAAAGGAAACCGCTTTACATTCACTTGAAATATAACGTCTACTCCATTTGTGAGAGTGCAATAAGTTTTTCCGTCTTTTTCCCATCTATCCACCAGCGTAACCTCTTTTGCTTCAATTTCTGAAAAAGCGTACTCTTCAGCAATGGTGGCATATCTATTATACAATAGCTTATTATTATTGGGCGGAATAACTGATATGTCGACTCGTTCAATATATTCTTGGTATTTCCGGGAAGTGTTTTCATGAAATTTCTTATATATATTCAATTCGCATAAGGCTTCAGATGTTAGCTCTTCCTTTATAAGCAGGTCGGCTAAAGTCAAATGAATAGAGCCGAGAAAATCTTCATTTCGTTCAACAAGTAAAGCCTTAGAAAGCAATGCTATTTTTAATTCATTACTATCTTGTATACAATCTGCCAATTCACTCCATACATAGTATTTTTCACTCATTTCAAGTAATAAAGATTTGTACACATTGATAGCAAGGTCATATTGCTGTTGCCATGTATATATTATTGCTCGTTGTCTTAATATCCATTCATCTTTTTTAGCACGTTCAATAAGAACATTATACAATGAATCTAACCAAGATACTAGTTCTGCATCTCTTGGGTGTGATTCTTTGAGATATTCATAACACTTCTTTGCTGCTTTAACAGCCAAAGGTTTATAAGTGTTACCATTATTATCTGTTTCTTCTTTCCAATCAGCATCCATGAGGTTTTCATATCTCCAATCTCTAAAAAAGTAAATAAATCTCCATGTTTCTTGACCATTCATGTGACGCTCTGCAATTTTCAACACTTCAGAATGCCAATGAGAAGCACCATAAACGGCGTTTCTTTTATTATAGACAGTAAAAGCTTCAAACATCTCACGCATTTTACCTTCTTTATGAAGATTCATAATTTCCCAAAACTGCGGTTCACGTAACAGGTCAAGTGTTTCTGTTTTTGGGAGATTTATCTTTTCACACAGCATCTCGACATCAATATCCTCGCCGCTATTTACAATTTGACGACATATACGAGAAATAAGCGAGGGAATTTCACTACCATTGTAATAGCCCTTGTTCAAATCTTCATAACGTAAATTTTCTGGTTCCCAGAGCATAAAGAAACGGTAAAAACTAAAATCAGAATGTTCTTTTGAGAAACTCAAAGCAAAGTTCAATATTTGAGAATGAAGCATTGAAGGACGTTCATTCCTAAGATACATATAGTCTTTTAGCAACGTTCTTATTTCCAACGATGTCAAATTTGAAATTTTAGCCTTGATATAACGATAAATTATCCAGCCTAACTCTTCATGCAAAGCTGAATCTACATCATTTGCAGAGTCAATATAATTCTTTACCTGAACATAAGCATTTGAAGGATCATTTTTTGATAGCTCGGATGCTTTTGAAATAGCATCAGCGTTAGGTTGCAATCGTTTATACAAATTAGTATAAGCTCTTTCTCCTGCGCCACTATCATCCACCATTGTAGGAAGTAATGAAGACATCTCTTTCAAGCAAATTTTAGCTTTATCTATGGCGTTTCTATTGCATAGTTGCTGACATATATCACGCAGAACCCAAAAGAGAGACATTTGTGCCCATGGGTTATTCCTATCTTCTTTCAGATCATCTATGGCCATCTTATATGCTTCTTTTAGATTACCACTTTTACGCAATAATGTTACTTCTTTTACAGACATTAGTATTCTTCTATTATGTTAATTTTTCTATGAGTTGTGACAGTTTAATATCAGCTTCTCCGATATCAGAAAGTGGAGCAGCATAGTTAATAAACCCTTTCCCATTAAAGAAAAAAGTTATAGCAGCATAATTACCAGAAGCTTTCATATAATATACGAGTTGGTAATGTTCTTCCACCACATTTGTTAATATGATACCACATTCATCACACAAAGAAATCATGCGACTATGTAGCATCTTTAATGACTCCAAAGATGGATGATAGTCTATTTTATATTTGATATTTTCATCATTCTGGAAGAAAAACAACAACTCAGTGTCATTGGCATCTGTTTCATATTTTGTAAACAGACCTGCTCCATTATATATTGCATCAATTCTTACTATACCGGTTGGTGTATTTACTTCATAAATATCTCTCCAAGGTTTACAGATAACGTTCTTTACTGAATATAGAGTTCCATTCATATTCTTTACAACAGACCAATATTTACATTTTACTGAAGGTAATATTGATGAAGGATGAAAAGGTGTATCCTCTATATTATCAAAAGATAAAGCATTAACAGCTGTTTTTGCAGTTTTATTGATAGGGGTTATTTTAAGAGATGTAATAGGTGTTACATCAGGAAGATTAATACACCATAACATCTTAGAAGCTCGAGTTATCGCTGTATATTTCCAACGAAGGCTATCCACATCAAGCCCTGTGCGTCTTGAAAAATCTACATAAACTGTATTCCATTCACCACCCTGTGATTTATGGCATGTAAAAGCATAACCGTACTTTACATGAAGAGCATTGTAGAAAGGGTCTCCCCACATTGCCTTAGTAAATTCTTCAGATTTAGGATTAGTCAATCCTTTCTCCGTACGCATACGCATTACCATATTGATATAAAGAGCCTTCATTTCGTCAATTGTCAGTGAAGGTCGCTTGTTTTGGAGTAATGTATCAATAATATAGCGTTTATAAATATTACCATCTTCTACTTGAAAACTTATTTCTCTGAAATCAAGCGTAATGATTTCTTTTACTTTTCTCCCATTTTTTTCAGTCCAAATAGGTGCAGACTGAGAGATAATCTCATTTGATGTTTCTACTACAGTTATGATATCACCATTCAATAATTCACATTTATCATAATAGTAGCTATTGCATACTACCATCAATTTATCTCCTACCGCCACATGATTCGTTTCAGGAAATATTATATTACGAATAGCCGTATTATAATCAGCTGCTTGTTGATTTGAGAAACAAACTATAGCAGACGATTGTTCTGGATCTTCACAATATTTCTTAGCAACTTCCATTGCTCCAATATCCATTACTTCATGTTCCTTTTTCTTGAACACAAGGCGATTTCGTTCTTTTTTCCGAATCAACTCACGAAGTATTGTAGCATTAGCCAAAATACAACTATTCTTATCTTGACGAACAATGTCTGTGAGCTCATAAGAATATACATTCATTTCTAGTATATCAAAATAAGTTTCATCTAATGCAACAGAACAATCATCACCTACGGGAGGCAACTGCATAGGGTCACCAACAAAAATTACCTTTCCACCGAAGTTTAATCTTGCATAACTAAGTAAATCTTTTATTAATACTCCTGTACCAAATTGGAAAAGTTCATTCTTTGATTCACGAGAACTAATCATGGAGGCTTCGTCAATAATATAAATACACCTCTCGTGGTTATCTTTAAGTGGAAATATATATTTAAGTGTTCCTTCAGATTCTTCCACTATTAGATGAGAAAAATTATAGATTCCCCTATGAATAGTAGAAGCACCATAATTTGGTAATTTAGAACGTAATATTTTTGCAGCACGTCCGGTCGGAGCCATTAACTGAATATGTAAAGATTGAGTAGATAAATAATCTGCAATACTACGAATCAATGTCGTTTTACCTGTACCTGCATATCCTTTCAAAATAAATACTTGGCTATCTTTATCTGCAATGAACTTTTCAATCATTATCATTGCTTGCTTCTGTTGTGCAGTTAATATCATTTATATTCCATTTTATGTTATTCATATTTGTCACCATAAGGCTAAACTAAAAAGCGTGGAACTGTATGCCACACTCTTTACTTGAAGGTCGTAGGAAACCATAGATGCAGATGTAACAATAGCAGCCCACGCTATATGCGTGAGAACCACTATGCTATCCTTGCATCTAATTGAAAATTTCCTACGTTTTCAAGTACAAGATGAGCATAACGCTTCTTCTATTTTCATATGTCTTTGGACAGAGTTGTCTCAATCCATTTGCAAAAGTATAAAAAAGCCGTGATAATCCGCTCAATACAGGCAGATTATTACGGCCGTTCCTTTGATTTATAGTTTTATACCTCTATCTTGTTTCTGCTTAGGTATTCCCATGGCTTCCCTAAACTCATTCATCTTCTTTCTGAACCAGTTCACATGTGAAACCCCGTCTATCTTGAAATCGAATTTACCGCTTTCATCCTGTTTGATGGAGCAGACAGAATGTCGGGTATCAAAACTTCGGTTAAACTCGGAAGAATAGAGTTTACCTTTTATTCCGACCTCCTTGAACTCGCACAGTCTTCTGATTATTCTGTCATTGAAACCCAAACGTTCACGTAGGAAGTTTACCACAGGTATAAGCTTCTCCACATACGGAAAGTAGCGTCTGACAAAATCTGTAAACTCCGACAGCTTACGGTGCTGTTGCTCGTAAGCGTTTCTTATCTCCTGTATCTGTTCGGCTTGTTGCCGTTCCCGTTGTCGGGCTTCGTCTTCAAGTTCAAGGATGCGGTCTTGCAAATCCTCGTTCCTACGTTCCAATGATTTCATTTTTCCACTTCCGAAAAGAGAACCCACACTGCTTGCAAGGGCGGTTGCCGTATCGGTGGCTGCGCTTTTGAGCTTGTCGGTGCGGATTTCCGCTTTTACCTGTCTCAACTCCTCCTGCGCTTTGGTCTTCTTCTCCTGCAATAGTCTGGTTTCGGTTTCAAGGGTTTCATTCTTCTTTTTCAAGTCCCGATAATACTGCATGGTGGTAGTGTGCCGTGCTTCCGAGCCCCGTACCCCACGTTGCAATCCGTATTTCGTCATCACTCTTGCGTAATTGTCGTGGTAGGCAATCAAGGTCTGGCGGTTGAACAGGTCATCGGCACACAAACGGACGGAATTTGTTTTCTTGCGGTACTTGCGCTTGCCGTCCGTCTGTTCTTTCTTGGCTTTGCGCCTTTCACCTATTACGATGGGAACAACGGCTGCGTGGATGTGTGGAGTCTTCTCGTCCATGTGCAGATGGGCAGCAACCACATTGTCTTTGCCGAATGTGGCTTGAAGCCATTGGATGCTGTCGTTGCACCATTCATCAAGCTTTCCTTTTTCCTGTATGTTCATCATGTCCTCATGCGTACCCGATAAAACCACCCGGACAACACGGACTTGGTCGTGTGTGATTTTCCGTCTGATGCCTGCCGTGTTCAGCCTGTGGGCAATCGCTTCATCCCTGCCGTGAACGCCATCGGGATATTCGACAAGCACCCTGTTCAGATGTGTTCTTGTCGGGTCTGCGTTTTTAGGTATTATCTTTCTCTCTATATGGTCGGACTGCGTGGTGTCCGATGTCCCCTTTGCTTTCTTTATGTCCAATGAAAAATATCCCATATTATTTCTATTTTTGCGGTTATCGTTATGTTTCTTCTCTCTGCCTGCGGCATCGGTTCACAGGGTTTATTATGCAAATGAGTCCTTGCTGCACTCGGCATAATCCAAACGAGTTTGGCTTCTGCCCTCGTTTGCACAGGGTTTCCAAAGGGATTTCCCTTTGGCTCGATAGGGTGTTTTTAGCGTTACGGAGTAATGCGTGAAGAAAACGCCCTATTAAGCTATGGTATTTCTGTCTAAATACCTTGGGAGAGCGGACGTGCATATTACAGATGAAATCCCCCTTTCTTTTTCTGTGGCTGTATCATCCGCCTTGCGGATTGGACTTGCTTTTTCTCCTTTATCGGCTCTGCCGATTGGGACAAGGGCTTACCGCACAGGTAGTCGTTTAAGTCCTTATAATCACGATAGTACAGCGACTTATCAAGCAGCCGTTCCCCGAACTTCTCTTTCAGCTTCTTGCAGGTGTTCTGCCCTGCTGTGTCGTTGTCAAGGAAACAGCCGATTTGGGTGTAGGTCTCCAATATGCTTTCCGCTTTCGCAAGATTGGAAACGGAGTTCAGTATGACATAGTCCTGCGTGTCCAATCGCGGGTGTTGCGGATTGTTTTTTACTCGGATGGTAAGGAATGAAAGGTAATCCATGAACCCCTCGAACAGGTAACACATACATCGTTGTCCGCCCTGCTGTCGGATATGGGTGATGTCTTTCGGGGCGACACATCCCTTGAAGTATCTGTTGCGCACTTCATATCCTCCTGCCATGTTCGGAAAGCCGATGGCAAAATATGGTTTGTCGGCATTCATAAACCGAAGTTCCCTGCATTCTCTTTTGGCAAGTCCGATGTTTATTCCCCTTTCTTGCAGATAGGCTGTAAGAGCAGGAGAGGACAACTCACCAACCCTTAATCTCTGATAAGGCTGATTGTCGGAATGCTGTCTGCCAAAAGAGAACGATGCAGGGCGGATGTATGCTGTCCGCTCCTCTATGCGTTTCAGCAGATAGGCTACATCTTCCGAATGGTAGAGTTCCGCTGCCAATACGAGGATGTTTCCGCCTTTGCCGATGCCGAAGTCATACCATTTTTCAAGCTCGGTGTTTACCTTGAATGATGCGTCCGTTTCTTCCCGTAGCGGTGATTTATACCACAGGTTCTTGCCTTGTTGCTTTACAGGCGTATAGCCCAGACTTTGCAGATAGTCTGCCAGCTTGATTTGCTTTACATCTTGGATTGTCATATTACATACGGTTTTGAAGTTGATGAAAATTTGTTGATTTGATGAATTGTCAATGTAATATGTTTATATACAGCCTCGTAACCTCTCAACATCTTCTCAACAAACCGCTCACCAAAAGAGAAATTAACAAACGGGGGTCGGTGGTCTCTCAACTTCTCTTTTGGCTTGTTGAGATTTTGTTGAGAATGTATATCGTTTATTGTCAGTGTATTTATACCCATATTCAACAATTCAACAGAAAAATGATAATATTACAAGGATTCAAGTTGCTCCCTTGTGACGGTGTAGAAGCGTCCCACTCTCCTTATCGGCTCATACCGACACTCCCGATTGCAGTTGAATTGGTAGGTAGTATAAGTCAGTCCGTTTGGCGCAGGGGTAAGTTTCCAACATTCCTGCAACACTTTTCGGACTTGGTGTTTCTCCACCTTTACCTGTGAGTGTACCAGCAAAAGAAGAATGTCGCTGTAACAGAAAGAGAATGTATCCGTGCCGACACTGTCCATGATGTCAAGGACAAGTTCGTGCATCTCTATCTCCAACCGGTTGCGGTTGCTGCGGATAATCTTCTGCAAGGCTTCTGTATGCAGCAATGTGGGGTTGAACCACATCCGGCTTTCCTTTTCTGTGGACAGTTTTCTGTGTTGCAGGAAATGGAGAAAGGCGGGTATCTCCGCTTTCAGCTTTTGCAGGAAGTCGGTATCATCGGACTGCAAGCGGTCTATCTTGCGCACCCAATAGCGTGTTTCCCCTGCGTCTATGATTACGGGCAGATGCTCGTTGTTGGAACACAACACGAATTTGGCGAAGAACGCAATCTCGTCACGGTCTTTGCCTTTGGCTTCCACCTTATAGGAAAGTGTGGTGCTGAGGTTCTTCAACCGCTCGCTATCCTCCCTGCGGTTGAGCAGCACCTCATCCACCACGATAAGCAACTTGCCAGCCCAGTCGGAATTGAACTGGCTGCGGAAATCCTCGTTGGTGTTGAAAGTCACATTGTTCTGAAAAAGGGCTTTCAGAAAGTTCAGGAAGGTGCTTTTGCCCGTGTTGCGTTCTTCCGACACCAACAGCAGGATAGGCAACTTCTGAATCGGTTGCAGGTAGAGCAGTTGCAGATAGTCCATCCCCAACTCGTACTGTTCCCCGAAGATGTGCCGTACCAAAGATTGGATATGCGATAAATCGCCCTCCTGCGGTCGGTGGTCTATCGGTTCGTAGAGGTTAAGGAACTTGCCGACTACGGAACGGTAGCCGATGTGTTCGGGTACGGTGCAGAAGCCGTCATACTTGGAAACGCTGCCGATGTAATCCTTGCCGTAATCCTGTCGCAGGGTCTCGTTGTTCCATGCGATGCGTTTCTTCACATACCCTCCGTTCAGTCTCGGTTGCTCCACAATCTTGTAGAGCGTTGTCCCGACACGGATAAATTCTTCCTTTGCCATGCCGCCATCCGATGGCGGTCTGTGGCTGTCCTGTTGTTCGATAGCTGACATAATCAAATGGTTTTAAGTTTGAAAATTACCAGCTACAAAAATATAATCAATTATCGGATAGGTTGTTATGCAAAACACAGCAGAATGGTGACAAATAGCCCCCGAAACAAAAACTTTCGATGGCTTGGGGCAGGAAACAGGTTCTGCAAACGGAAAAACTCCCGAAAAGCGAATGTCGGATTACGCTTTTCGGGAGAAAAAATCAGAGCGTCTGTCGTTCTGTCGTACTGACTTAATGAATTACTGACTTACCGAGTGAATAATGTCAGGCATTCAGCTACGAGAAGTATTCGGATTTGGATATACCGTTGGTATTCAGCGAGAAAAAGATGCTTGTTTTCTCTTTTCGCAGGTACAGTCTTTCAAGAACGGCATTGCGTACCCGTTCCGCTCCGAATGTGCCGATATGGAAAGCAAGGGCAACTATCGCTTCAAGGTTGTAAACCTCCATACAGCAATTATCGGATACCCGTATGCTTCGCCTTATCCCGTATTCCCTTAAAATTCCGCTCTTGCAAAGAGCTTTCAGCCCTGCACGGAATGTCGGGGCGGTTACTCCGAACAGGTCGCAAAGTTCCCATTCGCTCATGGCGGTTGCGCTAATGTCGGTCGGCAAGGTGATGTTGCCGTTGCCGTCCGTTGTGATGATGCTTCGTTTCATGGCTATGCTTGGTTATGGGGTTACACTTCCGAACGATGCGTTCAGCTTGTTGCCGAACATCGTCAGGTCATTGTCAAGTTTCTGTGTGGTTATCTTCGCATAGATTTGAGTCGTGACAATGTTCGTATGTCCCAAAACACGGCTCACGCTTTCAATGGGCATCCCCTTGCTAAGAGCCAGTGTTCCAAACGTATGACGTGCGCAATGGTAGGAGATTTGCTTCTCTATTCCGCATTCCGCCATTACCTTTTTCAGTTGTTTGCACATCGTCCAATAGTTGATTTTCCCGAAAACCAGCCTGTCTTCCGACAGATACTTGTACCGTTCGATTATCTGCAAGGGAATATCCAGCAGCTTCACTTGGAACGGGACATTTGTCTTGTGCCGTTTCGACAATATCCATTTCTCACCGTTCACCTCCACTATTTCGTCTGTTGTGAGTTCTTTCATATCCACGAAAGACAAGGCGGTGAAGCAGGCGAAAATGAACAGATCCCGCACCAATGTGAGGGTGGGGTTGTCAAACTCGTGCGCCATGATTCTTTTGATTTCGTCCTCTGTCAGATATTCCCGTTCCTTAACATTCGGGCTGATATGGAACTGCGCAAACGGATTTCTCGGTATCAGTCCGTTATAGTGCGCACGCATCACCACTCCTTTCAGCCACATGCAGTTCAGCCAGATGGTGGCGTTTTTCAGTCCCCGTTCAGCCGTAAGATAAGCCGCAAACTCCTTGATGAAGTCGGGTGTAAGTTCCAGCATGGACATGTCCGTCCGTCTGTAGAATGACTTGATAAAGGCTGCGACATAGTTCCTTGCCCTTACCATGATCTTGTATGTGCCGATGCTGCGGTCTTTGCCGACACGTTTCAGGAAGTTGGCGCAATCCTTGTCAAAAGCCTTTATCAGTGTCTCATACTCGCTTCCTACCCCTTGGTAGGCATTGCGCACCATTTCAGCCGTTACGTATGCCTCTCGGTCGGATATGCGCTGATAGTGCTTGATGATTTGCGCCTTGATGTTGTCCAATGCCAGATTGATGTTCCGTGCTTCGGCGCTCTTGCCTTTGGCTCGGTTGCCTTTCGCATCCCAAAGGGGTTTCGGGATGGTCTGCTTGCAACTGAACTGCGCCACAGTACCGTTGATTGTCACTCGTCCCATGATGGGGACAATACCGTCTTTCTCCTTGCTGCCGTTCACGTAGAACAGCACTTTGAATGTACTTCTTGCCATACTCGTTTTTTTTGTTTGCAAAGTTAAATATCAACGAGTTAGACCTTGATACGCAAATCGGTGACAAACGGTGCAATAGCATCTCTCATATGTTAAATCTTACTCTTTCACGGGTAATGATTTGCAAACCATTCTTCTTCTTAAATCCGCTTTTCTTTGCGTTTTCCGATTTTTCGGCTTGTCATCATTTGACACCGTAACAACTCTGATATTAAGTCGTTTAGCGTCATTTCTCCCGTTTTTCGAGGTTATTCCAGAGATTTTCAGTATCTTTGTGCCAAAGGGTTGCCGGCAGTGGTCACTCTGGGACTTATCGGCATAGCTTTGCTGCTTGCCGTCATGGAGTATTATCCCGGTTTTGCCCTTGACAAACTATAAAATGTGTTAAGATGAGAAAAATATTACTATTATTTATATCTGTGCTTGTGGCTTGCTCCACATTCACAGCCGAAGCCAAGCGCGGCGATAAGAAGCTTAAGCCGGAAAAACCCGACATGGAGAAGATCAAAAAAGATGTAAGCGACCCATCGTCAAAATATTATTATCCCAAACTGATGAAGCTTTTCGAGTCAAATGACACGTCGATGACGCTCGACCAGTTTCGCCACCTCTATCTCGGATACGTGTTTCAGGAAGATTATAATCCTTACCGCCGCAGCGAATACTCGTCAAAGGTGGAGGACCTGTATTACCGCGACAAGCATACCCACGCCGAGTGTGACACGATAATAAAATATGCCGAGCTTTCGCTCAAGGATGACCCGTTTGATCTGCGTCAGATGTCATTTCTCATCTATGCCTACCGCGAGAAAAAGAAAAACAATCTTGCCAACATCCTGCAATACAAGCTTAATCATATTCTTGAGGCGATAGTGTCGACAGGAACCGGGCTTGACCAGGATAATGCCTGGGTGATAATCAACCCGCAGCATGAGTACAACCTGCTTAATTTCCAGGATTATGTCGTAGAGGGGCAGGAGGATCGCCCTCCCCATTTCGACTATATCACCGTAAAGCCAAAAGATGGCAAGGATGATCCGAAAGGCTTCTATTTCAATGTACTCTACATCCTCCAGGAATATTACCGAAAATTCCCCGAAGAAGAATAATATCATTATTATCCATACGATAATAAAGCAAAAGAGCCGCGCTAAATGCACGGCTCTCTTGTTGTGTGTGGAATGTCTGTTTACCAGGAGGGGAGGAGCGGCTTCAGCACTTCTTTCTTGGGCTTTGAGCCGAAGGTGAAGTTGATGCCAAGCTGTACGTTGGCGTTGAGATTGTTGACAGGGACAAATTGCGGGCTCACTTTGTAGAATGTGAAGTCGGAGCCTACGAACAGGTTGAATCCTTTCGGATGGATATTGATGATCCAGCCGAGTGAAGAACCGAATGTAGAGAGCGCGTAGTTGATCGAGGCGTCAAAGAATTTCACGGGAGTGACGTTTGCAGAGATTCTGCCTTCAGTCCATGAATAGATGCCGTCGATACGCTGGGTGAAGAGCAAGCCGCCCTTTAGCCCGCGGTAGAAAGGAGCGGTGTATGCAGCTCCCACGGTGATGGTGGCGCCCAGTCCGGTTGTGCGGCTTCCTCCATCAGAGAGGCGGTGGAACTCTACCGCATCCTCGAGGTTGTTGCCGAGGTCTTCAAGCTGCTGGTCAAAATTCTTTTCATCGTAGTTGGGCGAGTTTTTGTCAATTGCCACGTTGTCAAAGCCCTTGAACGACCATGTGGTGTCACCGGTCTTTCCGTGCACGGCATTGGTCCATGACATGAATCCGAGATCAAGCACCGATGCCGATATTTCAAGGTCGGGGTGGAGCTGGTAGGTGGCGCCAAGGTCGATTGCACCGCCGAAGCCGGCGAGACCAAACTTGTCATAATCCAGTCCGTCCCAGTCTATGAGGTTGGCGTCTTCCGGCTTTTCGTAATGCTTGCCGCTTTCAGCGTAGGTAGGCACTTTGAGCCCGTTGCCGGCTGCGATATTAACCTCGCCGTTGGCTCGTACATCCCACATCTCGTCGCCGAGGGTCACGCTCATGTCGCTTATGCGCGCATTAATGTCGATAGCTCCGACAAGGATTTTCAGCTTGGCGCCGACACGTAGTTGCGGGAGTATCTGGCGTGAGTGACCGAGTGCCACTTCTGCCATGGCGTTGCCCATTATGCCGATATTCTTGAAGTTATAGTGGGATGTCGGTCCGTCTTGACCAAGTTTCATAAATTTAAAGAGATCTTTCGGGAGGGAGAAGGCCGTTCTCTCGCTTACACCGAGCGAGAAAGTGTTGTAGCCTCCAAACGCGCGAAAACCGAATGACAGGATCTGAAGGTCAACTTCCTGCTTGATATGGTTGACGTTGCGTAGCTTGCCGAGAAACTTGTCGGCGTCAACGTCGGGGTGCATGAACGTGGCAAGCTCTCCATTCATCGGATATAGGAATGTGCTCAGTCCCACATTGGAGTTAAGGCTAACACTGAGGTTGCCTAACACCGGAAATGCCACATAGTTGCGTTCCGGGGCAAAAGCCGGATTGAGTTCGTGACGGTAGTTGTAGCCCTCAAGGAAGTAGGCCGAGCGAAGTGCCTCCTGTGCGGTGGTGGCGACGGTGCACGATGAAGCGAGCAAAATCGCAGCGAAATATGATTTGAGATGTCTCATAGTTGGTTTATCTTCTTTGTTTTGGTTGAAAATAAGGTTTACATTTCATTGAGGTCAAGTGTTACGCCTCCGATAAGGCGGGCGCGTATCTGAGAGAATGTCATGCCCTGTCCCTCATTGATGGGTATACCGGCGACGTCATCGCTGTTGTCGGTCTTTAATGAGTACTCGATACCGTCGAGACCATTAAGGCTACTGCCGGAATTGCTTGAGGTGAAGTTCTCAGCGTTACCTTTGATTGAGATAATGACTTGTGATACAGTAGGATTTTCCATTGTGCCGGCAAGGATTGCTCCCTTTTCAATATTGACTTGTACGCCTTTGCGATTACCTCCCGTGAAGATAGGCTTTACGTCAAGGGTAAAATTGAGAGGAGCAGTGTTTGACACTTCCATCTCTATCTGTACCTTGTTAAAGTCATATTTGCCGAGGTCGCTGTCCCAGCCGTCTTCAGTGTCGCTGTAAGTGAAGCTGAGTTGGTAGCCAAATGCGAGCGGTGCCACAACTTCGTTCGTTGCAGTGAAATGGTAATTGGTTCCAAGTTCAAATCTTGTCGGCTGTTGTACTACGCGTGCTTCAATGTCGACATTAATGCTGTTGGGTATTTTGCTGATAAGCGCGCCGATATTATCATTTGGATAGGCTGTATAGCCTTGGGCAACCCCATCTCTCTTGCGGCAGATACATATATTGTTGTATCCGGGGGCAATTGTTAAAGGCTGTTTTACTATAGGCTCGTTGCCATTCGGATATACGCCTGTGTCCCAGTTTCCTGTAAGGGTAATGTCTACATTCACTGACGCTGCAGATGTATTTTCAATTGTAAGGTAGATTTGCGGGTTCTCTATGTCAAGGTAGCTGTCTTGCTTGAGGAAATCTGGTATATCATTGATGTCAAATGTGACAGGAGCGATGTTTATTTCAGGATTTACAACACCTGTGACGGCTACGATGTCTCCGGTGATGGTGCCGCCGTTGGGGTCTCCGATTGTGACAGAGATGTCCATCTTTACTTTCGCACCTACAGTAGGCTCGTTTATGTAAATTTCGCCTGTGGTGACTATGCTTGAAGCAAAATCAAAGTTGTGGGTGTCCGGATTCAAGGCGTTATCGCAGTTAATTCCGCTTATATGAATATTCAAAGACAGTCCATTGGCAGGGATTTCATAGTCGCTGGTAAATTCAATAATGTGACCGTCGGTGACATTGCACCCGGGAATAGCCTCGTTGAGTGAGATTTCAAATTCAGGCTTGTCATTTACTATGTCGCCAAATTGGATTTTGAATCCGGGAGCTACGTGTACACTGCCGTTATAGTCGGTGGTGACAAATTTAACAGACGCCTCGAGATCTATGTCGGTCTCTACATGAGATATCTTAACGATGTCATTGTTGACATTTGATTCACTAAGAGTTATGGCATTGTTAAAAGCAGGCATTTTTTGATTCCATTGATCGTCTCCTTGCCCGCCTATATGTATTGACAGCTTGTTGATAAGTCCTGCCGCCTGAGCGGGAAATTCGGGGAATTCTACATGATTGCTTTGGTGCGTTCCGTTTACATTAAGATTTACTTTGCCGATTTCGAAATCGCCGGTTGAAGGGTCGCCTTTCTGTCTAAGTACGTAGTCGCCGACTTCTAATCCATATAGATCGGCAGTGGCTTGGTCGGCCGGCTGAATCGATGATTCAGAATCAAGGTCGAGTAATTTTTTCAGTGAAAACTGTTCAGTGCTGCTGCCCGGAACGGACAGCTGTCCGCCTCCCACATTCACTACCAGATTCATGTCCTTGTTAAGGTCATAATCATTGTCTACACAGCTCTGAAGTGCTCCAAGCGCTATAATAGATGTGCCTATCATAGTACCGACGCGTGATAATTTGTTCATAGAGTGTTGCTTTTGATTAAAATAAAAAATTATAATGATGCGAAGTTACGAATTAAACTTGAATTAAAATATGATTCGATAATGTTTTTTAGCATTAATTAAGTATAAATCCGTGAACAATAATGTGACTAAGGTGTATATTTGACCGTATTTTAAGTTAATGTAATGAGAAAATTTCCTTTTGTGGCTGTTATTCTTGCCGCTATGGTTATGATACATTCGTGTGACACCCGCAAGCCTTTCCGCTCGGCTGAGGGCGTGGTGTGGAACACGGTTTACCACATAACTTACTCCTCCAATGTCTCGCTCGACGATTCAATACAGGCTGTGATGAAGATGGTTGAGATGTCGCTTTCGGCATTCAACAATTCCTCGGTTGTGAGCCGCATAAACAGGAACGAGTCTTATGCCACCGACTCGATGTTTCGCAAGGTGTTTCTTGAATCGAGCCGCATATCGGCGGTCAGTGGCGGGGCGTTTGATCCGACTGTGGGTGCGCTTGTCAATCTATGGGGATTCGGCACAGAGGGAGATAAGACGGATCCGCCGACTGCGGCAGTCCTTGACAGTGCGCGCCGGCTTGTCGGCATAAATGACTGCCGCCTTGATTCCGCCGGATTTATGGTCAAGAAAGATTCGTTGACTACATTTAATTTCAGCGCGATTGCCAAGGGATTCGGTGTCGATGAGATAGGGCGGATGATGAAGCGCAATGGCGTTGACGACTACATGATCGAGATAGGCGGGGAGATAGCCGTAGCGGGCGATAGCCCGCGTGGATCACTGTGGCGTATACGTATTGATGCACCTGTAGAGTGTGCCGACTCTGTGATTCACGGCAACATGGGTGTTGTCGAGGTAAGCGACTGCGGCATAGCTACGTCGGGTAATTACCGCAATTACAGGGTGATCGACGGCAAGTCGATGGGACACACGATAGACCCGTTTACAGGGGAGCCTGCGCGGTCCGGCATTCTGTCGGTTACGGTGATCGCCCCTGAATGCATGACCGCCGACGCACTTGCCACGGCATGTATGGTAATGCCGCTTGACAGCGCTGTGGCCATGGTGGAGTCGCAGAAAGGCGTGTCGGCAATGTTTGTGACAGCCGGCGACACTGCGCAGTGGGCTGTGCATCTCACCGCCGGTTTTCCGACTGTGGATTTCTAATTGTTATCTTATATACTTTATATATTCGCCATAGCCTGCCCGATCCATCTCTTCGACGGGGATAAAGCGAAGGGCGGCGCTGTTGATGCAGTAACGCAGTCCGCCGCGTTCGCGGGGACCGTCATTGAACACATGTCCGAGGTGGGCGTCGCCGAGTGTGCTCCTTACTTCGGTCCGGATCATACCGTGGGTGGTGTCGTTCCGCTCCGTGAGCGCGCGGTCATCGATCGGTCGGGTGAAGCTCGGCCATCCGCAACCGGAGTTAAACTTGTCGGTCGACAGGAAGAGCGGCTCGCCTGTTGTCACGTCGACATATATCCCGTCGCGGTCTTCATCCCAGTAGGCGTTGTGAAATGACGGCTCGGTGGCGTTATGGCGGGTGACGGCGATCTGGGCGGGAGTGAGTTTGCGCACGTTTCGGGCCATTGTAAATAGCTTCGGGTTGATGTGGCAATATCCTCCCGGCGACTTGTCGAGGTAGTCCTGATGATACTCTTCGGCGGGATAGAAATTTTGCAGTGGCTTGACCTCCACGGCTATCGGCTTGCCATATTTTGCCTCTCTCGCTTTTACCGCGTCAATGGCGGCGCGCTGCTGAATGGAGTCAGTGTAATAGATGCCGGTGCGGTATTGAGTGCCGCGGTCGTTGCCCTGACGGTTGACTGATGTCGGGTCGATGGTCAGAAAATACATGTCAATAAGCGTCGTCAGGTCAACCCGCTCCGGATCATACTGCACCTCGACCCCTTCCGCCGCCATTGTCTCTCCTGAGCATACTTCCTTATAAGTAGGGTTGGGTATCAGGCTGTTGGCATAGCCCACGGTCGTGTTTATCACCCCGTCGATCTGCTTGAAAAAGTGTTCGGTGCCCCAAAAGCATCCGCCTGCAAAATAGATTGTCTTTATATCGTTCATAATCTCCGTGTTATTGTCGTTTTTAGCGTGGGAGCATCCGGCTATCGCCGATATTGTCGTCAAAATCAGTACAAGTATACGCATATTTGATTAACAATCGACATGCTTTTACTGTTCTTTATATATCTTTGCGTAAAAAATAATGACAATAGTTTATGAAGAGAATGATAGATGTGGCGGTATGGGATCGTCGGGGGAATTATGAGTTTTTCCGTGATTTTGCAAATTCATGGTACTCGGTGACCACCGAGATAGAGTGTGGCAAGGCTTTTGAAGAGTGCCGCCGTAGTGGAGAGTCATTCTTCCTTCGCTATCTTTATGCTGTGGTGAAGGCGGCAAATGAGGTGGAGGCGATGCGTTACCGTAAGTCACCGACAGGAAAAATAGTGCTCTTTGACAAGGTCGATATCATTACCCCGATAGCGTCGGGTTCCAATTTTGTCACCGTCAGGATACCTTATATAAGTGATTACGGGCTTTTCCGTGAAGAGGCGGAGCGTATAATCTCTTCGATCAAGCCGGGGGATGACCCGTATGGCGTCGAAAAGCGGATGATCGATTCGGGCGATTATGATGTGGTTCATCTTAGTGCGGTGCCCGGGATGTATTTTACTTCCATGTCGTTTACCGCGCAGTCGGTAGGCACTCCCTGTACCCATCCTCTCAGTGTCATGGGTAAGGCGACGCGGCATGCCGACGGCTCTTTGAAGATGCCTTATGCGGTTTATATCGATCATATGTTTGTCGACGGTGCTCATCTGATGGATTTCTTCAGCCGTATAGAGGATAGCTTGTGTCGGTAAGGACCGGTGTCGACGAGTAATGATACAATTTGGTTAAAGTTTGAATACAATCGGTAGAAAACATTAAAAAAGGTGTAAATTTGGTCATAGATAATTCATGCCTGACATTTTAAGCACAATTACCCCATGAGAAATTCTATCGATCCGATTGAAATTGTATGCAATGTTGACGACAAGTATGCACGTCAATGCGCGGTCATGTTCACATCGCTGTTGGAAAACAATCCTGATGATATGATTGTAATCCATGTAGTTACGACTTATCTTATGCCTTGTAACAGGACTTTGCTCTCCGATGTAGTGCAGCGTAAATACGGTTGCCGTCTGGTGTTCCATAAGGTTGACGAGACATTGCTTGACAGTTGCCCGCGTCGGCAGGGTGATTATGTAAGCACGACTGCTTACCTGCGTTGTTTCCTGTCTGCAGTGCTGCCGGTGTCGGTGCATAAGGTGCTTTATCTGGATTCCGATCTGCTTGTGCTCGGGAAGATACGTGCTCTTTGGGATGTCGATCTCACCGATAAGGCGCTTGCCGCGGTTGAAGACAGCGGTAGCGGCAATCCGGAACCTCTCGTCAGGCTTAGGCTTCCTGATAATTATACCTATTTCAATTCCGGGGTAATGGTGATGAATCTTGATTACTGGCGCGATAATAAGGTGTTGAGAAAGCTTATGCAATATCTGAACGGTTTCTCTGACCGTATACGGGAAAATGATCAGGATCTGCTTAATGTGTGCCTATGGAAGAGTCGAATTCTGCTTCCGTTGAGATGGAATATGCAGAGCGGATTTCTGATGCGGCGTCCCGGATGTCGCCCTTATGCGTTGGCGAGGTCGCGCGAAGAGGTGCGTCATACTGTGATCGCTCATTTTGTTGGCAGGAAGAAGCCGTGGCACAATAATTGCGCCAATCCTTTCGCCTCCGAGTATAACCGCTATCTCGAAATGACGGAGTTTGCAGAGCCGCGGCCGGTCAAGGCCAAGATCCATCCGCTTCTTTCCCGGTTTCATTCGGTCATGGCATGGTGTGGCATAGGGGGATATTACTGTCACCCTTCGCCGAAGGCTTACGGCTTTGAGGCGCGTTGACCGGGTTGGTTTTGTGGCGCATAATGAGTAATTTTGCACCATGAATTTGATTTGGAAAAAATATCGCGAAAATTATGCCGCCATTATTAAGCTTGGCTTGCCGATTCTTGTAGGCCAGCTCGGCATGATAGTAGTGGCTTTTGCCGATAATATAATGGTTGGCCGTTATTCAACCGCCGCCCTTGCCTCGGCGTCGTTTGTCAACAATGTGTTTAATGTCGCTACGTTTGCCGTACTTGGGTTTACCTACGGACTTACCCCGCTTATAGGCGCTCTGTTCTCACAGAAACGCAGTGACACAATCGGGGCGATGATACGCAACGGATTGCTGCTCAATATCCTGTTTTCGCTACTTGTGACTTTGGTAATGTGGGTGCTGTGGCTAAATGTTGACCGGCTCGGACAACCTGTCGAGCTGATGCCGCTGATAAGGCCCTATTATCTTATCGTGCTTGCCGGAATGGTGCCGGTGGCTGTGTTCAATGTGTTTGCGCAGTGGCTTTTTGCCATCAACCGCACGGCTTTGCCTATGTGGATAATACTATCGGCAAATGCTCTCAACATTGTAGGTAACTATATGCTCATATACGGAAACTGGGGCTGTCCGGAGCTTGGGTTGACAGGCGCCGGTTACAGTACGCTTTTTTCAAGGATATTTTGCCCGGTTGTGGTAATCGTGATCTTTGTCGTGGCAAAGCGTTTCCGCGACTACAAGGAGGGTTTCGCAAAGGCACGCATATCATCGCGGACACTCGGTCAGATCAACCGTACGTCATGGCCCGTGTCGATGCAGATGACATTTGAGTCCGGATCGTTTACCGTCGCCGCGGTAATGGCGGGATGGCTCGGGGCTGTCAGCCTTGCCGCTTTCCAGATTATAGTAATCACGGGTACGCTCGGATTCTGCATCTATTACAGCATGGGGTCGGCGGTATCGGTGCTCGTGGCAAATGCCGCAGGGCTGAACGACCGCATAGGGATGAGACGCATCGCCTTTGCCGGATACCACATAATCCTTACGCTCGCTTCCATCTCTTCGCTGATATTCGTGTTTTTTGAGGAGCAGATGATCTATGCCTTTACCGAAGACGCCGAGGTAATCGCCGCTACTGTGGCATTGATTGTGCCGCTTGTGATCTATCAGCTCGGTGATGCCACGCAGATAAACTTCGCCAATGCCCTCAGGGGTACCTCGCAGGTGATGCCGATGATATGGATTGCTTTCGTGAGCTATATCGTGATAGGGATACCGGCGACATATCTCCTTGCATTCCCCGGCGGTCTCGGCACCTATGGGATAATACTCAGCTTCTCGGTAAGCCTGTTTATCGCCGCCGGCCTTTTCCTTTACTTTTTTATGAGGAGCACTCGTCGCGACTGAGCGGCCGGTTAATTGGACTAATTAGCCCAATTAGTCCAATTAGTCCAATTAGTCCAATTTAAATTTGCTTTTGCGCTCGACTTATGCGTATCTTTGGCTATGCCTTAGATACTCACGCTTGGCTATGCCAAATAAATTTGCATCGCGCTCGACTTATGCGTATCTTTGTCAAATTAGCAATAAATAATATTTGGATGACTATGGACTTTGCCAATAACTGTTACAGGATTTTTGAAGACACCACACGTGAATACCATCGTCACGACCACGTTGACGCAAAGGTGGAAAACCCGTTTGCTCCGGGTTCGATAGAACATACTCTTTTTGCAAAAAACTGGATTGATGCCGTGCAGTGGCATCTTGAAGATATAATACGCGACCCCCACATAGACCCGGTCGACGCACTTGCGCTTAAGCGCCGCATCGACAAGTCCAATCAGGACCGTACCGACATGGTGGAGGAGCTTGACACTTATTTCAGGGAAAAATACAAGGATGTCGAGGTGTGTGCCGGGGCTACTATCAATACCGAAAGCCCGGCATGGGCCCTTGACCGCCTGTCGATACTTGCTCTTAAAATATACCATATGCAGGCTGAGGTGGATCGTACCGATGCCGATGAAGAGCACCTGGCCAAGTGTCGCGGCAAGCTCGCCGTGCTTCTTGAACAGCGTGCCGACCTTACTACGGCTATCGGTCAGCTTCTTGACGATATTGCGGCGGGAAAGAAGTATATGAAGGTCTATCGTCAGATGAAGATGTATAACGACCCTGACACCAATCCTGTACTTTATGGCGGTAAACGGTAAGCTGCCCAAAAATTTACTGGTTGCCCGCTTTTCGGCGCTCGGCGATGTGGCGATGACTATTCCGGTAGTGTATTCGGCATGTCGCTGCAATCCTGACACCCGTTTTGTTTTCATCACAAAGCCGGCCCAGCAGGGACTTTTTGTAAATCCGCCGGAAAATCTGGTGGTGCTTGGCATCGACGTCAAGGAAAAATACCGTACACTGCCTGACTTCTTCCGGTTGTTCGGCGAGTTGCGCAAGCAATATGACATAGACGGATTTGCCGACCTCCACGGGGTCATCCGCACTTTTATGCTCGGGGCGGCATGTACGCTGCATGGCATCAAATGGCGCACGATACGTAAGGGGAGGATGAACAAGCGTGCCCTTACGCGCCCGCGCAACAAGGTGATGCTCCCATTGCTGTCATCACGGGCGCGTTACCGGGAAGTATTCTATGGATTCGGCTATGTGCTTGAAGAGAGATTCAGAAGCATCTATGGAGAGGGAAAGGGTGACCCTTCGATGTTTGCGTCGGTCACAGCCCCGAAGGCTCCGGGCGAAAAATGGATAGGCATAGCCCCGTTTGCCAAGCATAAGGGCAAGATATATCCTGTCAACCTGATGGAGAAAGTGGTCGAGGAACTCTCGGCGCAGCCCGACACCAAGATATTCCTCTTTGGTGGAGGGGATGAGGAACGTAAGATTCTCGCCGAATGGGCGTCGCGATATCCTTCAACCGTCAGTCTGGCTGATAAGAAGCATGGGTTTCCAGTGGAGCTCGCGCTGTTGAGTCATCTCGATACTGTTGTGTCGATGGATTCAGCAAACATGCACCTTGCGTCGCTTGTCAACGTGAGGGTCGTGAGTGTGTGGGGCGCCACTCATCCCTATTGCGGATTCAAGGGTTTCAAGCAGCGGGAGCAGGATATCGTGCAGTTGCCCATGACGTGCCGCCCCTGCTCGGTGTTTGGCAACAGGCCTTGCAGCCGTGGCGACTACCATTGCCTTGCAGGCATACCTCCGCAGATAATTGTAAACAAGGTCAATTCCATAGTTAATAAAAGCAAGCAGTGATGGAGGAGGATTTTGACATAAGGGAATCCCGGCAGGGAAATGACAGAGACAGGGATTTTGAGAAGGCTCTGCGCCCGTCGGAATTTGACTCTTTCAGCGGTCAGGAAAAGATAATAGAGAACTTGCGCGTTTTTGTCACTGCGGCAAAGATGCGTGGCGAGTCGCTTGATCACGTGCTGCTCCACGGGCCTCCAGGACTCGGAAAGACCACCCTGTCGCAGATTGTGGCAAACGAGCTTGGGGTGGGGATAAAGATAACATCCGGACCCGTGCTTGACAAGCCGGGCGACCTTGCCGGCATACTCACCTCGCTTGAGGAAAACGATGTGCTGTTTATCGACGAGATACACCGCCTGAGTCCTGTGGTCGAGGAGTATCTTTACTCGGCGATGGAAGATTTCCGCATTGATATAATGATCGACAAGGGTCCCGGTGCAAGGTCGGTGCAGCTGTCGCTGTCGCCGTTTACCCTCATAGGCGCCACAACGCGGAGCGGATTGCTTACATCGCCGTTGCGCGCGCGATTTGGCATCAACTTCCATCTGGAATATTACGACCATGAGGTGCTTGAGCGCATAGTGCTGCGCTCGGCGCGCCTGCTTGATGTAAAGTGCACGGGTGAGGCTGCGAGAGAGATTGCCTTGCGCAGCCGTGGCACACCGCGTATTGCCAACGCTCTTCTGCGGCGTGTGCGAGATTTCGCCATGGTCAAGGGCTCGGGTATAATAGATCCGGAGATAGCCCGCTATGCCCTCGAGGCGCTGAATATTGACCGTTATGGTCTTGATGAGATTGACAATAAGATACTTACAACAATAATAACCAAGTTTAAGGGAGGACCTGTGGGACTGACTACAATAGCCACCGCTCTCGGCGAGGATCCCGGTACGATCGAGGAAGTGTATGAGCCGTTCCTGATCAAGGAGGGCTTTCTGAAGCGTACCCCGCGCGGCAGGGAGGTGACAGAGCTTGCATATATCCATCTCGGTCACAGCCGCGACCTTACCACCGGTTCCCTTTTCGCTTAAAAGATTATTTTGAATATCACACGACGATATGGCGGGTATTAAAAGTCTGGCTAAGGATACTGCGATTTACGGTGTCAGCAGCATAATAGGGCGCTTTCTCAACTGGTGTCTCGTGCCGCTTTACACTATAAAGTTTCCTGCCGATGAGTATGGCGTGGTCACCTATATCTACGCGATAGTGGCTCTTGCCTTGATTGTTTTGACTTACGGCATGGAGACCGGTTTCTTCCGTTTTGCCAATCACGAGCGTTACTCCCGGCCGGAGGAAGTATATTCCACCTCGTTGGTGTCGCTCGGGGTGTCTTCGACGGCCTTTTTCGCCCTCGTGCTGCTGTTTCTGAATCCGATTGCCGATGCGCTTAACTGCAGCGGTCACGCTTCCTATATATTTATGATGGCACTTGCGGTGGCTGTGGATGCTTACACTTCCATCCCGTTTGCCTACCTGCGGTTTCAGAAACGCCCGTTGCGCTTTGCGACGCTGAAACTCATAAATATAGGTCTTAATATCGGTCTAAACCTGTTTTTCATTCTCCTCTGCCCATGGCTGCTGGATGTTGCTCCCGACACCGTTTCATGGTTTTATCGCCCCGATTTCGGCATCGGATACATATTCCTTGCCAACCTTATATCATCGGCGGTGATGTTGGTGCTGCTTCTCCCTGACATACTGTCGGTGCCGCTTGCATTCAACGGCAGGCTTTTGCGGGAGATGCTTGTCTATTCCTATCCGTTGTTGATACTTGGTATAGCCGGCATCATGAATCAGACGATAGGCACTATCCTTTACCCTCACCTCGTCTCTGATCCTGCCGAGGCTATGTATGGGCTTGGCATCTACGGCGCCAACTATAAGATCGCCATTGTCATGGTGATGTTTATCCAGGCGTTCCGATTTGCTTACGAGCCATTTATCTTTGCCCAAAACAAGGAGCGCGGTGGCGACAAGCTGAAAGCTTACAGTGACGCGATGAAATATTTCGTGATTTTCGCCCTGTTTATTTTCCTCGGCGTGATGTATTATCTTGACATATTGAAATATTTTATTTCGCCCAAGTATTTCTCCGGATTGAAGGTTGTGCCCGTGCTGATGATTGCCGAGCTGTTTTTCGGCGTATTTTTCAATCTGTCGCTCTGGTATAAGCTTACCGACAAGACGATATGGGGCATGTGGTTCTCGCTGATAGGGCTGGGAGTGACTCTTGTGCTCAATGTCATCCTTGTGCCGCGTATCGGTTATATGGGTTGCGCATGGGCGGCTCTCGCCTGCTATGGTGTGATGATGCTTGCAAGCTATTTCGTCGGTCGGGGGAAATATCCTATTGATTATGATGTGCCGAGGTTGCTGTTTTACTTTGTCATTGCCGGGGTGCTTTACGCGGTGTCGCTTATTGTGGAGTTACCGTCGGAATGGAGTACGCTGCTTTTCCGTACCCTGCTCCTGTGCATATATGTTTTCATCGTTTGCCGTCATGAAAAGATTAGCCTTAAGGATATAATCAAGCGTAAGATATGAAGAAAATTGACTTTGCCGCATTCAAGACGAGCCTTTTCGGCTATTTTGACCTTACCGGCTTTCTGATCCCTCAGGAGGAGGCGGAGGAAGCGATCCGTGAAGGGGTCTCTTTCCGGGGAATAAACATCATAATCCTTATAGTGGCTATTTTCATCGCGTCATTGGGATTGAATGTCAATTCAACTGCCGTGATCATAGGCGCGATGCTTATATCTCCGCTTATGGGTCCTATCATCGGACTGGGGCTTGCCGTCGGCATCCATGATTTTGACCTTATGAAACGGTCGTTCCGTAACCTGTTTATGGCAACCGTGTTCAGTGTCGCCACCTCATGCCTGTTTTTCCTTGTCTCGCCGGTCAACGAGCATCACAGCGAACTCCTTGCGCGCACGTCGCCTACGATCTACGATGTGTTTATCGGCTTTTTCGGAGGTGCTGCCGGCATCCTTGCCATAGGTAGCAAGGTGAAAGGCAATGTCATCCCCGGCGTGGCGATTGCCACCGCACTTATGCCGCCGCTCTGTACGGTAGGCTACGGGCTTGCCACGCTCCAGCCGTCATATTTTCTCGGCGCTCTCTATCTTTTTTTCATCAACTCCGTGTTTATCGCTTGCGCCACGACCGTGGGCGTGAAGCTGATGAAGTATCATGTAAAAGATTTTTCAAATCCGGGCAGGGCGAAAAAGGTAAGGGATCTTGTGTACACAATCGCGGTTATCACGATGATTCCCGCTTCTTATATGACTTATACTATGTACAAGGAGAGTACGTTTATCTCCAACTGCAACAAGTTTGTCGACAAGGAGTTTGAATTTGACGGTACGCAGGTGTTGAATTACAAGCCGGTTATGAAGAAAGGACAGGGTAGTCTCACTGTCACGCTTGTGGGAAAAATGATTCCGCAGGACTCGCTTCTAATCGCCATGACCGACAAGCTTCCCGACTATCATCTTGGCGGCACGCGCCTGCGTATATTACAGGGCGACACAGGAAATGACGGATTCGATGTGAAGCAGGCTACATCCTCGATGCTCCGCGACATGTATCAGGTGACCCAGGCGACAATATCGCGGCAACAGGATGTGATTGACTCGCTTAAGGTTGAAAATGCCCTGATGTCGCGCAATGACTCGATGGGAGCTATTATATCGCCTGAAATAAAGGTGCTGTTCCCGCAGGTGCGTGATATTGCCGTGACCAGGGGCATAGTGAGTGATGTTGACACCCATCGTCTCGATACCCTGAATCTCGTGTTGGTCAACTATAGCGGTGCCATGGGAGCGGCGCAGTCGCGTAAGTTCAAGGAATATCTTGAGGCTCGTCTTGGCACTCGACCTATTACTATTGTGGCGAGTAGCGCAGTCCATCCTGAATCAACTGACCGGAAATGAAAATATTTTACGACCATCAGGTGTTTTCCTGGCAGAAGATAGGAGGGGTGTCCCGATATTTTGTCGAACTCATTAACCATCTGCCGGCTGATATAGGATATGTGATGCCTCCGATGATGTCGGAAAATGCATATCTCGATAATCTCCGTCCGGAAGTCCCGCCGGTAAAAAGCTGGTCGGTGGCAAATTTCCGCGTGAGGAAAAAACTCTATGAGGCGATCAATCAGCGCAGGTCGGCACGTATGATTTCCGATGGCGGATTTGACGTGTTGCATCCCACCTATTACTCAACTTACTTCCTTAAGCGGCGGAAAACTCCTTATGTCATTACGGTGCATGATTTTATCCACGAGAAATATCCGCAGCATTTCACTGACACCGCTAAGGTGATACGCGAGAAAAAGGAGGCTGTCGCCAATGCCGACCGTATAATCGCCATAAGCGAGCATACACGGCGTGACCTCGTTGACATCTACGGTATTCCTGCCGACAGGGTTGATGTGATCTATCATGGCGCGTCGCCGCTTTCTTCCGTGCATGAGCCTGTCCCCGGTACCGGCGACAGGTTTATCCTGTTTGTTGGCGACCGTACAAAGTATAAGAATTTTCTGAATCTTGCCGAGGCTTTCGTGATATTGTCGCGAAATGACCCGGAGTTGAGGCTCGTCTGTGCCGGAAAACCGTTTTCCGACGCTGAACGCCGACATCTCTCATCATTGGGCATAGGTGATAAGTCCATGGCTTGTTTCGCTTCTGACAGCCAGCTTGCGTGGCTGTATGCCAATACGGCATGCTTCGTATTTCCGTCGGCATATGAAGGCTTCGGGCTCCCTATCCTGGAGGCATGGAGCGCGGGCGCCCCGGTGGCATTGAGTCGGGCAAGCTGCTTCCCCGAGATTGCCGGAAGTGCCGCTTCATGGTTTGAGCCTGACGATCCGGCGATGATGGCGTGCGCTATCGGCGATGTGGTGTATTCCGACGATACCCGCGCCCGTCTGCGATATCTTGCTTCCGAGCGGTTGAAGATGTTTACTTGGGAAAAGACAGCCGCGCGCACGACTGAGATTTATCGCTCCCTTTCCGCACAATAATGAAGGATAATTTGTATATCTATCATACTATATACTTTTGATTTATGGTAACAATATTGTTTCATTCGACTATATTCGGCCCTATCCACAGCCGCCGCCTTGGCACATCGCTCGGCATCAATCTTTCGCCGGTCGATGGCAAGGTGTGTTCTTTTGACTGTGTGTACTGTGAGGCGGGGTATAACTCGCAGGGCACGGGCAAGAGCGGGTTGCCGCCGCGTGATGAGGTGAGCCGCTTGCTTGAGGCAAAGCTGAAAGAGATGAGCGATGCCGGGGCGCCGCTCGATGTCATTACTTTTTCCGGTAACGGAGAGCCTACCATGCACCCTGATTTCGACGGTATAATCGACGATACATTAAGCTTGCGTGACCGGTATTATCCGGGTGCGAAGGTCAGTGTGCTATGCAATTCCACGCGGCTTGACCGCGAGGGTGTGGTCAGTGGGCTGAGGAAAGTGGACAATTGTATCCTTAAACTTGACTCGGCGCTCACCCCTACCATGCGCCTGATTGATCAGCCTGTGTCGGAGAGATTCACCTGTGAATATGTAATCCCGCAGCTTGAATCGTTTGGCGACAAGTGTATCATACAGACAATGATGCTTCGCGGCAACCACAACGGATGCCATATCGACAATACAACCGCTGAGGAAGTCGACGCCCTCATAGAGGCTTACAAGCGGATAAAGCCGCGGGAGGTCATGCTTTACTCAATCGATCGCGCCACGCCTGAGAGTGATCTGCAGAAGGTGGGGCGTGACGAACTTGAATCAATCGCCTCCCGTATACGCAAGGAAGGCATAAAAGTACAGGTGAGCTGATGGAAAGTGTCATATTTCCCCGCGCCCTGAAAGAGGGCGACAAGATTGCAATAATATCGCCCGCGAGCAAGATAGATCCCGCCTTGGTGAAGGGCGCGTTGCCGGTGCTTCGCATGATGGGTTGGGAGCCATATGTGGCGCAGTCGGCTCTTGGTTGCACCGGTAGCTACAGTGCGAGCCGGCAGGCTCGTCTTGACGATCTGACCGAGGCGGTGCTCAATCCGGAAGTCAGGGCGATATTGTGCAGCCGTGGCGGCTACGGGGCTGTCCATCTGCTTGAGGATTTCCCTTCACGGGAGTTTCTGGCCGATCCTAAGTGGATAATCGGGTTCAGCGATATTTCCGCTCTTCATGCCCTTGCGTCAAACCTTGGCGTGGCGAGCATACATAGCTCGATGTGCAAGAATCTGGCTGTCAACAAGGGTGGTGACGAGTGCGCGTTAAGCTTGTTCAACATACTAAGAGGCGGGAGCGTGGGATATGACGTGGCTCCACATCCATATAATAATATTGGAAACGCCGAGGGTACTCTTGTCGGTGGCAACATGGCTGTGCTCGGAGGTCTTTTGGGAACACGTTATGATATTTTCCGTGTCAATGACCCCATTATATTTATAGAGGATATAGCGGAGCCTATATATAAGGTGGAGCGTCTTCTCTACCAACTCAGGCTTTCCGGTACTCTTGATAGGGCGAAAGGAATTATCGTGGGGCAATTTACCGAATATTGCCCTGACAGAAACTATTCTGATATGTACGAAATGATACGCGACATGATTTCCGGGCTTGGTATACCCGTGGCATTCAACTTTCCGATAGGGCATGTCGATCACAATCTTCCCGTCATCGAGTCGGCGCCTTGTCGCCTTACCGTAACTGATGAACTTGTGACTTTCTGCCAATCGCGTTGACTGTTAAGGTAATATGCTTCGCTGTCAAAGCCGGATGCTCGTGAGAAAGTGGTTTAAGATATGGAAACGGTATTATGTTGCCGTATAGGCATAAAAAAAATTACCCGTCGTCACGACGAATAATCTTCTTAACCTTAAATCTAATACCATGAAAAACACATTGCAAAGGTAATGACTTTTGTGTTATAAAACATAATTTTTCGCCATGAAATTTCTTGGATTAACTAAGATTAACAATAGTGTGCGTCTTATATGCGCAAATATCGTTTTGTTGCATATCATAGGGGTGCATCAATATGGTTATAAAAATCAAAATTGTGGGGAATGGGTTGTGAGATAACGATTAAAATGCTTATCTTTGTGCGATTTTACCCTTGACATGCGTTGCCAAGGGGATAATCCTGTCATTATCAATGAAATATTAAAAACACTAAGCAATAAATGGCAACACTTGAAAAAATCCGCAAGAGATCAACTCTGCTATTGATCGTCGTTGGTGCCGCCCTTTTGGCGTTTATCATCGGTGACTTCTTCACCTCAGGCCGTACACTCTTCGGCACAGGTACTACAATCGCCAAGGTCGGCGATGAGAAAATCGACATTCAGGACTTCCAGCGCCGCTATGAGGAGGCTAACCAGATGTACCAGCAGCAAGGTGCAAAAATGGATCCCGCCGCTTTGCAGCAGCGTGTGCTTTACGGCATGATTCAGGAAAGGCTCCTTGACAAGGAGATCAATGACCTTGGTATAGAGGTGTCGGATAATGAACTTACACAGGCGATGCTCGGCCCGAATGCTCATTACGCTATGATCCAGTTTGCTCAGAACATGGGCTTTGAGACTCCCCAGCAGCTTTATGACGTGGCATTCAATCCCGGCAAGTACGGTGTGCCCGAGGATCAGGCTCGTCAGGTGCAGCAGATGTGGCTCAAGCAGGAGCAGCAGATGGAGCAGATGCTGAAGCAGCAGAAGTTTCAGAATCTCCTCGTGGGTTCGCTCGTTGCAAATGAGCTTGATGCAAAGGCTTATTATGACGGAAACGCTTCTACAAGTCATATCGCATATGTAAAGAAAAGCTTTGCCGATCTTCCCAATGACAAGTATCCCGTTACCGACTCTGAGATCAAGGCTGAGTACAACAAGCAGAAAAACGCTTACAAGGTTGACGAGGAGATGCGTCGTGTAAGCTATATCTCGGTTAACGTGGAGCCTTCGACCGCCGATGTGGCAGAGGCTCGCAAGCTTGTTGACGCTACAGTGAGCCGTCTTGCGTCGACCAACGACCTTGAGGCAGTAAACGGAGACAGCAATTTTGGTGTGGACCGTCGTTCGACCACTGCATCGGCAATCACCAATCCTCAGCTCAAAAGCTTTGTGACCGACAGTGTTGCAGGTTCGGTGACCATGCTTTCATTCATCAACGATGAGTTTACGATCGCCAAGGTGCTCGGAAAGAAAGTTGCGGTCGACTCTATCAATGTTGACCTGGTGGCTTATCAGGGTGATGCCGCAGGCCGTGATTCACTTCTTGCCGCCCTTAACTCAGGCACTCCCTTTGAGGAGGCTCTTAAGATGCCTGGTGTGGTAGGCGGTCAGGCTGACGTTTGGAACACTATCGCTTCTTCTCCCGACAATGAGCTTAAAGAGCGACTGCTTAATGCCGGCAGCGGATACTTCATCTCTGACAGCACTGCCAACGATGCCCGTATCATACGTGTAAACAGCAAGAAGGCTCCCGTCGCTATCTATGATTACGCTACTGTAAGCTACAAGGTGTATCCCTCCGATGCAACCGTTGCAAAGCTTAACGATGACCTTCAGGCATTTATGTCGGGTATCACCAAGGCTGACTCTTTGACCGTTACCAAGGCTCTTAAGGCCGGATATTCTCTTCAGCCCGCCATGGTTACATCCAACAGTGCAAATCTTGGTAATGTGCCCTATACCCGTAATGCCGTTAAATGGGCTATGGATGCAAAGGCAGGTGAGGTATCGCCCATACTTGAAGACGGACAGAATGACCGTTTGATCGTGGTTGCCCTCAACGATGTCATCAAACCCGGATATATGCCCGTTAATGATGACGATATCAAGGCTGCTCTCACAGAGAAGGTACGCAACAACAAGAAGGCTGCCGACCTTATCGCACAGTATAAGGGCAAGGCTTCCGACATCGCCGGTTTTGCCGGTCTTATGCAGGCAAGCGTTGACTCAACCGAGGTTACTTTCGGACAGATGTTTATCTCCGGAATCGGTGCGATGGAGTCAAATCTTCTCGGTCAGGTACCCGTCACCCCCAAGGGGGCTGTGACCGGTCCGGTACAGGGCACAAACGGCGTATATGTATATCAGGTGTATGAGGTTGACAACCAGTCACGCCCCTATAACTATCAGGAAAATGCAGCACGCTACAACCAGCAGTTTGGCGGTCAGGCTGTGCTCCAGAATTTCTTTGATATCATGATGGAGGACAACAAGGTGGTCAACAACACCCTGAAGTTCTATAACGACTGATATTTACAACTGTAATTATAAACGGGTGGCGGCACGATTCACATGCTGCCACCTTTTTGTTAACTGCCCGTTCAATTAAAAACCAATCTTAACCGCAATGTTTAAATTTAAGTACGCCTTGGCTATGTCGGTGATGGCTGTCATCTCCATAGTATCATTTCGCATCTCCGCTACGGAGCGCTTCATTTCCTTCTCAAAGGGAGATGATTACAAGGTCAGCCTGACCGGAACAAACGATACTGTCACCTATGATCCTGCCGATTGGGAAGGTGTAAGGATTGCGGTTGAGAATCTTCGCAAAGACCTGACCGCCGTGACAGGTAGTCCGTGTGCTCCGGTCATAGTCGGAACTGCCGGAAAAAGTTCCGTGATAAGCAAGTATGCTGATGTCCTCCGGGAACTTGACGGCAAGTGGGAGCAATATGTGATCACTACTGACGGTGACAGTCTTGTTATCATCGGTAGTGACAAGCGTGGCACCATATATGGCATATATGAGCTTTCGCGGCAGCTTGGTGTTTCCCCTTGGTATTGGTGGGCCGATGTACCTGTCGCAAGACATGATGAGGTGTATGTGAGGCCTGGCAGATATACCGACGGAGAGCCGACTGTAAAGTATCGCGGCATTTTCATCAATGACGAGTGGCCTTCGTTCGGCGGATGGGCGACAAACTGTTTCGGCGGGGTGAACTCGAAGATGTATGCCACTTTGTTCGAGCTGCTTCTTCGGTTAAAAGCCAATTATCTGTGGCCTGCGATGTGGGCGAGTGCGTTTAATGAAGATGATCCCGAAAGTCCCGCTGTCGCTGACCGATACGGCATTGTAATGGGTACATCCCATCATGAGCCGATGATGCGCGCTCATAAAGAATACACGCGGCGTCGTGAAGAAGTGGGCCCATGGGACTACACTGTGAATAAAGGGCGTCTCGACCGATTTTTCCGTGAAGGCATGGAGCGCAACAGGGATTACGATAATCTTGTCACGATAGGTATGCGTGGCGACGGCGATGTCGCGATGGGTCGAGGTAATGATGCTGACAATATAAAGACCCTCCATGATGTGATCAGCGGACAGCGTGGCATACTCAAGGATATTTACGGCAGAGAGGACAGTGTGCCGCAGTTATGGGCGATATTTACAGAGGTGCAGCGGTATTATGATGCCGGATTCACAGTGCCTGATGACGTGACCCTGCTGTTCTGTGACAATAACTGGGGCTATATCAGGCGTGCCGGTTCTCCCGGAGAACGTGGGCGCAAGGGTGGACAGGGATTGTACTATCATATCGACATGAACGGCGGCCCGTGGAATGACCGCTGGGTCAACACTACCACAATACCAAAGCTTCGCGAGCAGCTGAATCTCGCCTATAAGAGCGGGCTTGACCGTATATGGATCATAAATGTCGGCGACCTTAAGCCAAAGGAAGTCCCGATTGACTTTATAATGCGATATGCGTGGAATCCCGACGCCATATCCCCGGGCGAGGAGAAAACTTATCTTGAGGAGTTTGCCGCAAGTGTTTTCGGTTCCGACAATTCACGAGATATAGCCGACATTATAGCGCGTTACAGCAAGTATAACCTTATACGTAAGCCTGAGATCCAGGTACCCGGACTGTTTAACCGGGATGAGATGGATGCGATAGACCGTCGTTGGGCTGCACTTGTAGATAAAACCGCGAAAGTCAAGGCAAGGTTGCCTGAGGAACTTCAGGATGCCTATTTCCAGCTTGTCTATTATCCGGTTGTGGCAAGTGCCGGGGTTGCCGAGATATATAATTGTGCTACACGGGGCGATTCTGCAAGGGTGGTGGAACTGATGGAGCGTGACTCAATACTGTCCGACTATTACAATAATGTCATGGCGGGAGGGAAATGGAAAGGCATGATGCAGGACAACCATATCGGTTACACCAGATGGTCAATACCGGATCGCAATGTAAATCCGATGACCCTCGGCTTCGATGTTAGTCATGCTCTTGAATATCCGTCTGAATCGGATGAATATTCAATTCCGGCATATTCTCATATTAAGAATGTGAGAGGTGAGAATTGCGGATGGGTATTTTTGCCCGATCTGGGCCGCGGTGAGGGATGTATGGGCATTGACAATGTAGTGGCGGCAAGCGACACGACAGGTCGCGGCGCATACATGGAATATGATGTCACGCTTTCTCCCGAGGGAAGAATAGCGATAGGCATACTCCCCGTTCAGGACATAAGGCCTGAGCGCGGCTTGCGCCTGGGTGTTCAGCTGGATAATATGCCGGTGAGGATTATTGACGCGCGCCAAGGGCTTCATGACGAATTTGGCGAGTATACTCCGGAAAATATAGCGGCAAATAGAAAATTGAAGCCGCTTCCCGCTCCGGCACAACTTTCATTATGTGGTGTGGTAAATGGTAAAAAGCTTCCGAGACGTACCGAGGTCTTTGATAATATCCGATGGCTTGAGGCTAAATTTGATACCGCGCCCGGGCAGCATCGTCTACGCATCATCATGATAGATCCCGAAATAGTGGTCGAGCAGATTGTTGTTAATCCTGATAACAGTCGTTACAGCTATTTTGGAAAAGGATTTATGTAAAAAAATTGTAAGTTTGTGGTATGATAAAAAATCTGTTGTTTGATCTGGGCGGCGTGATCATGGATATCCGCCGTGAAAATTGTGAAGAGGCGTTCCGACAGCTCGGAATGGCTGACATTGGTGAGTATCTTGGCGATTATGGGCAGAAAGGTCCGTTTGCCGCCCTTGAAGAGGGTAAGATCAGCGAGGAGGAATTCCGCGCGGAGGTAAGGAAGCATATTGCCCGTGAAGTCAGCGATGAAGAGATTGACCGGGCGTTTAACCGCTTCCTCACCGGTATCCCTGTCAGGCGTCTTGAAGAATTGCGGAAACTGCGTGGAAAATACAAACTCTACATGCTTTCCAATACTAATTCAATCATGTGGCGTCAGGATATTGCCAAGGCGTTCCGTCAGGAGGGGCTTGCGGTTGACGACTATTTCGACGGCATAGTCACCTCTTTTGAGGCAAAATGCTGCAAGCCTGCCCCGGGAATATTTAACCGTGTGGTTGAAAAGTTTGGAATTAGACCGGAAGAGACCGTGTTTTTTGATGATTCCAAGGCTAACGTCGAGGCGGCTGCAAAGCTTGGCTTCGCCACAAGGCATGTGGCTCCGGGACTTGAATTCTATGAAATCCTTTAATTTGTTCATCTATGAAGATCATAAACTTTGATGAGCAACCCTCTATCATAAGCCAGTATATGATGGAGTTGCGTAATGTCGACATACAGCACGACATGCTGCGGTTTCGCCGTAATCTTGAGCGCATAGGGGAGCTTATCGCCTATGAGATAAGCCGCACGTTTGATTATAAGAAGGTTGACATAATGACTCCGCTCTCGCCGGCACAGTGTGACGTGGTGGCTGACGACGTTGTGCTTGGCACGATTTTCCGGGCCGGTGTGCCGTTTCATCTTGGATTCCTGAATGTACTCGACAAGAGCGAGAATGCCTTTGTGTCGGCTTACCGTAAATATAAGGAAAAAGAAAATTTCGACGTGTTTATCGAGTATATCGCGTCGCCGCGTCTTGACGGCAAGACTCTTATCCTTGTCGACCCGATGCTTGCCACCGGTGCGTCGATGGAGTTGAGCTATAAGGCTCTGCTGACCAAGGGCACTCCGGCAAAGATACATGTGGCGTCGGTCATAGCTTCGCAGACGGCGATAGATTATGTGAAGGCGACTTTCCCTGATGACAAGACTACGGTATGGGTAGGTGCAATAGACCCTGAGATCAATTCCCACAGCTATATAGTGCCGGGGCTCGGCGATGCCGGTGACCTCGCTTACGGTATTAAGGAATAAGATCGTCGGTTACGGGTGTCGCCGTGGTGATGCGCGCGTTGCCGATTGTTGCTGATTCCAGCCGATATGTAGTGTCTCCGATTTCAGTATGGCATGAGCCTTCAGAAGGTAATATGACCCCGTTGGCAAAATCTATTCCCGGTATTCCGATAGCCTTGTACAGGGCTTCTTTCATGGTCCATGCGGTGAGCAGAAGGTCGTCGCCTTTGAAACGCGTCTGCTCTTGCTCCGATAGAAATTTACGCGTCACTCTTTGCAGGGTGGCGCGTGGCGTTTCTATATCCACACCTATTCGGTGGCTGCCGCCGACCCCTACTGCTGCATACCCTTTGCAATGGGATATTGAGATTTCGCGATTAAATCCCTCGATATAGGGCGATCCGTCATTGCGGTGGCATAGACTATGCCCTGCGCCGGCAATCTCCGACAGGAGGCGCGTGACGGCGCTTTTTTGCGCGGCAATCTGTCCTGATGCGCTTTCTTCAGGTGTGAATCGGGTCAAGTAGACATCTATTCCTGCAAGTCTGATTTTCTCGATCATCGGTGTGAAATATGTTTGGCTGTATACAACATGTCTTCTTTCACCGCCGACACGACCGGTGAGATCTCTTCGCGCGTCACTGAGTCGCCGCTTATTTCAAGCATTCCCGACAGGAGGAAACTTGTGCTGTCGGTCGAGAGTATCTGCACCGGGGTTACTGTAGCTCCAGGGGTTACGAAGATTGTAGAGCTTATCCCGTCAAGGCTTTGCAACTCAATTATCTCGGTTGTGTTTCCTCCGGAGTTGAGCGACATCCGGGTAAGCCTGTTGTCGATAGCCTTTGCCACGGTTGCGCGGTCGTGGTCTGAAAGGGTGTAGCGCAATGTGGCGCGGTATCGCGGGTAAGTCACGTCTATCCATGTGTTGCCGTCGTCATTCGGGCGCATTGACCAGGTTGCCCCCTTGTTGACAGGAAGCAGCACACCGACGGTGTCTATCGTATCATATACGGGATTGTATACTTCTATCCGTGGATATGCCACGGGACGCGGCACAGGATTGTCGGTGCTTTTTCTGCATCCGGCAGAAACGATTGCTGTAATTGCCGTGAGTAGGATGGGTATGCGGCGCATTGGGGGCGTGCTACGATTATTTTTCTGCGATTTCCTCTTCGGTCATCACCTTTACACGCACACTTGCGATGCGGTGGCGCTCTATGGTAAGGATCAGGAAGCGGCAGTTGCCGTAGACGATCGACTCTTTTGCCTTGGGAAAATCGCCCTTGATAGCAAGCAGCATGCCGGCAAGCGTGTCGCAGTCTTCGGTCACGTCGGCAAACTCTTCCTCATTCACACCGGTAATACGGAAAAAGTCGGTGAGCAGGGTCTTTCCGTCAAATACGTAAGTATCATCCGGAAGACGCCTGTAAGTGACTTCTTCCTCGTCATACTCGTCGTTTATGTCGCCGACGATCTCTTCGAGCACATCCTCAAGGGTGACAAGACCCTGTGTGCCGCCATATTCGTCCACTACTATCGCCATGTGGATGCGACGGCGGCGGAAGTCTTCGAGCAGGTCGTCGATCATGCGCGATTCAGGCACAAAATAGGGCTCCCGCACAAGCTTCTGCCATTCAAAATCGTCATCTGTCTTGCCTATATATGGCAGCAGGTCACGGCTGTAGAGTACGCCCTTGATATTGTCGTCGGTCTCTTCATACACCGGAAGGCGTGAAAAACCGCTTGACAATACAATGTCCATTACCTCGGCAAATGTCGACTTTATATTTATGTCGGTCATGTCTACGCGCGGGGTCATGATTTCCGATGCAGTGGTATCGCCAAATTCAAGGATGCCTTCAAGCATCTCCTTTTCATCCGATGCTTTCACGTCTGTGATTTCAAGTGCCTGCGAAAGATCGTCGACCGATATGTTTTCCGCCTTTTTGGTCACCACGCGGTTGACGAGCGACGAGCTTTTTACGAGCATTGATGACAGGGGTGAAAACAATTTAAGCGCGGCCCCGATGCCTCCGGTCGCCATCTTCGCCCATTTGACCGTATAGGTGTTGGCATACAGTTTCGGCAATATTTCACCGAAAAGTAGTATGAGGAACGTGAGCAGTACGCTCTGGAATATGAAGCTCAGCAGCTCGCTGTGAAACTCAAATATGCGGTTGAACGCAAAGGAGCATAGGATCACTATAGTCACGTTGACAAGATTGTTGGCAATCAGGATCGTGGCGAGAAGACGCTCCGGTGCGGCGAGAAAACTGTTGATTGTCGTGGCTTTCGGAGAGTCTTCGATCTCTTCAAGCTGCTGTGGGGTTAATGAGAAGTAGGCTATTTCACTGCCTGATACAAAGCCTGATATTATCAAGGCGACAGCCGCCAATATAAGCGCGACGATACACCCCACGTCGGGTGTGCTTACGGTGACAAGATTTTCAAAAGCCGGAATTATGCCCATGCAATCGGGCATGGCTGGCAACGGGTCGATATCCAATTGTAAATATATTAGTTAGACAATAGCCGCAAAAAAAGCGGCGGTCAACAAATGACCACCGCAAATTTATAAGAAATACTCCGAATTACCAAATATTCAGCAATGTCGCCGGGTAATATTCTCCTGAAGGATTATTTTACGGGCATTTTGGCAATGCGGCGAGCTCCTTGCCTCCGAACTTGTAGGGCTGCGCATCCGCGCCCTTGCCTGCGTCGGCAAACGGGAGTCCGAAGGGGTAGTAGTGGTTGATCTGCTCGGCTCGCCCCCACATGTCAGCTACGACGCTGACACTGCCCGTGTGGTCGCACAGGAAGTAATGCCACCCAGGCACTCCGGTGTCGCTGAACGTGGCATACCCGCCGTCGAACAGCACTCGCTTCACCTTGCCGTTCTCGTAGACTGCGGGAGTAGCGAAGTCGCCGCGTGATAATTTTGTCAGAGCAGTTTCCATGGGTCTGTTGACGCTCTTATCGGTTGGTTCATCACTTTATCGATCCATTCTTTCAATACCTTTATTTTTTCGTTGTGAGTCTTTGCCCCTGACTTTCTGACTGCTTCTTGAAAATAGTATGAATTAAAAGGAAGGTTCTGGTACTTATTAAGATAGTCATAGTCTTTTTTTGCTTTTGTAAAATAGAGTGCCTCGTAACTGACAAAACAAAAGAGAGTATCCGATTTAGCTATCTCTGCCTTTATTGATTGAAAAATTGAAGCTACATTCTCATCCGTGAATGAGCGTGGCAATTTGGAAGCATTAACCATGCTTAAACTATTGTCAAGGTTTATTATTGACTTTATTGCTAATCGTTCATTGGGATTATCAAGTAGTGTAAATAGCAAATTATCGTTGTTCTCCTTTAATAAAGCAGAGGCTAAACGGGCACTTGCCATTTCTCCAAATGCACGGTCGTTACATGTGTAAACACGAGTTTTGCCATTGAGATTAACTGTTAAAATGGCGATCAGAAATAAAACTACAATTTTTTTCATTTTCGTAAGAGGTATTTTAATGTAAGTGGCACACTTTTTACAGGCACATTGTAATTAGGTACATTTTTATATGAATTGGCGAACTTATTACCATAGAATTTGTAATTTGAATCGAAATTATTTGAAAATACTTTGTGCGGGTCTATGTATATTTCATTAGAGAAGCTTTCCATATTCTTGAATAGATAAAGCGGCGATTCCGCTTCACTGCATATCGCAGATGTGGCTACCTTGGCTTCAAACTCACGATTCCATTCACCAAGATTAAAGTATTTGTTTGCCTCTTGATATGCATGATAGAACTCTTCGGAGATGACTTGTCCTGCCGGGGTTTCTCGCGACATGTCGAAAACGATTGCTTTCTCGTCTACGCGGTATTCTCCGGGGGCTTTACCTCCTTCGACATCGGATGTTACCCCCAAACCCACAGTTATGACATCGGGTAAGGATTCCAGACAGGTGTAAATCTCATTAAAGATTTTGCTGTTGTCACGCAACATCTGCACATTCTGTTTAATTAGCTCTTCCCTCTCTTCATCTGTGCCTAAATATTCTACAATTTGCCCTGTAGGATCTGTTTTATTTACAGGGTCATTGTCACAGAAAAGGTATGGCGACAGGTGATATTTTGCCTCGCAAAGTTGGTCAGGTCGGTCGAAGCGGCAGAGGTCGGGGATGAGGGTGCGGGCGTGGAAGTCGTAGGTGTGGAGACCGTACATTGCGTCGAGCTCCTTGCCGCCGAACTTGTATGGCTGTAGGTCTGCGCCCTTGCCTGCGTCGGCAAACGGAAGCCCGAAGGGGTAGTAATGGTTGATCTGCTCCGGTCGCCCCCACATGTCGGTCACGACGCGCACGCTCCCCGTGTGGTCGCACAGGAAGTAGTGCCACCCCGGTACGCCCTTGTCATCAAACGTGGCATACCCACCGTCAAACAGCACCCTCTTCACCTTCCCGTTCTCGTAGACCACGGGCCCGGAGTATTCGAGCGTGTCACGCCGCACCGGTATCTTCACGGGAGTTACGGTTGGATTCAGTATAGAAAAGAGCGGGGTGTTGTGGATGGTGCGCAGTCGTGTGCCATCGGGTGAATATACATGGTCGATAACCTCGTCGGTGGACATGCCGATCTTCGTCGGCCGGTTAAGGTTGTCATAGATGATCCGGTTTATTTTGCGGTTTAGGTCGGAAGTGAGCGCGCCGGCACTGTTGTAGGTGTATGCCTTTCCGCGACCTATGAAATCGTTTGCGCCCTCGCGGGTGACGGGGTCGGCATCCTCTGTGACTGATACGAGGCGGTTTCCGTCGTATCTCAGATGGAGGTTATCGATTTTCCCGTATTGGCTGTCATCCTTCAATCCGTGACGCTGGATGCGGCGGATTGAGCCGTTTTCGGTGAATTCGGAGATGCTGACGGTGTAGTGGTTCTTATCGGTCGTGATCGTTTCGTTCTCGCCGTACTCCGCCTTTGTGAGCCATCCAAGATTATTATATGTGTACTTGTAGCCGCGCCAGCGGTGACCGGGCGCAAGCCACATCATTGCGCTGACGGAGCCGTTGTAAAGGCGTGTGCCTGGTCCGTCGGCATAGAAAAGACGTTGTGAGAACGACGGGTGGGTGACCG
>CAJUMZ010000012.1:0-18486 GCA_910587665.1 uncultured Muribaculum sp.
GCAACACTATACTCTTGACATCTTCCTCGCCCACCGGGAAAATCCGCTGACCCGTTTTAGTGCCAAAATAGTGCCAAATAACGAATTAGAATATTGATATAAAGACAATTACGCCGACATATTTCAGACGAATAACAGAAAAAAAGCGACATTTTAAGCCTGTTTTAAGGCACTCGGACATTTTTAGTGCCATTTTAGTGCCAAATATCGCTGTAAATAATTGCTAATATGAATATTCCAAGACATTAACCAGACGTTAATGAGAATAACGGCGACATTTTAATAGTAGAGTATTCTGATGTTAAAGTCGCTGTCTGAAGATGGTTCGTAGAGTTGTCTGAGACATCTGGTAATAAATTATTTAAGATTGTCCGGCTTTTCCAATAACTGCATTTAGACAGAGCGGTCCCGCCATCTATTGTCTCTTCCGCGTGAATATAACCTAACGGGTATAATCTGAGTGTGGTTAATTTATTTTATACCCTTTATGGTGTAGTTTTAGACGAAATTATTATCTTTGCACCCCAAAGGGTATATTTTATGACTAAATTAGCAATATACGTGAAAGAGATGCGTAAGCAGTTCGGGCTTACACAGATTGATCTGTCCCAGAAATCAGGAGTGGGATTGCGTTTTGTGCGCGAACTTGAACAGGGTAAAGAAACTCTCCGCCTTGACAAGGTTAATCAGGTGCTGGCTCTGTTTGGAGCCGAAATGATACCCGGAAAAATATCTAAACAATGAAACAGGCGAATGTTTATGTAGGAAATATCCTTGCCGGTATACTGACTGAGGATGACATGGGGTATGAGTTTAAATATGATACGGATTATCTGAATTCTGAAGATGTTAAGGCTATAAGTCTGACAATGCCGTTGACTGAAAAACCTTATCGTGATAGGGTTTTGTTCCCTTTCTTCGATGGTCTGATTCCTGAAGGATGGCTACTCGACATTGCGGAACAGAGTTGGAAAATATCTGCTCGTGATAGATTCTCCCTTCTACTTGCCTGTTGTAAGGATTGTATAGGCAATGTAAGTGTGTTGCCAAAAGAATTAAAGGCGGCTACTGATGAATAAGTGTCTATATTGCTATAAGCCGCTTGCCGAAGGCGAGGTGGATTATCATAAGTCGTGTGCCCGTAAGATATTTGAATCAGCAACTGTGCCGATGCTTCCATATACCAGAGCCAATATCAAGGAGCTGGCTCGGGAGATTGTGACTTCAAGTACCACTGTGACCGGTGTGCAGGCGAAATTGTCTCTCGAAATAGCGAGAGGTCACGCCGGTGAACCACAGCGCTTCACTATAGTTGGGTTATGGGGACGGTTTATCCTTAAGCCACAGACTGACCATTTTGCAAATCTACCGGAAAACGAAGATCTGACTATGCACATGGCGGAGGCTGTCGGAATCAAGACTGTGCCACATTCTTTGATACGTTTTGCCGACGGCGAATTATGCTACATAACCCGTCGCGTTGACCGCACCAAGAAAGGTGACAAGATTGCGATGGAGGATATGTGCCAGTTGTCAGAACGTCTTACCGAAGACAAATATAAAGGCTCGTATGAGCGTATGGCGAAACTGATAAAACAATACTCTACGGCTCCGCTTTTGGATATTGTCAATTTCTGGGAAGTGGTGCTATTTTCATGGTTGACAGGCAATGCCGACATGCATCTTAAGAACTTTTCGCTTTTCCGCCCCGCGGGCAACTACATGCTGACTCCGGCCTATGATCTTTTATCCACTTCAATAGTGATGCCGGACGATGACGAGGAATTGGCACTGACTTTGGCGGGTAAGAAAAAACATATAAAGAGGTGCGATTTTGAGGAGGCAATGCGCGATAGCGGAATGGATGAGAAGGTCATCGCAAATATCTTTAACAAGATCTCTAAAGTCATTCCGAAATGGTATGACTTAATAGAGGAATCGTTCCTGCCCGATGACATGAAACAGGCATATCGGAAGCAAATAGAATCCATGTCTGTACGCCTTTAAATGGTCTGTATGTCATAATTTTGATGTTGTAATATTGCATCATATATCGAACGAATGATATCCCCCTTAACAGTATAATCGCCCGAACTATATCCAAGATTGTCGGGCGGTTATTTATAGGTCAGAACCCAGATTGTTCAATTCGATTTCCGCTCTTATCGATCCAATACCAATCGTCACTATCCCAATAATGATACTCGCCTCCGCTTCCGGGAACAAGTTTCAATTCACCTGATCGGGTAACTTTAGCTTTTCCATTTTCAAATGGGAATCCAAAAACGAATTGAGGTTGAATAATTATTTTCCCATCTTCAGAGGCATACCCTACATAATTATCCTTATCTATAACACGAATTAATCCGTCTGCGAAATAGTCGTCACCATTATCATATTGAAAGATTCGGTAACCTTCGGTAGTCCAAAGCAGGCTATCTAACTCTGATGGCAATCTTAAAATTTCAATGCCCTCAATCAAGGCGTATGGTACAAGGTAATGATAACCGTCTACATTATTATAAAAAGCAATATCAAGATTTAGGATGGACCCTGATGGTATCGCACAAATGCTATCACTAAGGGCGTTTTTAACCGTAAAATAGAAATCTCCATAGTCAATGTTGCCTTCTAAATAGGTAAATTCAATAGCTGTATTCGGAGAGTTTCCTGTGATTCTTCTAATTGCTTCCTCTGTTGGCGCATTATTATTAGCATCCTTGCCACAAGAAATATATTTAGCTAAAACTTTTTTACGACAAATATTGGAATTGCTAAATTTTATACCTTCAAACATCTTATGGCTAAGGCTTTTGTTATATTGCAAATCCTTGATGTCGCCCAAGATCACATTCTTAATCTTACCCGAAACATCTCGTTTAATCTCTATTTCTACAGTTGTCTTTCCAATGTAATCTGTGTAATAAATACCATCAAAATCATTATCAGCAGGGACAACGCTTTTAGACCATGATGAATCACAATCTTGTGCTTGAAGGAAAATATCATAATCATATTTTCCCGATTTAATATTTTGTATCAGGGAATCACAGCAGTATTCAGAAATCAAACTGTCAATTTTTTCCAAGTTGGGATTTTCTGCCGATTGCAATAATATGTATTCTTTATAGAACCTTGTTATATCCGGCATTTCTGAAAACGGAATGTCCTTATATATTCCTATCTCAAATTTGGCATCATCTTTCGCTTGTTGTGATGCCTGTGACTTTCCACATGCTACACATGCCCATGTTGCAAATAGGAATAAAGTATGGATTGCAATTCGATTCCTTTTCATGGCTTGAATTATAATAAAATGCGGATAATGCAGAAAATGCAACTTATTTCAGTTCTGATTCAATATCCTCAATTGAGGGTAATGAACTCTTGAATTCATCAGGAATAAATTTTGTGAGCTGAAATTCAGCCACTCCAATAGGTTGTGATGATGATTCGAGGGCATATTGGGCAAGCACATTGTCTTTGTCCTTGCATATCAGCAGCCCGATTGTCGGATTATCCTGTTCGGTTTTAAGAATATGATTGACTGCTGTCATATATGTTCCAAGTTGGCCAATGTCTCCCGCTCCGAATGTGGCGGTCTTGACCTCTATCGCACAGTAAGCGTGCAGCCTTATATTATAGAATAGCAAATCAATGAATTGTTCCGTATGCCCTACTTTTAATCGGTATTCCTCGCCAACGTAAGCGAACCCAGAACCCAGTTCAAGAAGAAAGCGGGATATATTGGCCATAAGAGCCTTTTTCAATTCACGCTCTTTGTATGGCTCCCTCATCTCGGTAAAATCGAAAATATATGGGTCTTTTGTCAACTCTTGTGCAAGGTCGCTATTAGGCGCGGGGAGCAAGCGTGAAAAACTTGTCAATGCCTTTCCCTGCCGTAGATGTAGATTTGTGTCAATAAAAGAACGTAACACACCTCTTGACCAACCATCCTCAACAACTTTCCTTACATAAAACAATGCGGCATCGTAGTCTGACTTTGAATAATACTTGTCAATAATTGTGCGATGATGTCCCCACGGAACAGAGAACAATATTTCAGCCGTGGTGTCTGATAAGTTGCCAACAGCCTGTTGGCATATCTCTCCTTCAGAATTGCCCACAACTTGTGGGCAATTTGCAGTCGCATGACTATAAAGAAGATACATCTTCTTCATGTATTGCAAATTCTGCCGAGAGAAGCCCTTGGCTTCGGGGATTGCGGCCTTAAGGTCTTGGCTAAGATGCTTGTAAAACCCCGTGCCGTATTTGTTTTCAGCGTCACGAGCCACTATGTCACGACCAAGCGACCAATAGAAGCGCAGCATCTCTTGGTTTACCCGTGTGGCAGCCTTAATCTGACTGCTACGGTAGCGTTCTTTTAACTCCTGTATCCACCGGGAGTATTCGGCATCGGTTTTTATAAGTTTGCTCATGTTGAGGGGTTGACTGGCGATTGTTTGTCGTTGACAAATGCAAAGTTACGAATTTTATTGGGAATCAGGGATATTCTCCGAGCAAGTTAACAAGGTTTTGTTTCATTTCCTCGTCAATGTCGCGGTATCGGGCGAAAGCCTTACTGCCCTCTTTGTGGCCGGACAATACTCCGACAAGGTTCCAGTCGTTGACTTTCTTATAGATATTGCCGATGAATGTGCGTCGTGCAAGGTGACTGCTGGCAATCTTGTTGATTGGTCGCTTTTCCTCGTTGCCCGTTGTCGGATTGTGTACAATCACCATCCGGATAATGCCCCACGCGGTAAAATCTTTCGTGTGAATATAACCTAACGGGTATAAATATTGTAGGTTGTCAACGGTCGTGTTACCGTAGGAGAGGTAAATGTTACGGCGGGTAAGTTGTTTGGTTACGTGGATTGTGCTATATGTAACACGTGAGTTGGGAAAATCGCCATGTATTTAATAACTTTGTGACATACCAAAAGACACAGTGTATGAAAAAAATTCTTTTTGCAACTCTTGCAATGGCTTCGATGAGCGGGGCCTTTGCTCAGAATCCGATAATCTCCACTTGGTTTACTCCCGATCCGGCACCTTATGTGCATAATGACACATTGTATCTCTTCGTGGATCATGACGAGGATGATGCCCAGTATTTCAAGATGAAGGATTGGATGCTTTATTCAACTACCGACATGGTAAACTGGACCTATCGGGGCACGCCGATATCCACCGCGACATTCGGCTGGGCTACGCAGGGCGACAAGGCTTGGGCGTCGCAGGCGATAGAACGTAACGGGAAATGGTATTGGTATATCTGCGCCCAGGATGCTAAGAGCGGTATGGATGCCATAGGTGTGGCTGTAGCCGATTCCCCTTCGGGTCCTTATAAGGATCCTCTCGGAAAGCCGCTTTCCGCTCCCGGATTCGGATATATAGATCCTTCGGTGTTTATCGACGATGACGGACAGGCATATCTTTTCTGGGGTAACAACGGGCTATGGTATGCCCGGTTGAACGACGATATGGTGTCGTTTGACGGTGATGTCATCGAGGTTACGTCGCTTAATGACGAGAATGCGTTTGGTCCGCTTGTCATGAAGCAGGATTACAGGCTGAACAAGCGTATGTTGAAGACCAACTATGAGGAAGGTCCATGGGTGTTCAAGCGTAACGGTACATATTATCTCGTATATGCCGCCGGAGGAGTGCCGGAGCATATGGCTTATTCGACTTCCGATAACATAAACGGACCGTGGAAGTATGGCGGTCGTATCATGGATGAGGCTGAAAAAAGCTTTACGATACATGGCGGTTCGGTAAATTTCAAGGGGCGTGACTTTATGTTTTATCACAACGGCATGTTGCCAAACGGTGACGGATTCCGCCGCGCCTCATGCGTAGAGGAATTTAAATTTAATGATGACGGCTCGATCCCTCACATACCGTTTACCCGTCATGGTGTGGCGACTCCTGCCGGCACTCTTGATCCTTACAAAAGGGTAGAGGCTGAGACAATGGCTTCAGGCTTCGGGCTGAAAACCGATCGTAAAGCCGGCGATGACCACTATCTTACATCAATCAACAATGGTGACTGGCTCAGACTACGCGCCGTTGATTTTGGCGACAGAGTGCCCCGGCATTTTAAGGCATGTGTCGGCACTGCAAAAGAGGGCTCGGCAATACAGTTGCGTCTTGATGCGCTTTCGGGTCCGGTAATCGCTACTGTCAATATTGTGCCTACCGGAGGTGTCGACAAGTATCAGTTGCAATCCGCCGAGATCGTTTTGCCCAAGGGTGTTGACTTGTCGGGTGTTCATGACGTGTATATGCTTTTCCAAGGCGGGGAGGGAGAGCTGTTTGACTTCGACTACTGGACTGTTGAGTGATCTTGCCATTGAGCAAAAGGCTTCCTGTGACGCAGGTAGTTGAGATCGTCGCCATGACGGTAAGCTTCTTGCTCAAATGATATTTCGTGGTAACTTCGATAGGAGTTGCCACGATTTTTTATCAAGTGCCATAGCCATTCGCCAACGTAGATGAAATAAAACGGTATATATAGCAGTTCGCGCATCTGTCGGGTATGGATCGCCTCGTGGTTCAGTGTCTCCGGGGTAAGCTTTACATAGCGTTTTGCGAATATGACGCCAAAGAGATTTATGGCACCATACCTTCCAAACGGGATTATGTTGTTGCGTATCACTTTCATTGCTGATGTTTTCGTCGTGTCATCGCCTTCCATGTGTCGTAGAGTGGATATAGCTCGGCAGGATACGAGTTGTACCAACTGTAACCGTTTCGTCGTTCTTTGCCAATGTCTTCAAGGTTTTCGCGAGGTATTCCGTCGCGGTCACATACAAACGGTTTTCCATCTTCAAGGTCGTAAAATCTTGCCCAAATCGGTTCGGCTTCGGGGTCTTTGACGAACATTGTGTTGAAATCATCAGTGCCACGTATGCCATCGCGTTTGAGCCTAAGCCCTATAAGCTTATGACTGTCAAACCATTCCATCGCGCCGTCGACTGCTTCGATCACGCGTTCGTCGGGGGATGGCAGGCTCATGAGCAACTTTACGATTGCCGCACTTTCCTGAGAGCAGAATGAGGGGAGCTCGTAGGCGCGTGCTTTTGCCGGCATGTAAGTCTCCCGGTCATGTTGCTGACACCATACAGTGGGTTTCCCATCTACTATGATTTGGGTGACAAGTATACATTCAATTCCTTTTTCAAACGAGTTTTTAAGCTGTCTCTTCATAGAATCGTCGGCGATGTCGCCATCATACGGATATTCGCCACCGATAATGTCGCGAAACAGTTCGAGGGTTCTTGTTATTGCGTAGTCATTGAAGGTTATGTGTATCTGGTATCCGGTCGGCCCGGGCCAGAATTGTGGCCATCCACCATTGTCGTATTGACCGGAAAGCAAGTAATTTATCCCTTGTATAAATGCGTCTTTATAGCGTTGGTCGCCTGTTGCCTGAAACAGGCGTGCCAGATAGGCAATCTGCATAGTAGTGGCGTCATTGTCAATTGTCGAATCGTCGCGACGTTGTTTCTCTGCCATCACGCTGTCGGTCTGTTCGCGGTCAAGCGGTCGTGTCATATCAATATTTTTAGGCCATCCGCCTGTGACGCGCTGATAGAGCAGCACTCGATCGCCTATAAGCGCGGCTTCCGCAGTCTTGAAGAATTCCCTGTCGGTTTCTTTTAGAATTTTGGTTTTAGGCGCGGCAATAGCAGAAATTGAAGAAAGCATAATGCCGCATGCGAGAAATATACAATGAATCGGTTTCATGGCATTAGGATACAGTATTTGTTAACTTGTTCCGGTGCAAATGTACAAAATATTTTTGGAGATTGATGCTATCAAGTGGTTGGAAAGATGTATATTTGCATTAAATTACTAAAAAGAATATATGAATTTAATTAAATTAGCCGCTTTTGCAGTCTTTTCTGTCGGAATGTCATTGTCGGTTTATCCGATGGAAATAAGTAAAGCAAGGAATTATACACGTGAGTTTCCGGTTGGGATATCATCGACAAAGTTGACCGATATGTTGAAATCATCAACGGCATCTCTGGCGGAGACCGACATAATAGCCGATCCGGAAGGGATTATGACGGTATATTCCCGAAGCTCTATCGCAATCGCTCCGATTGGGGAGACAGCAGGTGAGACGGTTGATTGTGGTTTTGCCGGAATCATAGTCACCGGTGGCAACGGTGATGTGTACATGAAAAATCCTTTCTCGCAATTTCCCACCGATACTTACATCAAGGGACATGTGGATGGAACGAAAATGACATTTGATTTTCCGCAGAATTTTGCGTCAATTGAAGAAGATGGAGAAGAGTACGAGCTCTATGCATGTCTGCTCGAATTCTCGGCTGACGGCATGAGTATGGAGCTATCGGCCGATCAGACACTTACGTTTGCAAAGGAAGGTGAATCATGGGTAATGGAAGAGGAGGCGTTACTTGGTCTTACTCTTAATGATCTTGATGAATATGTATGGTCGGGATTCGGCGAGCGCGATATGAGGTTTGAGCCTTTAAATGCCGTCGCTGCCACCATTCCGGATAATGCCACCATAGAAGACTGGTCGCTTATATATAGCGGCATAGGACACTATGTAAAAATGGCATTTGAAGGAGATAAATGCTATATCGGCGATTTCTTTACATCCGAGAGCGGTGAGTCTCTTGCCCCGATTGTCGGGACAAAGACAGCTGATGGTATTGTATTCCCTTCCGGACAATATCTTGGCATAAATGATGATGATTCATACCTGACGTATTTCTATGCCGTGAATGTAGAGCTCGCTTATGACGAGAGTATCGCCGGCTTTGTCACTTCGTTTGATCCTGTCGACAACCTGGTCTTTACACTTGATGCCGATGGAAGTTATTCGTGTCAGACTTCGGCTCTTTTCACGCCTTTTACTGACTTGAAGAGTGAATATTTATGGTATGAAGACTTGTATGAGACGCCTGTATTGCGCAAAAGTGACGTCGGTGATTTCACACCTGCTGCCCCGTCGATATCGGCTTACCGGTATTATGACAGCATGGGCTTCGGATATGTGACATTTGATATTCCGGCACTTAATGCCGATGGCATGTTGCTTGACACTGAAAAGTTGTATTACAACATCTATATCAACGATGCCAAATTTACGCTTAACCCAAATGATTACCTTATGCTTGACGAGGAGATTACCGATATACCGTATCTCTTTACCGATGCGCATGACGGAATGTCGGGCGATATTACTATCGAGGGGCAGAAACATACGTTTATCCTTTTTGACGAGGGCATCGAGGCGGTAGGTGTACAAAGCTTTTACGTGGATAACGGGAAGACATATTATTCGCCGCTTGTAAACAATAAGGTGACCGGTATTGATGATGCTGCGATTGACAATAGTCCTGTCGTTGAGGAAACATATACTGACCTTGCAGGTCGGTCGGTGACTGATCCCGGACACGGCTTGTATATAAAGACGGTAAGGAGAGCCGACGGCAGTGTCGAGAGCTTTAAGATTGTTAAATGATAGTAATTGCCTTGGGCAATAATGGATAAGGGTAGGGGCGAAGGAGTCTACGGGCTGTTTAATGACAGTTTTCCGCCGGTGCTTGACGGCGTGACGCTTACGGTGCAGAATTATGTACGGTGGCTTACAGCTTTCGGTAAGCGAGCGTGTGTTGTCACGCCGTGGAATCCCGTAAATCCTCCTCATGAAGGATACGATCTCTACCGATATTTTTCACTTTCAATCGCCTCACGGAAGCCATATCGCTACGGTTATCCGAAACTTGACCCATTTATATGGCACAAGATGCGCAATGTGCCGTTTGCCCTCGTGCATTCCCATTGTCCGTTTTCGTCTGGGCGTCTTGCCGTGTATGCGGCTCGCAAGCAGCATGTGCCGCTTGTTGCAACGTTCCACTCTAAATACCGCACAGATCTTGAACATTCGCTACCGCCGTGGATGGTAAGGCGGATCATGGACCGTATAATGGACTTTTTCAACGCCGCCGACGATGTGTGGATACCGCAGGCAAAAGTCGAGGAAACTGTCAGGGAGTATGGTTACAAAGGTCGGCTTACCGTGGTGGAAAACGGTATAGACCTTGAAATGTCGGATTTTGACTCCATCATGGATTTTAAGGCACGGCAGCGTGCGAAACTCGGATATGCCCCGGAAGAGATGGTGCTTCTTTTCGTGGGTCAGCATATAAGGGAAAAAGGAGTGCTGCTTATCATAGAGGCTGTGGATCGGCTTCGTGACCTGCCGGTGAAAATGGAGTTTGTAGGTACGGGATATGCCGTGGGGGAGATGAATGACCTGATAAAACGGCTTAATCTGGAAGACAAAATCAGGCTTCACGGTGTGATAAGCGACCGTGAGACCCTCAAATCATATTATGCCGCCGCCGACATGTTTCTATTTCCGTCGCGCTATGACAATGCGCCGCTGGTGGTTCGTGAGGCGGCAATGATGGGAACCCCGGCAATGCTTGTCGAAGGCTCTACGGCGGCAGAAGTGGTTACTGACGGGTTTAACGGATTTCTTGTCGAGGAGTCGCCTGAGAGCTATGCGTCGAAAATACGTAGCCTTTATGCCGACCGCGATTCGGTTGTGAGGGCGGCAAAAGGAGCTTCGTCGACACTTACGCGCTCATGGCGCGAGGTGATGGAAGAGGTTATCCAACGATATAAAGAGATAATTGAACGTTATGGGCGCCGCTGATTCAGTTGACAATGGCAGACAGCGCTCTATGTGGTGGCGTGTCGCACTTCCTGTGGTGATAGGATTGTGTGTTGTGGCTTGGCTTTTTCACAAGGAGTTTAATCCCGACGTGTGGAAGCAGGTGCATTTCGACAGTCGTGTCATCCTGTGCATCGCGCTTGCCTGGGTATTTATGGCAGGACGGGACTTCGGACTCACGTGGCGGTTCAGGTCGCTGACCGACAAGGATATTACCTGGTGGCAGGCGATAAAGGTCAATTTCATGTGTGAATTTACCTCGGCGATCACTCCTTCGGCAGTGGGAGGGTCATCGCTCGGCATGATTTTTCTCCATCATGAGGGTATCAACCTCGGTAGGGCGACCACGCTGATGATGACCACATTGTTTCTTGACGAGCTTTTCTTTGTCGTGTCGTGTCCGGTCATCGTAGCTATTATCCCGTATGATGAATTGTTTGGATTTCACGCGACATCATCTTTCATGATCGGTCTGAAATGGGTGTTCTGGTCAGTCTACGCAGTATTGTTTGCATGGACCGCCATACTTTTTATGGGTATAATCGTCAGACCGAATGCAATCCGACGTGCATTGATATATATTTTTAAATTCAAGCCTTTACGCCGGTGGCAGGATTCGGTCGCCGCGCTTGGCGACAATATGGTGGCGACTTCGGAGTCGCTTCGTACGCGCTCTGTAGGATGGTGGCTGGAGGCGTTTTGCGCCACGGCATTGACATGGTCGTCGCGCTATCTGGTGGTAAATGCGCTTTTTCTCGGTTTTGTGCCCGGCGCCGATCAGCTTGTCGTTTTTGGTCGGCAGTTTGTTGTGTGGGTCGTACTGATGGTAAGCCCTACCCCCGGCGGCAGTGGGGTGAGCGAATGGCTGTTTACTGAATATTACGGCGACATGCTTCATAATGGAAGCATCGCGCTTATAATAGCACTTTTCTGGCGCATAATCACTTATTATGTATATCTTTTGGTAGGGGTGTTTCTTGCGCCTTCGATGTTAAGTGCCCCAAAGAAACAGAATAATAACAATAAAACTACTGAATCATGAAATTCATAGGAATCATACCTGCGCGATATGCTTCATCGCGTTTCCCCGGAAAGCCGCTTGCCGACATATGCGGCATGACAATGATTGAACGTGTCTACCGTCAGGCTTCAAAAGAGCTTGAAGAGGTGTGGGTGGCTACCGACGATGACCGTATAGCCGCGACGGTTAAAGGCTTTGGAGGCAAAGCCGTCATGACATCGCCCGATCATCGCAGCGGCACTGACCGCTGTCATGAGGCATACCTTAACGTTGGCTCTGATGCCGACGTGATAATCAATATACAGGGCGACGAGCCTTTTATTGATCCACGGCAGATTGCCGCGCTGAAACATTGTTTTGATGATGCTTCGACCGAACTTGCTACACTTGTGCGACCGTTTGACCCCGCTCGCGGATATGATGAGTTGAGTGACCCCAATACGCCCAAGGTCGTGATCGACGATGATATGAATGCACTGTATTTCAGCCGTTCGGTGATACCGTATGTGCGCAGTCAGACTCCTGAGGACCGTTTTCGCGGTGTGCAGTTTTACACCCACGTCGGTATGTATGCCTATCGTGCGGCTACCCTTGCCCGGATAACATCGCTTCCACAGGGTAAGCTTGAACTTGCGGAGTCGCTTGAACAGCTCCGTTGGCTTGAAAACGGCTTTAAGATAAAGGTAGGCGTGACCGACTGCCCGACAATAGGAATAGATACTCCCGCCGATCTTCAGCGTGCGGTCGAGTTGTGTAAATCTTTAAACTCATGATTATGCAAGGCGGGATTCCTGACAGGGCAAAGGCTCCGGAAATAAGGGAGTTTGGCGAGTTGGTGATGCCTGATGTGACAAAAAGTGTGCTTGACAACGGAATTCCGCTATACCGGCTTGATCACGGAAATCAGGAGGCATGTTGCCTAACCTGTGTTTGGCGTGGAGGTGTTGCCGAGTCAAGCGCGAAGTCGCTTCCGGCCCTTGTGCTTTCAATGATGAGGGAGGGTACGGCAAGCCACGACGGTGAAGAGATTGCAGATATAATCGAGTATAATGGGGCCAAACTGTTTGTCTCGGCTGATTCCCACTTTTCCACGTTGAAACTGTATACTCTCAACTCGATGGCGGCAAATGTAATTCCGCTTTTGCCCGAGATGATGCTCGAACCGACTTTCCCTGAAAAAAACTTTGAGGTACTTAGGGAAAAGGTCGCCAAGAATGAGGAGATCAAGCGTGCCAAGGTGGAGGCGCAGGCGGCTATCGCTATCAACCGTATGGTGATGGGTGAGGGACATCCGCTTGCTGTAGACGAGACGCCGGAAGAGATACGCCGTTATACCCGCGATGATCTGTTGCGGTGGCACAAAAAAGTATTTACCCCCGTGGTGGATGATGCCGGAGAAAGCTCGATGACGCTGTTTCTTGCGGGTCGTATAACTCCTGAAATTGAGCGGCTTGTACGTGATCTGTTTGGCTCGATGCCGGTAAAGAGGGGGACACCGTTGCCTTTCAATATAGTTAAATTTGACTGTCGTGCGGTGGCTGAGGAGCGTATACGTGTCGACGGTGCGCTTCAAAGTGCCGTCAGGATGGCTGTCCCTGCTATAGGGAGGGAGCATCCAGATTATATAGCCTTGAGGTTGCTTGTGATGGCTCTCGGAGGGTACTTCGGTAGCCGACTTATGAGCAATATCCGTGAAGACAAGGGATATACATATGGCATTAACTCCTATCTGCTCGGTTATCCTGAGGGCGGAATAATCGGTATAAGCAGTTCAACCGATAATTCCACGGTAGATCCTTTGATAGAGGAGACAATCAGGGAGATAAAACGTCTTTCGACCGGTGATTTTAAGGATGAGGAGATGAAGCGCCTTAAGCAGCATGCAATGTCGTCGCTTGCTTCGTCGCTTGACTCGCCATTTGATATAATGGATTATTATATTAACCGGTTGGTGGCATTTATCCCGCCGAAATATTTCGAGCGGCAAGTGGCCGCGGTGAAGTCTCTCACCGCCGAGGAGCTTGCGCGCGTTGCCCGCGAACACTTTTCACTCGATCGCCTTAACATCGCCGTAGCCGGTGCTTGACATCTGCTTTCTTCCGAGTCAAGAAATTCAGGAATATCTATGTGGTGATGAACAAAATGTGATGGGGATACATTGTACTTAAATAAATTGGTTAATATAATACATCTGTTTATGGTTACAATTCTTTATGCCCATCCCTATGCCAAGAGTTTCAATCATGCAATTCTTGAATCCGTAGAGAGTAAACTTAAATCGGAAAATAAGGATTATGAGGTAATTGACCTTTATGCCGATGGCTTCAATCCCGCTTTTGAGGCTGAAAGCCTTAGGCTTTACAGCAAAGGTGAGAGTGCTGATCCCCTTGTAAAGAAATATATTGAAATACTTCTACGCACCGACTCTCTCTTCATGATATTTCCCGTTTGGTGGGGAATGATGCCTGCAATTGTGAAAGGTTTCTTTGATAAGGTAATGCTTGTCGGAACTGCATATACCTATAATGACGCGGGTGCTCTTGTCCCGGATAAAATTAATGTGGAGCGCACCGTTATGTTTACAACTTCCCAATCGCCCACCGAGCTTTTTGAGCCTTTCTTCAATGAATACTTCAAAAATAGGGTGCTTGACGCGGTTGGATTTAGAAATCTTGAATGGTATAATTGCAGCGAAACTTCGTTGGGCTCACAGGAACACCGCGAAAAATTCCTGACATTAGTCAGTACAAAGGTCCTTCCCCTGTAAAAAGTCAGGATTACGCAGATAATAGTGTTAAATAGCAGTGTAAGTTTGTGTTTTTATTGAGATAATAAGTATTTTTGTGGCTGTCATCCACGGAAAGCCTGTTAGGGCAAGCGGGGATGGCGGATAATTTTTTGAAAAAGGGCGTTCTACGCTTTATCTTCATCATTCTGAAACTTCGCAACTTTCCGGTTTACATGAAGATAATGCAGCAGGATGTCCATGTGGTGTAATCATTTTATCCCGTGAGGGATTGCTGATTATATCGGCGTGGGCTTTCCGTGTTGCTTATCCATGTAAATCGGGCAATGCGAAGGCCTCAGAATGATGGATAAGCCGACGAGGCTTCACGCCTTTTTGCTATGTAAAACCTTCTCTGTCAGAAGCCACCGGAGAGCCTAAGATAAAATAATAGAAAATATTTTATGAAAAAATTATTGTTGTGTCTGATGCTACTTGCTGCTTTTAACGCAGAATCTAAGGATTTTGAGTACGGAGGACTATGGTATAGGGTTATTTCTTCTACTGAACATACATGTGGCGTGATTCAGAAATATGATTCCACCGGAGCACTGATTGTCTATGAAGGTGTCGTTAATATTCCATCGACAGTCGTTTCAGAGGGTGAATCCTATAATGTCACTACTGTAGAAATGAATGCCTTTGCTAAAAGTAAAGTGACAGAAGTAGATATTCCGGCAGGTGTACTTGAAATAAAAAATACTGCATTCATGAATTGTTTGACGCTAAAAAAAGTTACTATAGGCAAGGATGTAAATAATATAGGATTGAGGATAAGAAAGAGCACGGTAGAATATCAAGATAATTCTGCATTTATGGGTTGCAGCGCGTTACAGGAAATAAATGTTAACCTTGATAATGAGGTTTATAGTTCTGTGAATGGCATTTTATATAATAAGAAGGGAAATGAACTATATTGCTATCCGGCGGGAAAGGAGTGTGAGAAATATGTTATTCCCGAAAGTGTTAAATTTATCCGAAATGATGCGTTTGACGGTGTGAAAATGGGAGAATTGGATTTTAATGGATTTAGCAATCTTCAACCGTTTATTTTTTATGGTAGTACAATTGAGAAGCTTGTTATCCCATCATACATTTCATCATTGCCCGGTGGCATTTTTGGTACGGTTAATTATTGTATAATTGAAAATGGTTCCACGACATTAGGTTTAAGTTATAATTATGATTGGGCTTGTTGGCCTTTTAAGTCAATTCCAAAAATTGAAATTTATAGAGAGGTTGTTGGCAGCACTTCATGGTCCAATGTAAGCGGGCAATGTCCATTTAAAGGTGGTGGTTTATGGTCTGTATTATGTGACTTTGAAGAGATACAGGATGATTTATTTTATGGTACCTACTGTAGTAAAATAGTACTGGGGGATAGGGTTAAGATAATAGGAGATAGAACATTTTCAAAATGTTATCTGGAATCTATCGTATTTCCTTCTGGTTTGCAAAAGATTGGAGCAAGTTCGTTTAAAGATTGCTCAGAAATGACAAGCGTAATATTTAACGAGACATTAAAGGAAATTGGTGAATATGCTTTTGCCAATACGCATATAGAGGAAGTAGAGTTGCCATCATCTATTGAAAAAATTGGCACTTGTGCATTTGCAACTTATGATTTGCGTAAAGTTGTATGTAAGTCAATTATTCCGCCGGTAATCGAATCCAAATATGTGTTTGGATATAATAACGATAATTTGAGCCGAATTCAAGTGTACGTTCCGGCTTCTGCTTTGAATGTTTATAAAAACGCAGAAGGATGGAAAGATATTTTGAATATTCTGCCAATTCCTGGTTCAGAATCTATATTTCTCAAGGAAAGTTCAATTGCGATTACGTCAGGAGATAGTTATAAGTTAATTGCGACTACGATTCCGGAAGATGCGAAAATTACATGGGCTTCATCTGATGTAAATTGTGTTACTGTGGATGAAAACGGTGTTATTTGCGGATTAAAAGGAGGTAATGCTATAATTACAGCTACAATTTATGGTTCTGCAAAAGCTGAGTGCAATGTCACGGTTATGCAAGGTGCGACAGATTTAAAATTTGACACTCATAAGCTAATTTTAAATGTAGGTGAGGAACATAGAATGTCCGCTACGGTATTGCCTGAAAATAGTGTTGATAAGGAAATTACTTGGAGTTCTTCTGATAATCAGATTGCATCCGTGAATGCAGATGGCGTTATTATCGCGGTTAAGGCTGGTGTTGCAATGATAAAGGGATTAGTTAATAAGACAGTTACTGACAGTTGTAAGGTTAGTGTGGTTCAGCCCGCAGAAAAAGTTATTTTACCTGAAACACTTGAATTATTTCTTGGAAGAACAGCAAGGCTTACGGCAACGGTATTGCCTGATGACGTCACTGACAAGACAGTAACATGGTCTACGTCTGATGCGTCGGTAGCGACTGTCGATGCCGAGGGCAACGTGACCGCCGTGTCGGTCGGCGAGGCTACAATAACTGCGGCCTGCGGCGACAAGTCAGCTACGTGCAAGGTGACGGTAAGTCCTGTTCTTGCAGAGAGCATCGCCCTTGACAAGACCGAGCTTTCGCTTACCATAGGAGCATCTGCAAAACTTACAGCAACGGTATTGCCTGATGACGTGACCGACAAGACTATAGTTTGGACTACGTCGGATGCGTCGGTGGCCACTGTCGATGCCGAGGGCAACGTGACCGCCGTGTCGGTCGGCGAGGCTACAATAACTGCGGCCTGCGGCGACAAGTCAGCTACGTGCAAGGTGACGGTAAGTCCTGTTCTTGCAGAGAGCATCGCCCTTGACAAGACCGAGCTTTCGCTTACCATAGGAGCATCTGCAAAACTTACAGCAACGGTATTGCCTGATGACGTGACCGACAAGACTATAGTTTGGACTACGTCGGATGCGTCGGTGGCCACTGTCGATGCCGAGGGCAACGTGACCGCCGTGTCGGTCGGCGAGGCTACAATAACTGCGGCCTGCGGCGACAAGTCAGCTACGTGCAAGGTGACGGTAAGTCCTGTTCTTGCAGAGAGCATCGCCCTTGACAAGACCGAGCTTTCGCTTACCATAGGAGCATCTGCAAAACTTACAGCAACGGTATTGCCTGATGACGTGACCGACAAGACTATAGTTTGGACTACGTCGGATGCGTCGGTGGCCACTGTCGATGCCGAGGGCAACGTGACCGCCGTGTCGGTCGGCGAGGCTACAATAACTGCGGCCTGCGGCGACAAGTCAGCTACGTGCAAGGTGACGGTAAGTCCTGTTCTTGCAGAGAGCATCGCCCTTGACAAGACCGAGCTTTCGCTTACAATAGGTGCATCTGCAAAACTTGCAGCCACAGTCCTCCCTGAGAATGTCACTGACAAGACAGTAACATGGTCTACGTCTGATGCGTCGGTAGCGACTGTCGATGCCGAGGGCAACGTGACCGCCGTGTCGGTCGGCGAGGCTACAATAACTGCGGCCTGCGGCGACAAGTCAGCTACGTGCAAGGTGACGGTAAGTCCTGTTCTTGCAGAGAGCATCGCCCTTGACAAGACCGAGCTTTCGCTTACCATAGGAGCATCTGCAAAACTTACAGCAACGGTATTGCCTGATGACGTGACCGACAAGACTATAGTTTGGACTACGTCGGATGCGTCGGTGGCCACTGTCGATGCCGAGGGCAACGTGACCGCCGTGTCGGTCGGCGAGGCTACAATAACTGCGGCCTGCGGCGACAAGTCAGCTACGTGCAAGGTGACGGTAAGTCCTGTTCTTGCAGAGAGCATCGCCCTTGACAAGACCGAGCTTTCGCTTACAATAGGTGCATCTGCAAAACTTGCAGCCACAGTCCTCCCTGAGAATGTCACTGACAAGACAGTAACATGGTCTACGTCTGATGCGTCGGTAGCGACTGTCGATGCCGAGGGCAACGTGACCGCCGTGTCGGTCGGCGAGGCTACAATAA